>NZ_KV811501.1:338577-374192 GCF_001813105.1 Streptococcus sp. HMSC072C09 | reverse complement strand
TCTAAAAATAAGTCTGGTCAATGAATATTCAAAAAATTAGAAATAATTAAATTCTTAATAATTATCATTTTAAGTTGAGACTTTTGAAAATACTCTACCTATCTGTCTGATGAAAATTTACTTTAGTCAATCTTTACAGAAATGAAATAAAAAGCACCCCCAAAGAAAGATATGAAAACATCTAACTCTAGGAGTACTGCTCAGTTTTGAGCCTTTTTATTCATCAAAAAATCCGGATAAGTCCAAGCCTCCGAAGGGGTTGGTGGAGAAGTTCTCTTGTTCTTCAAGGAGGGTGCGTCCTTGATCAAATTCGAGGAATTGTTGGTAGACAAGAGCTGTCATGCGGGCGTCTTCTAGGCTATCGTGCGATCTTCCTGCGACTCCTAGAAATGCTGCAACGGTGTGGAGTTGGAGATTTTTAATGCCATGAAGGTCAGATGGACGACGTTCGAAAGCCTCGTCAAAGACATCGACAGCGTACTGGTCTTCTAGATCCAAGCCATTTTCAAGCAGGATGGGAAGGTCGCTTTTTTTGGCGTTGTATCCGATCAAGGGCCGGTCTCCAACGAAGGCCTTGAATTCGCTTAGGACCTGCTCTAGTTGTGGAGCATTTTGGATCTTGTCCTGGGTTATGCCAGTGAGGCCGTTAATAAAGCTTTTTAGAGGCTTATCGGTGTAGACGTAGGAGTCGTAGTGGTCGACTTCTTTACCGTCCGTGAAACGCACGGCAGACACCTGGATGATCTGATAGGCACCTTCGTATTGGTTAAATTCGAGATCGAAGGCGATATAATCTTCTATTGCTTTCATGGAAAATCTCCTGTGGTAGAAAAGAAAAGGGACTGGTAGGATCCAGCCCCAGATTATCGACGGAAAACGCGTGCCCAGAAACCTTTGCTTTCTTGCTCTTGAACTTTTTCATTGGCTTGTTCGAGTTCAAGTTTCAAGGTGTCGCGGTCATTCATTGCTTGTAAAGTCAATTGTTGTTGTTGGTCCAATTGCTTGTCTTTTTCAGCAATTTGAACGTCTTTCACGCGCAACTGTTCATCTTTCTTAGCGAGTTGCTCGTCTTTGGCTTTGAGTTGCTCGTAAAGACGGACGATTTCAGCATTTTTTTCATCCACTAAAATTTCCATCAATTCGCGTTGCTTCACATCATCGCTGACTGGCTCATCTTCAAAAATAGTTTTTTTGTAGATTTCTTCGAGCTTGATCAAGCCACTACGGGTTACAACGGTAACCCCTTTTTCGTTTTTTTGTGTATCTTCTGGAGCCAGCGCCTTGACACGGTTATTGACCGCCTGGCGGCTGACTCCTAAAATTTCAGCAATTTCGCTGACAGTTTTTTCAATCGCCATAACTTCCTCTAATATCTTTTTCTATGAAATACTCTATTAGATAGTAACATAAGTAGGCTAAGCTGTCAAATGAAGCCGAGTAAGGGCAAGCCTTGAGACCACGATTAGCGGGTCTCTGTCATTTCAGGAAGATGGAGGCTGGATTGTGCTAAATCAATGGTCAGTTGGTAATCGGTTTGATCGCGCACAGTGATTTCAAAGTCCGTTGTGTAAAGGACCAGGCGAAGGGTCGCTCCTTTTTCGAGCTTGTAGATGGTTGGTTGAAGATCAAAGTCAAATTCCATCCACTCGCCTGGCGTCACAGCCTCAACCTCTAAGAGGTCATGACGATTTTGGAGGTTGAGATAACCTTTAGAAATGACTCGTTGGCCAGCTTCTTTGAAAGGCAACTCAGTCAAATTGTCTAGCATATGGTAGCGACCGTTATCCAGCGTACGGACCGACAAGACAGCAGGATAGGGTTGGAGGTATTTCTTGCTTCCAAGCTCTAAGAGTTGGGCTGAAAGCAGGCCTTTATTGGTGCTGGAGTAAAGTCGCAGGTGAAGGCGAGCTTTCCCATTGAGGTGTAGGTCTTCTTCGATTGGAAGATCAATGGTCACCTGTTGCGCCTTATCCTGGTAGAGGTCCGTTAAGAAGGTCGGATAAGCCTTGCCATAGCGCTCGTAATCTTCCGTCGCATAGCGGTTTTGGATGACTTTTTCACCGTCTCCGAGTAGGAAGGTCCGCTGATTTGTTTGGTTGCCAAAATCATCCAAGGAAGTCCAACTTTGTTCTCCTGTATTGTCCTGCCAGATGACAGTAGGCAATTCATAGCTTGAATCGTAGCCCAGCAATTTTTTAGAGAGGAGGGCGTTCATGCTTTCGCGGAAGTCAATGGATTGCCAGTTGTTGAGATAGACATGGGCACCATTGTGATAGAAGAGGTGTTTCTTGATGCTTGTTGGAAGAGCCTGGAACATATTAAAGACGTGAAGAGGTTTCACGTTCCAGTCTTGCGAACCATGAGTGAAGACCACCTCAGCCTTCACCTGATCAGCATGTAAGAGATAATTGCGGTCGTGCCAGAATTGATTGTAGTCTCCAGAAGCGCGGTCCAGCTCTTTTTTCACGATGTCTAGATCGGCTTGGTGGGCTGCATTATGGTGCAAATAGTCTCCACCTAGAAGGTTGCGCGAGTAGGTCAATTCGGCAAGGGAATCGAAATCTTCACCTGGATAGCCACCAGGACTTGTCACGAGGCCGTTTTCGCGGTAGTAGTTGTACCAAGAAGAGATCCCAGCCTCTGCAATGATGACTTCAAGACCGTCCACACCTGTGGTCGCAAGGCCGTTAGACATGGTTCCAAGGTAAGAGATCCCGGTGGTTGCGACCTTTCCATTAGACCAATCAGCTTTGACTTGGCGTTTGCGTGTGTGATCTGTAAAGGCCCGGCAACGGCCATTGAGCCAGTCGATAACGTTCTTGTAGGCTTCGATTTGTTGGTAATTTCCATTGGTCATCAAGCCTTGCGAATCTTTTGTCCCCACTCCAGATACGTAGAGATTAGCGTAGCCGCGTGGAAGGAGGTAGTCGTTGAGGGTATAGCTGGAATTGATATGGGTGAGAGTTTCTTCAGCTTCATCGACTAGCTCAGCTGAACCGACAGGATCCACCAATTCTAATTGAGGTACTTCTACTTGAATGGTATGAGGTTCTTTGACCTCGAGGTCGACATTCATATTGTAGAGGGCCTTGTCGCTGGCCTTATCGTTGGTCCCTTGGTGATAAGGACTTGCGGTCATAACAGCTGGAATCTTGCCTTCATAGCGAGGACGGATAATGCTGACCTTGACCAAGTCTGGCAGACCATCTTTGTCGGTATCGACCCGACTTTCCACATAGACGACCTCGCGGATGGCATCATGGCTCGTAAAGGTTGCGAGGCTCTTGCCGTTAAAATAGTGATACTGGTTATCTTCAGGAATCAAGCCATCGCTGACCAACTGATCGATGAGTAAATTTCCTTTTACTGTTCGAGTATTGAGAAGGTGATAGAGGTTTTCTACCAAGTTTCCATACTCAATCGGAAATTGGACTTCTTTCAAGAAGCTATCCGTATCTTCAAAATCAATAAAATAGCGGAAACCGAGTAATTGGAGGGCTACTGTGTAAAAAATGTTCGGAGACCATTCGCAGTCAGATTGGATATACGTTAAAAAGTCTGTTTTAGAATCCACCACTAGGTTAGAGAGGGGATAATCTGTATCTTTATAGGTGAAGTAAACCTTGCGGACAAACCATTCAAACAGTTCTTTTTCTGGGAGGTGGGTGGGAAGGTCAAACCCAATTTCTTTTAGTTCCTTAAGAATGTCTTTTTGGTCAACAGATAGATAGCTATATTGATTGTATTTCATAGACTGCTCCTTTTATCAGTTTCTTTTTTCTTTACTTCTTATATTATACTTGATAAAATAGTATTTGTCTAAAGACCTTTCGTCTATAAGGAGAAGGAATATTGAAAAAAATATCTTTTGAACAAGTTGCAAGAAGACGGACCTTATTGTTTGGGGTTCTTGCCGTCATTTTTGGGATTCTCATTTTTCGAAACGGCGTTGGTTTCACCAAATTTTCCTTGGATCTATTAGCCATTTACTTTTTAGTTGATGGACTAGGAAGCTTTCTTCTTCGCTTTTTGTTACGTAGCAAGTCTATTTCCTATAGCCACTCTATTTGGTTTATTTTTCTTTCACTTGCGTTGATCTGGTTGAATCGACTGAGTAGTCTGCCCGTAAACTTAGTTGTGATTTGTTTAGGGGCATATCAGTTGGGGAGTGCCATTGTCTATGGGATCACATTTTGGCTTTATAAGGCCAATCGGGTAAAAGGAGGCTGGCTCTATTTATGGGATGCGCTTTTAAACGGTGGGCTTGGTCTAGCAACTGTCTTGGAACCTGGTTCAGATGGGCACTTCCAATTTATCCTCTTGGGGGCTTATCTGGTCTTGTTGGGGATTTCTAATATTCGAGATGGTATTTTATTTGACAAAGACCAACAAGGCCAAGAGTTAAAACGTCGCTTTCGTATTAGCCTACCGGTTATCTTTGCAGCCTTTATCCCTGCTAAGGAGTTAAAACGGTTTAACCAGTTTCTTCAAAAAGGGAGCTCGGCGGGACACACAGGCCCTTATCGATTGGTGAAAAAAGAAGAAGAGGCAAGGGAATTAGAAATTTTGGTTCATACTTCTGACAGCAACTTATTTGGAGCGATTGGGCATGTAGATATTTGTTATCAGGGGAAGGTCATTTCTTACGGAAGTTACGATCCCTTTTCAGAGCGTCTATTTGGGACGATTGGGGATGGCGTACTGTTTAAAGTGGATAAGGAACCATACATCGAACTATGTAAAAAAGAGAGTCAAAAGACGCTGTTTGGCTACAGCCTATCCCTTACCGAAGAAGAGAATCAGGCAGTAGAGAAGCGTCTAGCTGAAATTGATCAGTTGTTAGAACCTTGGGATCCACCTAGGAGGTTACTGGAAGACGGTCAGCCGACCTACGCTTACAAATTGAAATATGATTTAGGGGCTGAGCTATATAAATTTACTTCTTCGCGTTTTAAATCTTACTTTGTTCTGTCTACTAATTGCTGCCTGTTAGCAGATTCCATTGTGGGACAGGCAGGAACGGCTGTATTAGATGTGCGTGGAGTGATTGCACCAGGGACCTATCAGGATTACTTAGAATACGAATTTGAAGCTCCAAACGGGCGGGTCCATACACGAACAGTATACTAAAAAAAGAAAGACAGATTTTTATTTTTGAAAAATCTGTCTTTTTTGCACAAGATTTCTTGTAAAAAGCCAGAAAATCTTTTACAATAAAAAGTGCTTGGAGGAAAGTATGACAGCAAATCAGATCGTAAGAGTGATCCCAGTCTTGAAAGTGAATAACCGAAATGTCAATCAACGCTTTTATGAAGAGACATTGGGAATGAAAGTATTAGTGGAAGAAGGAGCTCTCCTGTCTTTAGGAGATGCCTCAAAAGTAGAAAAAATCGTCTTAGAAGAGTCACCGAGTATGCGTTCGCGTAAGGTCGAAGGTCCAAAGAAATTGGGTCGCATCGTGGTGAAAGTGGCACAAGCTCAAGAAATTGATTATTTGTTGGCCCGCCAGCCAGAGACAAGCGCCCTTTACCAAGGAGCTAATGGTCGCGCCTTTGAAGTTGTGTCTCCTCAAGGAGATACCATTTTCGTGCATGCGGAAGAAAATCTTGAAAGCCTAGAACCTTTGGAGAAAGCGCCTCTTGTTGAGCTTCCAGAAGATTTCAAAGGTTTGACCAGCTTTGATGTGGACTTTCTTGAGGTCAATGTGGCCGATCTTGCTGAGGCTGAGAAGTTCTATAGCAACTTGCCAGCTTTGGCCCACTTTATCCATTTACAAGAAGCCCAAGGAAAAGATCTCCAAGTTGAGAACAAGGTTACTTGGGATTTGAGCATGATCAAGGTCGAATTGGCATCTTTTGATGTGGAAGACTTGAAAGAAAGCTTAGGAGAAACTGTCGATTTTGTGCACCGTAAGGGAACTTTCTTGATTGCCAAGGATCCAAGCCAGATCGAACTCTGGTTTGAAGCCAATCAAGATCAGGTCCATATTTCTTATGAAGAATAAGAATGGAGTGATGAGCGTGAATGCAATCATCGAAAAAATTACCGAACAAATCCAAGAAGGCATCTATCCAGGTGCCTCTCTTGCGCTTTACCGCGATGGTCAGTGGAGTGAGCACTATCTGGGACTAGCGGATCCTGAAAAAGGAGAGCCAGTAGTGGCTGACCTGGTCTATGATTTGGCTAGTGTCAGTAAGGTCGTCGGAGTTGCTACCATCTGTGCCTTTTTGTATGCGAAAGGGGAGCTTGCGCTTGATCGCCCCTTTAAAGAGCTTTACCCGCGTTTTGCTCATGAGAAGACGACCATCCGGGAACTCTTGACCCATACTTCTGGGCTCGATCCTTTTATCCCCAACCGGGATCAATTGGATGCGAGACAGTTGAAAACAGCTCTTGAAAATTTGCAGTTAAAAGAAGACAAGAGTTTTCATTACACCGACGTCAATTTTCTTCTGCTGGGCTTTTGGTTAGAAGACAGGTTTCGCCAGCCCTTGGATCGCTTATTTGAAGAGCTGATTTTTACACCTTGGAAGATGACGGAGACACGGTTTGGACCGGTCGAAAAGGCGGTGCCAACGGTCCGTGGAGTGGCTTCTGGAAGTGTTCATGATCCCAAAGCGAGAGTATTGGGTCGTCATGCGGGAAGTGCTGGACTTTTTTCAACTGTTGCTGATCTAGAGCGCTTCTTAGAGCGTTATCTGAAGGAGGATTTTGCGCGTGACTTGTCTCAGAATTTTGCGCGTGAAGAGGGCAAGACCCGCGCTCTCGGATGGAATCTAGAGGGGGACTGGTTAGATCATACGGGCTATACTGGAACCTTCATCATGTACAATCGAAAGAGGCAGGAAGCGGTGATCTTTTTGTCCAACCGGACCTATGAGAAGGACGAACGGGCCCAATGGATCCTCGACCGCAACTCTTTGATGGACTTGATCAAACAAGAATTTGAAAAATAGAAATGGAAGGCTAGGATGATGGATCCTGGCCTTTTACGGTCTGTCAGATAGAACTCAACTCCGTCTTAGGTTGGATTTCCTTCAAAAGCATCGCTTTTTTGGCTGATTTATATTAAAATAGTAATGACCTTAATAGAGCGAGATGAATATGAACAAAGAGATAGGCGTCGGAAGGGCGCATAGTAAAATTATCTTAATTGGAGAGCATGCGGTGGTCTATGGTTATCCGGCTATTGCGCTGCCACTCCATCATATCGAAGTGATCTGCCAGATCATCCCGGCAGACAGTCCATGGGTTTTGTTTGAAGACGACACCTTGTCCATGGCGGTTTTTGCGTCTCTTGAGCACCTCGGGATTCGTGAGGCCCGGATTCGCTGCCGGATTCAGTCTATGGTACCGGAAAAACGGGGGATGGGGTCCTCTGCGGCGGTCAGTATCGCAGCTATTCGTGCAGTTTTTGACTATTATCAAGAGGAGCTGGATGATGAGACCTTAGAAATCCTGGTCAATCGAGCAGAAACCATTGCCCATATGAATCCAAGCGGGCTCGATGCCAAGACTTGTTTGAGTGATCAAGCCATTAAATTCATCCGGAATGTCGGCTTTTACCCGCTAGAGCTGGGTATAAAAGCGAGCTTGGTGATTGCGGATACGGGAATTCACGGCAATACCCGTGAGGCGATTCAAAAGGTTGAAGCCAGGGGGCAGGAAGTTTTGTCCCATTTCCATGAGATTGGTCAGTTGACCCAGCAGGTGGAAGAGGCTCTGAAAATGAATGATCTAACGAACCTAGGACAGGCTTTGACTACTTGCCATGAGCACTTGAGAGCCGTCGGTGTCAGCTGTGAAAAAGCAGACCATCTGGTCGCCGTTGCCCTTGAAAATGGGGCCTTAGGCGCTAAAATGAGCGGAGGCGGTCTTGGTGGCTGTGTGATTGCCCTCGTCAAGGATTCTCGTGAAGCAGCAACCATTGCCCATGCATTAGAAAAAGAAGGAGCGCACCATACATGGATCGAAAACCTGTAAAGGCTAAGTCCTATGCCAATATCGCGATTATCAAATACTGGGGAAAAGAAGATGCCAAACAGATGGTCCCTTCGACCAGTTCGATTTCGTTGACCTTAGAAAATATGTATACAGAGACCAGTCTCTCTCCCTTACCAGCAGATGCGACTGCGCATGAATTTTACATCGATGGGGATTTCCAAAATCCAGCTGAGCAAGCCAAAATTGGAGCTGTGATTGATGGCTTGAAGCCAGCAAATGAAGCGGGATTTGTTCGAGTGGATACCAGCAACAACATGCCAACCGCAGCAGGCTTGTCCTCTAGCTCGAGTGGGCTCTCTGCTCTCGTCAAGGCTTGCAATCAGTACTATGATTTGGGCTTGAGCCAGGAGGAATTAGCTCAAAAAGCCAAGTTTGCTTCGGGTTCCTCTTCACGGTCTTTCTTTGGCCCTTTAGTGGCCTGGGACAAAGAAAGTGGAGAGATTTATAAGGTTAAAACAGACCTGAAACTGGCTATGATCATGCTGGTTCTCAATGACAAGCAAAAGCCCGTTTCCAGCCGGGAAGGGATGAAACGCTGCATGGAGACTTCGACTAATTTCAAAGAATGGATCGAAGAGTCTAGACAAGATTATAAGGATATGCTGGACTATCTAGCTGGCAATAATTTTGAACAGGTCGGTCAGCTGACAGAGCGCAATGCCCTTGCTATGCATGCGACGACTAGAACAGCCACTCCAGCCTTTAGCTACTTGACAGAAGAAAGCCACAAAGCTATGGACTTTGTCCGTGAGCTTCGCGCAGCAGGCCATGCTTGTTACTTTACCATGGATGCAGGGCCAAATGTTAAAGTCCTCTGTTTAGAAGAAGACTTGGATCAGCTGGTGCCTTTATTTGATGCCCGCTATCGGACCATCGTATCTAAGACAAAGGACCCTCAAGATGAAGACTAAGTATCAGGTACAGACTGGAGGCAAGCTCTATCTAGCTGGAGAATACGCGGTGCTAACACCTGGTTATGGAGCTGTGATTCAGTTTATTCCTATTTATCTATCAGCTACCATCCAAGAATCTAGAAGCTATCAGCTAGCCTCAGATCTCTTTGGTTACCAGGTGGATTTGACCCCAAATAAGGACTACGCCTTGATTCAAGAGACCATTCAGCTCATGGAAGAGTGGCTGAAAGATCAGGGGATAGCCCCTAAACCCTTTGATCTTCACCTTAGAGGAACACTGGGCGAAGAGGGGAAAAAGTATGGGATTGGTTCCAGCGGAAGTGTGGTCTTGCTCGTGATCAAGGCCATGGCTGCTCTGTATGAGTTAGACCTACATCCGGATCTGCTCTTTCGACTAGCAGCAGTGGTCTTGGTGCAAAGAGGGGACAATGGTTCCATGGGCGATTTGGCTTGTATCGCTTACGAGGACTTGATTTATTACCAATCCTTTGATCGGGCTTGGTTGCATGAAGTCTTGACTTCTCAGCCTCTTTCACAAGTTTTAGTCCTGGATTGGGACTACCAGATATGCTCGATCCAGCCAGCCATCTCTTATGATTTTCTGGTTGGTTGGACCAAGGAACCAGCGATTTCAAGTGATTTGATCCGCCAGGTCAAGGGAGCGATCAAGGAAGAATTTCTTCAGGAGAGCCAGAGCGCAGTGAAGAATCTTGAAAAAGGCCTCCGTGAAGGGAACCAAAAGGACATTAAGACCAGTATCAAACGCGCCGATAAGAACCTAAAGTCTTTGAACCCTTTGATCTATACCCCAGCTCTAAAAGAGCTACAAGAATCGACAGAGGACCTTTTTGCCTGTGCCAAATCCAGTGGTGCTGGAGGAGGCGACTGTGGGATCGCCCTTAGTTTTGATCCAGTTGAGACTCAGATCTTGATAAAGCGCTGGAAGAAAAAGAATATTGAAGTCATTTACCAAGAAAGGATGGGAGATTCGTGAGCGAAAATCGAAAAGACCAGCATATTCGTTATGCCTTGGAGCAAAGCTCCTCCTATAATAGCTTTGATGAGATCGAGCTGATTCACCGATCCCTCCCCCTTGTGGATCTAGCGGAGATTGATTTGACAACCCATTTCGCAGGGCGTGATTGGGAGTTTCCTTTTTACATCAATGCCATGACAGGCGGGAGTAAACGAGCCAAAGAGATCAATCAAAAGTTGGCAGCAGTAGCCGAAGCCTGTGGGCTTCTCTTTGTGACTGGCTCTTACAGCGCAGGGCTGAAGGATCCGAACGATCAATCGTATGCGGTCAAAAAAGACCATCCTCATCTTCTTTTAGCAACCAACATTGGCATCGATAAAGAGCCAGATCTGGGCTTGCGAACAGTGGAAGAGCTACAACCTCTCTTTCTTCAAGTCCATGTGAATCTGATGCAAGAGTTGCTCATGCCTGAAGGGGAGCGGAGTTTCCACACTTGGAAAGACCATCTCAAGAGCTATGGGCAGGGCTTTCCAGTACCTGTAGTCCTGAAGGAAGTCGGCTTTGGTATGGATCCCAAAACAGTTCAGGCTGCGCTAGATGCTGGGATCAAAACCGTCGATATTTCTGGTCGTGGTGGAACTAGTTTTGCCTATATTGAGAATCGTCGTGGTGGCAATCGCGCTTATCTGGATGATTGGGGACAATCAACTGCGCAGTGTCTCTTACAGTTACAGGATCAGATGGATCAGGTTGAGGTCCTCGCAAGTGGGGGCATCCGTCATCCTCTTGATATGGTCAAGGCCTTGGTCCTTGGAGCACGTGGCGTAGGACTTTCCCGCGTTTTTCTTGAGATGGTAGAGACTAAGAGTATTGAAGAAGTAATCGCCATTGTCCAAGGCTGGAAAGAAGACCTCAGATTGCTCCTTTGTGCGCTCGGTTGTCAGAACCTGAAAGAGGTCCGTGAAGTCGACTATCTCCTCTATGGAAAATTATGGCAAGCTCAGCAACAGAAAAAATGAAGAAAAATCATTTTAGAAACTTTCCTTAGGTGAGTACGGACGTCAGCGAACTTCTACGAAGTTCCATGACTTAGTTTTGAACCTAAGGTTTCAAAACTCCCGAGTGCCTGAAACAAAAACGTTTCAGGCACTTTTCTCACGGCGGAAAGTTTTCGTATATTATGATTCATTTTGAAAATTAGAACTCTTTTATAGTTCTTTGAAGAATCACTTAACTTATTTTACTTAAAAATTAGTTCCTATTCGTTTAGGATTGACAAAATAAGCCAATTTTTTCTTTTTTTTGAAAAAGTGTTCTCCTCAAAAATTCTGATAGTTTACGAATCGTTTACGGTTGCTGGAATCGCTTGCAAAATAGGCTTGTAAAAGAGTATACTAAATAAGGAAAAACATTTTTAAAAAGGAGTTTAGGATGAAGAAGCACTATTTTCGATCAGCTGTAGCAGCCTTGCTTCCGCTTTTGTTGATTGCTCAACCTGTTGAGGCTTGTACAGGGTTCATCATCGGGAAGAAATTGACTGCCGACGGTTCGACCTTGGTAGGGCGTACCGAAGATTTAGAGCCCAACCATAATAAAAATTTTGTGGTTAGAGAGCGTGTCTACAATAAAAAAGGAGCCATCTTTGAAGATGCTGCCAACGGTTTTCAATATCCCTTGCCTGAGATTAGCTATAAGTATACAGCGGTCCCAGATGTCACCCCTGATCAGGGAATTTTTGACGAAGCAGGATTCAACGAATATGGGGTTTCCATTTCTGCCACTGTATCTGCTTCAGCAAATGACAAGATCCAAAAGGTGGATCCCTATGTCAAGGATGGCCTCGCAGAATCGGGCTTGACCAGTATCGTTCTCCCAAGTGTGAAAACCGCAAGAGAAGGGGTTGAACTCATTGCTAAAATCGTCGAAGAAAAAGGCGCTGCAGAAGGAAATATTGTGACCATTGCCGATAAAGAAGGCGTCTGGTATATGGAAATCCTATCTGGTCACCAATATGCAGCGATTCTCTTCCCAGAGGATCGGTTTGCGGTCTTTCCAAATACCTTCTTCTTAGGGCATGTCGATCTATCGGATACCGAACGCACGATCGCCTCAAAAGATCTTGAAAAAGTCGCCAAAGAAGCCAATAGCTATAAGGAAGTGGACGGAAAATTCCACGTTTCTCAATCCTATAATCCTCCTTTGCAAGAAGCAGATCGCTCTCGGGTTTGGTCGGGAATCAAATCGCTAGACCCAAGCTCTCCTGTTAAATATGACGATGCGTCCTTTGACCTTCTTCATACAACCGATCGAAAATTAACCCTCCGCGATGCCATGAATCTCCAACGCAATCGTTTGGAAGGAACCAAATATAAACCACAGGATCAAATGGAGCTGGATGGAAAAGGCATTCCGAAAAAAGGGGAGTTTGATGAAGTTTATAAATACCCTATTTCCAATCCAAATGTCATGGAGGCCCATATTTTCCAACTGAAAGACGATGTCCCAGCGAGTGCAGGTGGAGGCACCATGTGGCTGTCGATGGGTAGTCCACGAAATGCTCCATACCTACCCTACTATGGCAATATTCTCAACACCTATCAAGCCTACCAAGAATTAGGGGATCATTACAATGATCGCTCTTGGTATTGGACTATTTCAAGAATCAATGACCTTGTGGCCAAATATCCAGATTTATTCGAAGATGGGGCGATTCGTACTGAAATGGAACGATTGGAGTCTCAGTGGATGGTCGAACAAGATCTGAGTGATAAGGAACAAATTGCCCTTGCTTCTCAGCCTGAAGAAGCGAGTGAGAAGTCAACAGAGGAAAGCTTGGCAAGAGCTGAGAAAACCTTCGAACGCTTGCAAGAAATCAGAAAAGAAGCAGAACAAAAGGTAGCAGATGAACACGGAAAAAGTGCCCTGCAGGATCTAGATGACGAAGAAGATGCTACTTATGAAGAGAAGATTGATCTCGTTGATTTTGACTATGATTACATTTTAGCAGCAGGCTTGTTCGGGGCAACCCTTCTAGCGATTGTGATCTACCTGATTCGCTCAAAGAAACAAAAGGGAGGAAAACAAGATGACTAAAATTCAAAGAGCCTCAATCTATCTTTTTCTACTGTTTGCAGGAATTGGCTTGGAGTTTGAACTCGGTCATCTTTCTCAACAAGAATTTAGCCAGTCTGCCGGCAGAGATTTGGTCTTAAACTTGTCTGTCTTAGCTGCTATTATTATTCCGCTCTATCTCTTTTCAAAACGATTGGCCAAGCAGTTGACTGTCCCAACTTATGTCTTATGGATTGCCATGTTTGGAGGAGCCTTCGTAGCAGGCTGGTTGAGCTTTTCAGGCAATAGCTTAATTGATATTATGAATAGCCATGTGATCAAGGATGCCACTGTCTTTAACAAGTGGACCGATGCCTTGACAGCCCCATTTTCAGAGGAATTCTTTAAGGCTCTGGTTGCCTTTTGGGTTGTCTTGATGGTTGGCAAGAAAGATCTAAAAGCGATTCTAATTGCAGGCTTGGGATCTGGCTTTGGTTTTCAAATCATTGAGGATTTAGGGTACGTTGCCCGCCAAACGAAAACCAGCCAATTAGCCGCGGTTACTGAGGCCATTAACCGGATCTCTGGTGGATTAGCTTCACATGCCCTCTATACAGCTGTTGTATCCGTTGGTATCTTCCTCTTGTTGTCTCAAGTGACCCAGCAAAAGGAAAAACTCTTTGGGCTCTGGTGTGTTCTCTCGACAGTAGCCAATCACTTCTTATGGAACTCTCCGTTTTATGAAACAGACCATCGGATTAATTTTCTCGTCGGACTGCTCTTTGCCGTCCAAGTAGGAACCTTTATCGAAGTGGTGCTCTATACCAAGAAACATCCCGAGTTGCCATTTTTAAAACAATAAGAAAATTTTTTCAAACACAAAAGAACTAAGACGTGGGTCTTAGTTCTTTCATTTTCTCAATTCTTGTAAGAGTGTTTGTACCTTTTCTAAGTTAAAGGGTTTATTTTCAAGGAGTTGGCTGACCAATCGGGGAACTTCCTCTTCCTTAGCTCCTGCTAGAAGGGCTAGGGAGCGTGCTTGGAGTTTCATATGTCCTGCTTGAATTCCTGTGGTGACAAGGGCTTTGAGGGCCGCGAAATTCTGCGCCAAACCGAGCGAAGCGATGATACCCGCTAATTCAATAGCAGAAGGCTCTCCTAGAAAACGGTGGCTGACTTGAACCGTTGGGTTGAGGCCAATCGAGCCTCCTTTTGTCGCAACCGGCATTGGTAGGGTGATCTCTCCATAGAGTTTTTTCTCTTTCGGCTGACTTGTCCAGTGACTCAAGCCCTTGTAAGAACCACTTTGTGCAGCATAGGCATGGGCTCCTGCTTCGATGGCCCGCCAGTCATTACCTGTCGCAAGGACCAGAGCATCAATCCCGTTAAAAATTCCCTTGTTATGAGTGGCTGCTCGGTAAGGATCCACTTGAGCCAGTTGGCTGGCTAACTCCATCCGGTGGGCAATCTCAATGGCTTCCTCAGGATTTCGACTCAGTGCTTTAAAATCGATGGCACATCGTGCACTCACCAAAGAGCGAGTGGCCAAGTTGGATAAAATTGCCATCAAGGCCTGACCACCAGAGAGTTCCTGGATTCGATCGGTCAGAGCTTCCAGCATTGTGTTGAGCATATTGGCCCCCATGGCTTCTTTGGGATCGACGGCCAAGTAAACAATAAGAAAGTCTCCCTTGTTTTCGACCCAAAGATCTCTCGCTCCACCTCCACGCTTAACGATAGAAGGATAGGCTTTATTAGCCAGCTGAAGAAGGGTTTCCTTGTCTTCTAGGATGCGCTTGCTAGCAACTTCTACGTCTTCAACATCCGTCAGAGCAATCTCGCCAATCATTTGGCGCTGGTGCACCTGGGTGGTGAAGCCGCCTGAACGTTGGATGAGCTTGGCCGCAAAGCTGGCAGCCGCGACCACGGATGGTTCTTCTGTGACCATGGGAAGGACATAATCACGACCATTGATCAGGAAATAAGGAGCGAGGCTAAAAGGCAAGTCAAAAGTCGACAAGACATTTTCCGTCAATTGATCTGCAATAGAAAGGGGGAGTCCCTTTTGTTCTTTTAAGATCTGTGCTTCATCCCAAGTTAAGAGGCCTTCCTTCAGTAAGGCCTCTATGCGTTCTGTGGGAGAAAGTTTTGCAAAACCTGGTAATCGTGCCATTATTTTTCTACTTTCTGGTAAGTGCGTTGGTGTTCCTTGATCTCTGTCAACGCAAAAGTTTGATGCGTAGCAGGCTCAAACACTTGATTGCCACTAGGATCTAGATCTACTTCCTCATAAAAGAGTCGTTCGTAGTCAGCAACACTAAGAACCGTACGTTGGTCCAGTTTTTCCATGCGTTTGTGATCTAAGAGTTGCTCAAAACCAGGAACGAGATTGGCACTAAAGATCTCAGAAACCGCTCCACTTCCATAGCTAAAGAGGGCGATTCGGTCCCCAGCTTTGAGTTGGGGTTGATTTTCCAGTAGTGACAGCAAGCCTAGGAAAAGAGATCCAGTGTAGATATTTCCCACGCGTTGGCTGTATAGAATCGATTGATCAAAGTTGTATTGTAATTGATCTTTTTTCTCTTCTGACACTGACTTATCCAGGATTTTTTTCAAGCCCTTGAGAGCTAATTTCGGATAAGGCAAGTGGAAACAGATAGCCGCAAAGTCTGTCAAGGCAAGGCCAGTCCGTTTCTGGTATTCCGCCCAGGTTGTTTTCAGAGAATCTAGATATTGTTGCGTTGAATAAATCCCATTCACGAAGGGAGTTGTCGCGTAATTTGGACGCCAAAAATCCATGACATCGCGTGTTTGGGCAACATTATCATCGTTAAAAGATAGAATACGAGGATTTTGGCTGATTAGCATGGCAACCGCTCCAGCCCCCTGTGTTGGTTCACCAGGAGTCCCAATTCCGTATTTAGCAATGTCACTGGCAATAACCAAAACCTTACTCTGTGGGAATTTTTCAACATGGAGTTTAGCATAATCCAAGGCAGCAGTTGCAGCATAGCAGGCTTCTTTCATCTCAAAAGAACGAGCGAAAGGTTGGATGTCTAGTAAGCCATGGACGAACACAGCAGCAGCCTTACTCTGGTCAATTCCAGATTCTGTCGCAAGAATCACCATGTCGATTGCTTCTTTATCTTCGTCTGTTAAAATATCATCTGCTGCAGTAGCAGCCAATGTGACGATGTCTTCTGTGATCGGTGCAACACTTTGTTCTTTTAAGAGAAGACCCTTGCTCAGTTTTTCGGGATCAGTATCACGAGCAGTAGCCAAATCTTCTAAACGCAAGACATAAGGGCTCGTCGCAAAACCAATCTTATCAATCCCAATTGTCATTCTTAACCTCTTTTTTATTTGATATCTACTAGTATATTTCGTTACTATTTTACCATATTTAAGGGTAAAACTCCCTTGAAAAAGCTAGATCAGCAAGGAAATCATTCTCGGGACCGATTTTGCAATGTTTCAAAGAAAAATAGAGAATCTATAAGAAAAAGCCATCCTCAGATGGCTTTTCAACTCTTATCCTTGCTTATCTTTTTTAGGATTACTCATGATTCGTATGAAGAGTTCTTTGCATTTGTCTCTTAGAACTTTTTCGTAGAAGACGATTAAAGCGATGTACACAATCGTAAAGTTCAAGGTCAGATAGAACAAGTCAAATGAATTGCGGGCATAATCAGTTGCTAATAGATAGGAGGAGAGGGTTCCTAGGATCATCCAAGGAAGATACTTGATATACTTGTTTAGCATCATACAGCACCTCACATACTTTAAAGGATTTGTTATTTCACTATCATTGTACTCCTTTTAAACAAAAATACAAGCGATTACATAGATAAGTTTTGAAAAACCAATGCTAGTTGGCATTGGTCATTTTTCTTTTTTGATGGCGTTGATAAGAATGGTAGAGTTTCAAAACGACAGATCCACTAGCCATCCCGATGGAGATCACCAAGGCAAGAATAACCACCAGTGTCACGCTGGTTACTGCCTGGCGATATTGCCCACTGACAAAGAAGGAAGTGGTTCGATAGGAAATATATCCAGGAACCAATGGGGCTAGAATGGACAACATAAAGACCACGACAGGCGTCTTGAGAATAATACTTAAAATCTGACTGATACAGGAGCCGACAATGGCGGCGATAAAGGTTGCAACGATGACATTGGTAGGCCCTTTCAGGATATAGTAAAGTAGCCAGATGCCCATACCGAGGATTCCTCCAGGAATCAACATGGAGCGCTGCACATTTAGGACAATTAAAAAGGTGATGATGGCAATCAAACTGGCCACCGCTTGGATTAAAAATTCAGTTAGGTTCATGATTTTATTTCATAAGGACGAGGGCAACGGTTGTACCGGCACCAAGTGCAAGAGTAATGAGAAGAGTCTCAAAGAGTTTGCTCATCCCAGAGTTGAGGTGGTAATTCATCAGATCGCGGACGGCATTGGTCATAGCGATTCCAGGAACGAAGGGCATGACACAGCCTGCGATAATGAGATCGGTATTGGAAGGAAAACCACTATAGCGCGTCCAGATATGGGCCAAAAAACCAAAGACAAAGGCGGCCGCAAAGGCAGTGGCAAAAGAAATGCGAACGTATTTCTCAACGACAAGAGAAAAAGCAAAGGCAAAGACAGTCGCAATACCTGCTCCAATCGCATCATAGAAATTTCCTCCAAACATGATGGAGAAGAAAGGAGCACTGAGGGTTGCCGCAATGGTCAACTGGAGATTGGTATAAGGAACGCGCTTCATTTTCAACTCGCTCAGGGCCTGGTAGGCTTGCTCGAGATCGATCTCTCCAGAGACGAGTTGACGAGAGATCTGATTGACATCACAGACCTTTTCGATATTGTAATTGGTCCGCAAGATCCGTTTCATGCGCGTGACATTGGCATTCTCAATTGAAAAGAAAATAGCGACTGGCATCGCTAAAACATTGCAATCGACGATTCCCTGTGAATGGGCGATCCGGATCATGGTATCTTCGACCCGGTGAATCTCAGAACCGCTCTCTATCAGGAGGGTTCCAGCTAACATCAGGACGTCGATCACTTGGTTGATCTGTTTTGACTCTTCCATAATTTCCTTCTTACTAAATAATCTGTTTCTATTATAGCAAAAAAGGACGAGAGACAGAACTAAAATTTGACAATTCTAGTTTGTTTCTTATCCTTTCTGAATTCGTTTAGAATAGCTATTGTTTAGGCTTATCATTCGTTAACTCGGGTGGTGGTGCTGCACGGTGCTATCCTGGACGAGAAGGGTTGCTAAAAAGATCAGTGCAATCAGGATAAAGAGCCAAATAATAGCGAAAATAAATGTTAAAAACATAGGATCACCCCTTCTATCTTATTTACAGCTCTACTATAACACTCGGAGAAAGCGCTGTCAAACCCTATATAGTAAGCTCTTAAACTCTTTCAAAATTCAGAATACTCTTGCGATGGGGATGAAAAAAACCAGCCGTTTCCGACTGGTTTTTTAAGATCTATTTGAATCTTAGTTCAAGGCATCATCCATTGAAAGAACTTCGTGGAAGACACGTTGTGTCAATTCAGTTTTTTGTTCTGGAGTGAGGTATTTAGTGTTTACACAGTATCCAGAGATACGTACGATTACGTCTTCACCTGACATGATCTTTTCGTAAACATCGTTCAAGTCCATAACGTTCAAGTTAACGTGTTGTCCACCGTTTTCGAAGTATCCATCAAGGATGGTTACCAAGTTATCAACTTGTTCGTCACGAGTTTTACCAAGAGCACGTGGTGAAACTTGAGTAGTGAGTGAGATACCATCAGCTGCATAACCAAAGTCAAGGCTAGCAAGTGAGTTCAAGTTTTGCAGCCATCCACCTTTAGCTTTGTTAGATGGGTTAGCACCTGGTGAGAAGAATTCCAATTTAGACAAGTTCACAGAACCATCTTCGTTGAGGTATACCCCTTTGTGGACTGGTGAGTTACCAGTTTGTTTAGAGTAAGCAACGTTAGAAGTGATGGTAAGAAGTGAAACAGTTGCTTCAGCGTTCTTGTAAAGTTTGTGGCTGCGAAGACGAGTAGTGTAAGCTTCGATCAACCATTCTGCCAATTCGTTAGAACGTGGGTCATCTTCACCCCAACGTGGGTATTCACCGATTGTTTCGTAGTCGTAGATGTAGCCATCTTCGTCACGGATTGGTTTAACAGTAGCGTATTTGATTGCTGACAATGTATCAACAGTATTGGCAAATCCACAGATACCGAATCCCATGTTAGCGCGTTGGTGAGTTGGCAAGAAGGCCATTTGAACAGCTTCGTAGTTGTACTTATCAGTCATGTAGTGGATGATGTTCAAAGCATCTACGTAAGTGTCTGTCAACCAGTCAAGAGATTTTTCGAAGTTTGCTTTAACAGATTCGAATTCAAGAACTTCGTCACGGATTGGATCGATATCAAATACTTTGTAGTCTTTATGAACATCGTCGTAACCACCGTTCAAACCAGTAAGAAGAGCTTTAAGCACGTTAACACGAGCACCGAAGTATTGGATGTTGTGGCGTTGTTCTTCGTTTTCTGGGTCAAGTGGAGATACACAACATGAGATACAGCTCATTTCACCGTATCCGTCTTTCGCCATTGTTGTTACACCTTCGTATTGGATAGAAGAGTGTTTGTGGCTCATGTGCATACAGTAGCGACGGAAGCTATATGGCAATTTGTCAGTCCAAAGAACTGTCAAGTTTGGTTCTGGAGAGTTACCGATGTTGTCCAAAGTGTTCAAGAAACGGTAGTCCATCTTAGTAACACGGTGACGTCCGTCGTTACCCATACCAGCCATAGAAGTTGTGATGAAGGTTGGGTCACCTGAGTACAATTGGTCGTAAGCTTTTGTACGAGCAAATTTAACAGTACGCAATTTCATAACGAAATCGTCAACGAATTCTTGGATTTCTGATTCAGTAAATGTACCACGAGCCAAGTCACGTTCAGCGTAGATATCCAAAACGATTGGCACACGTCCAAGAGAAGTAGCAGCACCGTTGATCACACGGCAGACAGCCATGAAGGCGATGTTTGTCCATTGGATCGCTTCTTTTGTATCGAAGGCAGGACGACGTACGTCTACACCATAAAGGTCACCCAATTTAACAACTTCTTGAAGTGCTTGGTATTGAAGGTTTACTTCTTCACGAAGACGGATTGATTCTTCATCGATTTCAGTAATAGAGTTCCAGTCGTTTGCTTTTTCAGCCATCAAGTAGTCAGCACCATAAAGAGCCAAACGAGCATAAACCCCGATGATACGTCCACGAGAGTAAGCATCTGGAAGACCAGTTACAGTGTGAGCGTGACGAGCACGACGGATGTTAGAAGTGTAAGCGCGGAAGATACCGTCGTTTACAGTTGTAACGTATTTTGTGAAGATTTCATGAACTGCAGGATCTGGTTCGTATCCATTTTCTTTCAAAGTAGTTTCCGCCATACGGATACCACCACGAGGCATGAAGTTCAATTTGAACAATTCATCATTTTGGATACCGAAGATGACTTCGTTTTCTTTGTCGATATATCCAGCTGCGATATCAGCGATAGATGTTGGACGGTTATCGTATGGGAAACGAGTTTCTTCATAATGAGCTTTTGTTTCTTCAACAATTTTTTTGATGTGAAGAGAACGTTCAGTTGGACCAGCTAGGAAGCTTTCATCTCCATCATATGGTGTGTAGTTAGCTTGAACGAAGCGAGAAACGCTTGCTTTTTCTTTCCAATCTTCACCTTTGAAGCCTTCCCAGGCTTTGTCAAAAATATCTTGTGCTTCAACGACTGTTTTAACAACCATTTTTATTTTCCTCTATTGTCTTTCTAGCAACTATATCTGTTGCACTTACAATAGTAGTATACCATACAGAAATCGGTTACACAAAGGCGAATTGCGAAAAACAACAGATTCTTTTGTAATACAGTTTCAAATCCTCTGTGATACTGTACTATATTTTTGAAAACAAACACAGTTTTTCATCAATTTTCATGTTTTCTGGGGAGTCGATTTTTGCAATTCTGAAATTTTCTTCCTATAATAGAAAGAAAGGAGGGTGAAAAATGCTGATATTTCCATTAGTGAATGATACCAGTCGCAAGATTATTCATATTGATATGGATGCATTTTTTGCTGCCGTCGAAGAAAGAGACAACCCTAGTTTGAAGGGCAAGCCTGTCGTGATTGGCCAGGACCCTCGTCAGTCAGGAGGGAGAGGTGTGGTCTCGACTTGTAACTATGAAGCAAGGAAATATGGCATTCATTCAGCTATGAGCTCTAAAGAAGCGCTGGACCTTTGTCCTCAAGCCATTTTTATCTCTGGAAATTATGAGAAATACCGAGAAGTAGGTGAGCAGGTCCGTGAGATTTTCAAGCGTTATACAGATCTCATCGAGCCGATGAGTATTGATGAAGCCTATCTAGATGTGACGGAAAATAAAATCCAGAGCAAATCAGCTGTCAAAATCGCCCGCTTGATTCAGCATGCTATCTGGGAAGAGCTGCATCTCACAGCTTCAGCGGGTGTTTCTTATAATAAATTTTTGGCCAAGATGGCAAGTGACTACCAAAAACCCCGTGGCCTAACGGTGGTTTTACCGGAGGACGCTAAGGATTTCCTGAGCCAAATGGACATTGCCAAATTTCATGGAGTAGGAAAGAAGACAGTAGAGAGACTACATGAGATGGGTGTCTATACTGGCGCGGATCTTTTAGCCATCCCGGAGATGACTTTGATTGATCGGTTTGGGCGATTTGGCTATGATCTCTTTCGAAAGGCGCGAGGGATTCATAATAGCCCTGTCAAGAGCCATCGTATCCGCAAGTCGATCGGAAAAGAGCGGACCTATCGCAAGCTCCTCTATGCTGAAGATGATATTTTAGAAGAAATTGCCAATCTGTCCAGTAAGGTAGCCCAATCGCTGGAAAAACACGGCAAGCAAGGAAAAACTTTGGTCTTAAAAGTGCGCTATGGAGACTTTACCACCCTGACCAAGCGTATCACCTTGACGGAGCCAACGCGAGATGCTGAGCGCATCAATCGTTCAGCGCGTCACATTTTTCAAGAAATCGAATCGATAAATACAGGAATCCGCCTCTTGGGTGTCACCATGACCAACTTTGTTGATCATACTGAACTACCTCTGGTAGAGGAAGAAAAAGACAACTAGTCTGTTCACTAGTCGTCTTTTTTGATATCAAAGAAGGCTGCAATCTCTTCTTCTGTTAGTCCGATCATAGGCGAGATGGTGTGGAGATTGTCTTCTGTTAGTCGATAGATAGTAGGCTTAGACGTCTCTGCTTTCGTTTCAACAGTTTCTTCCTTGCTTCGTGCAGATTCGACTGTAGCAGAAGCCGTTGCAAGGGATGAAGAATAGTCTGTGGTTGCTTCGCCTCCGTCCAGGTCCTTGAAACGTTCAACCAAATAGGTCTTGCGCGCTGTACCTGTATTTTTAGTAGCGAAATCAAAGGCGCTGTATTCTCCTAAGAGAATCAGCTTGCTCTTTGAGCGCGTGATGGCGGTATAGATCAAATTACGCTGCAACATCCGGTGGCTTTGATTGGTAATGGGTAAAATCACCACAGGAAATTCGCTTCCTTGCGATTTGTGAATACTCATCGCATAGGCTAAGCGAATCTTGTACCATTCATTGCGCGGGTAGACGATTTCATTGCCATCAAATTGGATAGTCAATTCATCTTGCTTCGATTCTGTATATTTTCCGGGGAGAAGATCGGTAATGTAGCCAATATCTCCATTAAAGACATTGCTTTCTGCATCATTGACCAGATGGATAACCTTGTCTCCATCGCGGTATTGGCAGTCTGGCGTGTCAAAGACGACCTGATCTTTGATAGCTGGATTGAGAAGGTCTTGCATGAGTGTATTGATGTTGTCAATGCCAGCCTGGCCCTTGTACATAGGTGCCAAGACTTGGATATCTCGAGCCGGGATCTGACTGCGAAGGGCAGCTGAGGTGATCTGTTCGATCATCTTAGGGATGTGTTCGCTTCCGGCTTCGAAATAAGAGCGGTCGGCTTTTCGTTCTGTGAAATCTTGAGGAAGCTTGCCCTGGCGAATGTCTCCTGCAAGTGAGACAATGGTCGAATCTTCACTCTGACGGAAAATATGTTCGAGTTTGGTCTGAGGGATGCTTGGGATCTGCAAGAGATCAGCCAAGACCTGACCAGGGCTGACGGAAGGTAATTGGTCGGCATCTCCCACAATCAAGAGTTTGGTATCTGTTGCGATGTTGCTGAGTAATTGATTAGCCAGCCAGGTATCAACCATGGAAAATTCGTCCACAATGATGAAGTCTGCATCCAGATAGTCCTCTAAGTGGCTGGTGTCATCATCTCCTGTCATCCCCAAATGGCGGTGGATGGTGGCGCTCGGAAGTCCTGTCAGCTCATTCATGCGTCTAGCTGCCCGTCCTGTTGGGGCAGCCAAGAGGATCGGCAGGTCTTGTTTCTTCCGAAGATCCAGCTGGTGGAGTTGGGCATAGACACTGATCATCCCATTGATAACGGTAGTCTTTCCTGTCCCAGGACCCCCTGTGAGGATAAAGACCTTGTTTTGGATCGCTTGGTGAATCGCTTCTTTTTGAATCGCATCGTAGCGAATTCCCAGATCTTTTTCAACCGCCTCAATCGCCTGGTTGATTTTCTCAGGGTCAAATGAAGTCGACTTTCCTTTTTCCAATAATCGACCGATATGACTGCGAATCCCTTCCTCCGCAAAGAAGAGGCTGTTGTCAAAGATCTTGGTGTCCACGTTTTGGACCTTGTCTTCCTCGATGAGGCGTCCTAATTCTTGGGCGACAGTGGAAGGATCCAATTCTACTGGACGAGCGGATTCTAGAAGGTCAATGGTATAGCGCAGGAGGTCCTTGGCTTCGATAAAGGTATTTCCAGTCTCGATAGAGTAGCTAAAAAGGCTGTGGATCAGGCCCGCGCGGAAACGCTCAGGGGCGTCACTTGCAATCCCCAATTCTTCGGCTAGTTGGTCCGCGATTTTAAAGCCCATGCCTTGGATATCTTCCACCAATCGGTAGGGCTGTTGCTCCACGATCTGGAGGGTTTCTTCCTTGTAGAAATCCTGGATCTGAAAGGCCAATTTATTGGGAATGCCATAGTTGGCTAGTTGGGCGAGAATGCGCTCCGTTCCGTAATTCTGACGGAGTTTTTCCACAAAAGCCAGGCGGTTTTTCTTGGAGAGACCTGTGATTCCTTCTAATTTTTCAGGGGCCTCCAAAATTTTGTCAATGGTATCGTCCCCATAGAGGTCCACGATTTTTTGGGCTGTTTTGAGACCAATTCCTTTAAAGTGATCGCTGGAAAAATATTTCACCAAGCCCTTGCTAGAGGGTTTGGCACGTTCATAGCGACTGATTTTGAGCTGCTCTCCGTATTTAGGATGATGGACCAGCTCACCCCAGAAGGTGTAGTCTTCGCCTTCCATGATATCTGCCATGGTTCCTGTCACAATAATCTCAAAATCATCAAAATCTTCGGCATCGGTATCGCTGATGTCGAGCAAGAGGATTCGAAAAAAACTGCTAGGATTTTCAAAAATAATGCGCTCAATAGTACCAGAAAAATAATATTCCATCATTTCTTTCCTTTTTTATAAAGCGAGGCTGGGACATACTTGTCTCAGCCTCAGTCTGTTAATCTATACTAATAAGTTTTGAAAGGGTAGATCGGCCATAGTCTAAAGACGGCTTGTCCTTTGATTTGTTCTTTCTTGAAAGCTCCGACTTGACGGCTATCTTTTGAAACGATCCGGTCATCTCCAAGTAGGAGGTATTCATCGTCGAGCAACTTCAAGGTAAATTTAGGATTGCCATCCTTGTCTACTGTAAAAGCTTGGGCTGTATTGGCCAATTGGCGGAAGAGTTCTCCATTTTCTTCGAACCCTTTTCCAGTGTATGTTGATTGCAATTTATCTTTTTTGAAACGAGCGATGTAGTCTTTCAAATAGGGCTCATTGGTCTTTTTCCCATTGATGTAGAGGGTATCGTTGTCGTACTGAATGGTATCTCCAGGAAGACCGATGACCCGCTTGACGATGTCCTTGGTTTTGCCGTCGTCGTCTTTTTCACTAGCAACGACAATGTCGAAACGATCAATTGAGAGGTGGTTGACCACAAGGAGGTACTCGCTATCAGCCAGGGTCGGATCCATCGAATGGCCGTCCACCTTGACCGGAGCCCAGAGGTAGATGCGAGAGGCGATGATGAGACCAACGATGATGCTGAAGAGGCCCCATTCTTTAAGGAATCTCACCACTGGTGAGCTAGATGACTGTTTTGAACTTCTTTTTGACATAACTTATCTTTCTAGTAATTTCTTTGCTTTTTCTGTGTTTTTAAAATGGAGTTTGGCACAATAATCCAGAGCCTTCATCCCGTAGGTCTGAAGCAATTTAGCAGCGACTTGGTCTGACTTCGCTCCTGCTCCACTAGGGAGATTAAAGCCCAGTTCCTTGCCCAGATCTTCCAGATTTTGAAGGAAGAGATTGCGGGCGATGATGGAACTAACTGCAACCGCTAAATACTTACCTTCTGCTTTTTCTTCCAACTCAATGTCTTGAGTGACCTGATTTTTTTCAGCTTTCACGTATTTTTGGTAGTTTTTAGCCGTCGTAAAGGCATCGATCACAATTCGCTCTGCTTGGACTCCTTTATTTAATAGAAGATAGATAGCCTGGTTGTGCAGGGCCACTTTGACCGAAACCGCATTGTAGCCAGAAGCAATGACTTCATTGTACTTCTTTGGAGACAATAAGAGTGCTTGGTGCTGGATGTTTTCCTCAAGGAGAGGAGCCAATTGCTGAATTTTTCGATCATCCAAGGTTTTTGAATCCCCCACACCGAGCTTTTTGAGCCAGTCGTGCTGGTCAGGTGTGACAAAGGATGCAACGACGGTGAGTCCACCAAAATAAGAGCCGTTTCCGACCTCGTCGGTTCCGATCATGGCTAAATCTTGTCCTGCAGATGAAGTAGTAGAACCTTTAGGGTTTCCAGCATCTTGCCCGAAAAAGGCCAAGTAAGGAGTAAGGTCATTGCCCTGAAGCAAGACTTTTCCAGACTTGTAGATCGAAACGGTCGCTCCCTCTAGTCGAAAGAAATAATCCATATGAGGGTTCTTGCTTTGAGAGAGAGAGTTGCGATAGGTATGGACAAAATCAAGGATTTGCTCCTGTGTTGGAGTGAGTGTCATACTTTCCATAACCACTATTGTACCACAAATTCAAGGAGAGAGGGAGCAAAAAGAAAGAAAGAATCCACTGGAAAATCCCTGTGAAGAGGGGCTTTGCTACTGACAAAGCTAGCCTTTTTTGGTATAATACCGTGAGGTGATTTTTATGGCGAGCTTAAATAGATATAAATTTACATTTGGAAACAAAGCGCTCACTTTAACAACCAACCATGATAATTTGTTTATGGAAGAAGTCGAACGTGTTGCGAAAGAAAAATACCAAGCAATTAAGGAACAAATGCCAGAGGCAGATGATGAAACCATCGCGATCTTATTGGCAGTAAACAGTTTGTCCATGCAACTGAATCGCGAGATTGAGTTTGATGACAAAGAAAAAGAATTAGATGATTTTCGTCGCAAGGCTTTAGACGACTTAAAGGATAAATCATCCAAATAAGAGGAGATACATGTTAACTTTCTTAATCTTATTGATTTTGGCATGGAGCTTTTATATTGGCTATGCAAGAGGGATTATCCTCCAGTCCTATTACTTTCTAGTGACCTTAGTGGCCCTCTTGATTGCAGGTGGCAGCTACAAGGGACTGGCCAAGGTGTTGTCTCTATGGGTGCCTTTTTCGAGTCCCACCCAGCAATCGGTGAATTATTTTTATGCCAACCGCTACCTATTTCAATTAGATGACATCTTTTATGCAGGTTTAGCTTATGTGTTGATTTTTGCGATGATCTACCTGATTGGTCGTGTGATCGGGATCTTTATGCACTTGGTACCCCAGCCAGAAAAACTGGAGGATCGCAAGTATCAAATTGGAGCGGGGGTGATCGCCGTCGTGATAACTCTTTTGGTCATTCAAATGGGCTTGACTGTCCTCTCAACGGTTCCCATGGCTTCCATCCAAAATAGACTCAATGCAAGTGGATTGATCCGCTTTATCATCCTTCATACCCCGATCAGTTCCAGTCTGTTCCACAACTTGTGGGTGACTGCGATTATCGGAGCTTAAGGAGCAAAAATGAAGAAAGGAGTGAGACAAGTCCGATTCAAGGAAGGACGCTCACTTTTTTTGTAGGAGAAATATGAATAAAAAAATCTTAGATATTCTGGAGTTTGACAAGGTCAAGCAACTCTTTGAACCCTATCTACAGACAGAACAAGGGGAGATGGAGCTAGCAGCCCTTACTCCAACTGATAAAAAAGAAAGCATCGAAACGGCCTTTATGGAGCTAGAAGATATGGAGCAGATCCTCTTGGAAGAGCCTCGTTTTGCCGTGTCGACCATTCAAGATGTTCGTCCAGTGGCCAAGCGTTTGGAGATGGAGGCATCCCTCAATATTGATGAATTACTAGCGCTAAAAGCTGTCCTTCGGGTGACACATGAGCTCAAGGATTTCTACGACAACTTGGAAAATGTCCGTCTGGAAAGCCTCAATCGCCTCTTTGACAATTTGGTGGATCTTCCTCGCCTACAAGGTGGGCTTCAAGCTATCAACGAAGGAGGTTTTGTCGAGTCTTTTGCCAGTGAAAAATTGGCCAAAATCCGTCGCCGAATCCAGGAAAATGAACACCAGGTTAGAGAGATTCTACAAGACCTGCTGAAAAGCAAGGCCGATATGTTAGCGGATGCTGTGATTGCTAGTCGGAATGGCCGCAATGTTCTACCCGTAAAAAATACCTATCGCAACCGGATTGCAGGGGTGGTCCACGATATCTCAGCCAGCGGGAATACCGTTTATATCGAGCCCCGGTCAGTCGTCAATCTTAATGAAGAAATCGCCAACCATCGAGCCGATGAACGGTATGAAATCATTCAGATTCTGGAGGAATTGTCTGACACCCTGCGCCCTCACGCAGCAGAGATTGCAAATAACGCTTGGATTATCGGTCACTTAGACTTGATCAAGGCCAAGTATCGGTTTATGCGCGATTGTAAGGCAGTGGTACCAGAGGTTAGCAGCAATCGCTCTATTCAGCTCTTGCAACTACGTCATCCCTTGATTGAAAATGCTGTCGCGAATGACCTGCATTTTACCGAGGACCTGACAGAAATCGTGATTACCGGTCCCAATACAGGGGGGAAAACCATCATGCTAAAAACGCTGGGACTAGCGCAAATTATGGCCCAGTCTGGTCTTCCCATCCTAGCGGATCCAGGTAGTCGTGTGGGCATCTTCTCACAAGTCTTTGCAGATATTGGAGATGAACAATCGATCGAGCAGAGCTTGTCGACCTTCTCCAGCCATATGACCAATATCGTATCTATCTTGAATCAAGTGGATACCGCCTCCTTGATCCTTCTGGATGAGTTGGGGGCTGGAACCGATCCTCAAGAGGGGGCTGGCCTTGCTATTGCTATCCTAGAAGACCTGCGTTTACGTGGGATTAAGACCATGGCGACGACCCACTATCCAGAGCTCAAGGCCTACGGGATTGAGACTGCTGGGGTGCAAAATGCTAGTATGGAATTTGATACAGCGAGTCTGCGTCCGACCTATCGCTTCATGCAAGGAGTTCCTGGACGCTCCAATGCCTTTGAAATTGCCCGCCGTTTGGGCTTGTCTGAGACCATTATCCAGGATGCCATGAAGATGACCAATACGGATAATGATGTCAATCAGATTATTGAAAAACTGGAGGCGCAGACCTTAGAAAGTCGCAAGCGCTTGGATACCATTCAAGAAGTGGAGCAAGAAAATCTCAAATTCAATCGCGCTCTTCGAAAACTCTATAATGAACTGACTCGGGAGAGGGAAACAGAGCTAAATAAGGCAAGAGAAGAAGCCAAGGAAATTGTGGACATGGCACTTTCAGAGAGTGACCGCATCCTTCAAGGTCTTCATGCTAAATCCCAGTTGAAACCACATGAGATCATTGAGGCCAAGGCTCAGTTGAAAAAACTAGCTCCTGAGACCGTCGATCTTTCTAAAAATAAGGTCTTGAAAAAAGCCAAGAAGGCGCGTGCTCCTAAGGTAGGAGATGAGATCCTGGTTATCAGCTATGGCCAACGTGGAACCCTAGTCAAGCAACTCAAAGATGGACGCTGGGAGGCGCAAGTCGGCTTGATCAAGATGACCTTGGAAGAAAAAGAATTCAACCTTATCAAGGTTGAAAAAGAGGCGGCTCAACCTAAGAAACGCCAGGTGAATGTCGTCAAGCGCTCAAACACGAGCGGTCCGAGAGCGCGTCTGGACCTCCGTGGGAAACGCTATGAAGAGGCCATGCAAGAGCTAGATGGTTTTATCGATCAGGCCCTGCTCAACAACATGGCCCAAGTCGATATCATCCACGGGATCGGGACAGGGGTCATCCGTGAAGGGGTGACCAAATACCTCCGCCGCAACAAGCACGTCAAGAGTTTTGAATATGCCCCACAAAATGCAGGTGGAAGCGGCGCAACCATTGTCACGTTTAAAGGCTAAGTTAAGCCCTAGCTTTTCATTAGCTAGGGTTTAGAACGTAGACTAAATTTTTAAAAAGAAAAATAAGTTAAGAAATTCTGCAAAAAAATATAAATCTGTCCCATTTTTAAAATGAATAAAGAAAATACCGAAACTTTCCGCCGTGAGAAAAGTGAGAGTGGGACAGAAATCGGTAATTCGTTAAAATTCGATTTCGTCGTCCCACCTCCGCAAAGTTAAGTAGGGCTGTAAAAGCTGATGAAATCAGCGTAGTAGAGCCCACTCAACCACTGCGTCTTGCTCGACAATCCAAAAACAATTAAGAGGCTAGGACTTTTGTCCCAGTCTCACTCGGAATTATTGAGACCTTAGGCTCAATAATTAGTCATGGAACTTCTTCGAAGTTCGCTGACGTCCGTGCTCACCTAAGGAAAGTTTCTAAGATAACTTTTTCTTCAATCTAAATCCTAGCTGTTTATCAGCTAGGTTTTTTTAAATTTTACATAATGAACCGGATTAAAAGAAATTGAAAACGATCCGTTTTCAAATCGGATTTTCAGTAGGTCCTTCCTTTTAAAAGTGCTATAATAGAGGCAATGAATGATTTGGGAGGATACGCATGCGTAAACGTGAAAGTGCAGATTCGTGTACAACGATTTTAGTCGGAAAAAATGCTAGCTATGATGGTTCGACCATTGTAGCACGAACAGAGGATTCTCAAAATGGCGTTTTTACGCCCAAGAAATTGATCGTGGTCAAACCGGAAGATCAACCGCGTCATTACAAGTCGGTTTTATCAACTTTTGAAATCGAATTACCAGATAATCCAGTTCGCTATACAGCGGTTCCAGATGCCATTCCTAAAGACGGGATCTGGGGAGAAGCTGGGATCAATGTCTATAATGTAGCCATGAGTGAGACAGAGACCATTACGACCAATAGCCGTGTGCTAGGGGCAGATCCTCTTGTAGAGAGTGGCATCGGTGAGGAAGACATGCTGACCTTGGTCTTGCCTTATGTCAAGACAGCCCGCGAAGGGGTCTTGCGTCTCGGGAAGATCTTAGAAGAGTATGGAACTTATGAGTCTAATGGGATTGCGATTTCAGATGTGAATGAAATCTGGTGGTTGGAAACCATCGGAGGTCACCACTGGATGGCGCGCCGTGTCCCTGATGATGCCTATGTGACCAACCCGAACCAGCTGGGAAGTGATTATTTTGAATTTGGCAATCCAGATGAGTTTCTTTGTGACCCGGATCTTGAACGTTTTGTCACAGAGCACCATTTGATTCTGGATCAAGAAGGGAAAGGCTTTAATCCACGCTATGCCTTTGGTAGCCAAAAAGACAAGGACCGTCACTACAATACACCGCGGGCTTGGGCCATCCAGCGTTTCCTCAATCCTGAAATCGAGCAGGATCCACGGAGCTTCGAGATCCCTTGGTGTCAAAAACCTTATCGCAAGGTGACGATTGAAGATGTCAAATATGTCTTGAGCAACCACTACCAAGACACTATCTACGATCCTTATGGCCCTGAAGGAGATCACGTGAGTCAGCGGACCTTCCGGACGATCGGGATCAACCGGACCAGCCAGACAGCGATTTTACAATTGCGTCCCAATAAACCACAAGAAACGACAGGTATCCAATGGATTTCTTATGGCTCCATGCCTTACAATACAGCCGTTCCTTTCTTTACCCAAGTGGATACAACGCCAGACTACTTTGCCAATACGACGGCTAAGGTGACAACGGATTCCTTTTACTGGGCCAACCGGATTATTGCCGGACTAGCAGATCCTCACTATGCTCACCATGTTGGGGATCTAGATGACTACCAAGAATCGACAATGGCCTGGGGACATGCGCGCATCAATAAAGTCGATCGTGCACTTGCAGCAGGTGACACTGTTGATTTTGAGGCGGAAAACCAAGCCATGAGTGATCAAATCCAGGAAGCGACAGATCAACTCTTGGACAAGATTTTGCTCGATGCTAGCAACCTCATGACCAATCACTTCTCCTTGAGTGACTAAAAACCGTGTATTTTCAGGTAGTTTACAAGACATTTTCAGAAACGATTGACAAACTTTTGAAAATCGATTAAAATAGAGAAAATTACATACGACCGAATGAAGTTTGCAGAAGCGTGAGTGACTGTGAATGGACGGAACTCTGGAGAGACCAGAAATGGCACCGAAGGGGCAAGGTAGAGGATGCATCTACTCAAACTCTCAGGTAAAAGGACAGAGCGAAAGATAGGGGAAGTTCCCTATTTTAAGCAGGACCAGAGTACATGTTTGACATGTGCTCTTTCTTTTTCTCTTTTCTGTCGAGCGGTCGATGAAAAAGGAGACAGAAAATGGATCATGTATTGCAGTTTTTTCAGCAGGTCGATAATTTAGTGTGGGGCGCCCCCTTATTGGTGCTATTGGTAGGAACAGGGATCTACCTGACCCTTCGCTTGGGTTTGCTTCAGATACGCTATCTTCCAAAAGCTTTTCGCTTGATCTTTACAGAAGATGAGGGACACGGGGATATCTCAAGCTTCGGAGCCCTTGCGACAGCTCTAGCGGCTACTGTAGGGACGGGGAATATTGTAGGGGTGGCTACAGCGATTCAGACAGGTGGCCCAGGTGCCCTCTTTTGGATGTGGATGGCAGCCTTCTTTGGAATGGCGACCAAGTATGCTGAAGGGCTCTTAGCCATTCGTTATCGGACCAAGGATGACAACGGTCATATCTCGGGTGGTCCGATGTACTACATCCTTCACGGAATGGGAGAGAAGTGGCGACCACTGGCTATTTTCTTTGCGGTTGCAGGTGTTTTGGTGGCCCTCTTTGGGATCGGAACCATGACCCAGGTTAATTCCATTACGGGATCCCTTCAAGCTAGTTTTGGAACGGCTCCAGAAGTAGCTAGTGTAGTGATTGCGCTAGTGGTTTCAACCATCATCTTTGGTGGGATTCACTGGATTTCCAAAGTCTCTGAAAAAGTGGTTCCTTTTATGGCTGCTGCCTATATCTTTGCGACTGTCACGATCATTGCCTTGCATCTGGACCAATTGCTTCCAGCCTTAAAAGCAGTCTTTTCAGGTGCTTTTACAGGGACTGCAGCCATGGGAGGTTTTGCAGGAGCAACGGTCAAAATGGCTATCCAAAAAGGGGTGGCGCGTGGAGTTTTCTCTAATGAATCGGGTCTCGGATCTGCACCCATTGCAGCCGCCGCAGCGAAGAGCAATGAGCCCGTCGAGCAGGGCTTGATCTCGATGACAGGAACCTTTATTGATACCATTATCATCTGTAGTTTGACAGGACTTTCGCTCCTGGTTTCAGGTGAGTGGATGGCTAAGGGCAGCACTAGTACCCTGACTCAGGATACGTTTACAGGCGTCTTTGGCCCAGTCGGAGGTATCATTCTGACGCTATGCTTGGTGCTTTTTGCGACCACGACTATTCTTGGATGGTCTTATTACGGAGAGCGGTGTTTTGAATTCCTATTTGGTGTCAAACATATCAACCTCTATCGGACCTTCTTTGTTTTTATGGTTGGACTAGGAGGCTTCCTTAAGCTGGATCTGGTCTGGGTGATTGCGGATATTGTGAATGGGCTGATGGCTTTGCCCAACCTGATCGCCCTTTTAGCTCTCTCCCCTGTCATCATCAAAGAAAGCAAACAATACTTTAAGAAATAAGAAAACCCAGATCGCAAGGTCTGGGTTTTCTTGTCTATTTGAGATAGGATCATTTAATAGCGTTTTTCTTTTGGCCAGCTACTCATTTCGGCGATGGCGGTGAAGAGCACATCTGTCGAAGAGTTGAGGGCTGTTTCGCAAGAGTCTTGGATGACCCCGATGATAAAGCCGACGCTGACGACTTGCATGGCCAAATCATTGGTGATACCAAAAAGGCTACAAGCAACAGGGATGAGAAGGAGAGATCCTCCCGCAACTCCAGATGCTCCACAAGCAGAGATAGCCGCTACAACACTTAGAATGAGCGCCGTTCCAAAGTCAACCTGAATGTGCAAGGTATTGGCAGCAGCTAGCGTCAAAATATTGATCGTCACGGCTGCGCCTGCCATGTTTACAGTTGAACCAAGTGGAATGGAGACAGAATAGGTGTCTGGATTCAGCCCCAATTCTTCACAGAGACGCATATTGACAGGGATGTTGGCTGCAGAGCTTCTGGTGAAGAAGGCTGTTACCCCACTGATACGGAGGCATTTAAAAACAAGGGGATAAGGGTTCTTGCGGATCATGAAAAAGACGATCAATGGATTGATGACCAGGGCTACAAAAGCCATGGTACCAACCAAAACAAGCAAGAGAATCCCGTAGTTGCTAAGGGCGCTGAGTCCTTGGCCAGCGATGGTCGTGAAGACCAAGCCTAAGATCCCAAATGGAGCTAGGTTGATAATCCACTCAACAATTTTTGAAGTGATGTCTGCTAGGGTTTGCAGGAGGTCTTTACTATGTTCACTCGCCTCTCTCATGGCAATCCCAAAGACAGTTGCCCAAGAAAGGATCCCAATGTAGTTGGCTTGCTGCAAGGCATTGACCGGGTTGTCGACGATCTTGAGCAAGAGGTTACTAATCACTTCGCCAATCCCGTTTGGAGAGGATCCTTCAGCGGCTTTTCCAGTCAGGGTAATGGTGATCGGGAAGATGTAATTGACCAAAACAGCGACGAAGGCAGCTGCAAAGGTTCCTAGGAGATAGAGGACGATGACCTTTTTCATATTGGTCTCTGTCCCTTTTTGGTGTTGGGAGAGGGCATTTGCGACGAGCGCAAAGACCAGAAGGGGTGCGATCGCACGGAGCCCTCCAACAAAGAACTCTCCTAAGAGTCCAATGCCAGTTGCTTTCGGGAAGAGAAGTGCTAGAATGACTCCAAGTACAATCCCGATTGCGATCCTTTTCATAAGGTTGGTTTTATTCCAAGTGGTAATCAGTCGATGAATCATGTAGGACCTCCTTAAAAAATAATTAAGGAATATTATACGATAGTGAGGGGGGAAAAGCAATGAAATTTTTAAAAAATAGCCTTATTTCCGAATATTTGATATAATCATACTATTCTTTGTTAGAAAGGCCCGAATAAATGAGTCAAGCTTTCCAACGTTATTTCAGTAAAATAGACTGGACGAAGATTTTTGATGATCTGATATCAAAATGTATCTCTCTGATTTTTATCTTTCTCTTATTTTTTATCGCTAAAAAGGTCATCCATAGCCTGGTCAAGCGGATATTAACCCCTTCCTTTAAGTATACGGTGCAGGATGAAGCCCGTAAAAATACGATTCTCCGTTTGGTTGAGAGCCTCTTAAACTATTGTTTGTATTTCATCTTGATCTACTGGATTTTGTCGATTCTGGGTCTTCCAGTCTCTAGTCTATTAGCTGGTGCTGGGATTGCTGGGGTGGCGATTGGGATGGGAGCCCAGGGCTTTCTTTCCGATTTGGTCAATGGTTTCTTCATCCTTTTAGAACGCCAGCTGGATGTGGGAGACAATGTTCGTCTCACGAATGGGTCTATTAATATTGCCGGCATCGTCAGCAGTGTCGGGATTCGGACGACCCAGGTGCGGGACTTTGATGGAACTCTCCACTTTGTCCCGAATCGCAACATCACCGTCGTCAGCAATCTCTCACGTGGCGATATGCGCGTGCTAATCGATATTCCGCTAGATGCAAATACAGATCTCGACAAGATCTATCAGGTGATTGCTCAGGTCAATCAGTCTGAACAAGACAAACACCCAGAAGTGTTGACAGGTCCTACGATATTAGGCCCACAGATTGAAAAAAATGGTCGTTATTCCTTCCGCATCGTGATGACTGCGCAAAATGGCACCCAGACGACGGTCTATCATACCTACTATAAACTCTACCATGATGCCTTGATGGAAGCAGGGATTAACCTACCGACAGGAAAGAACGGGATCATGTAATAAGAAAAGCTCAGAAATTAGAATGTAGACAAGATCCTCTTAGAAACTTTCCTTAGGTGAGAACGGAC
>NZ_KV811501.1:328909-338477 GCF_001813105.1 Streptococcus sp. HMSC072C09 | reverse complement strand
TTGTTTCAGGCACTTTTCTCACAGCGGAAAGTTTAAGTAGACGATTGAATCATTCTAACTAATAAATTAATTTATGAACCAATTTTTTATATTTTTTAATACAAAAAAGAGACTGGGACAAAAGTCCTAGCCTCTCAATTATTTTTAGGTTGTCGAGCAAGACGCAGTGGTTGAGTGGGCTCTACTACGCTGATTTCATCAGCTTTTACAGCCCTACTCAACTGTGCAGAGGTGGGACGACGAAATCGAATTCTAACGAATTACCGATTTCTGTCCCACTCTCTTTTTTGGTCTATTTTAAGTGGCAGTATTTGAAATCCAGCTTTTTAATTTGGTCCCAATTTTTTCGAGCCTCTGGTGGCAAGACGATGAGTTGCTGGCGCAACATAGTCGTGATTTCGAGATTTAAGGATTCGATGGGGAGGGCAATGGCTACGGAACTTTTTGCCCTCTGGATCTTGTCCATGCAATATTCAATATGATGGCAAGCTGCGCCGGTCTGTGATTGACGGCTAGCTGCGATTTCTTGTCGCATATTGGAGAGTAATTGGACCAATTCAGACTTAAGGAATTCGATCGTATCTGATTTTTCTTGAGCTAAAAGAAACATAAGCACACCTCCTTTTGCTATAGTTTAATACTAATTTATTAAAAATGCAAGGGGGTAAAGTAAAAAAAATAAAATTTTTTTAGAAAAAGATACAGAAAAAGAGAGGGCTCACTTCTCCCCACTAGAGACGGTCGAGTCCCTTATCTAAAAAATGGCTTTCCTCACTTGGGACGGGGTGTCTTGACAGAGGTCTGTAGCTACAAAAAAACTCCTGAAACATACTGGTTTCAGGAGTTGAGAGGCTTTGACCCGAAGGTCTCAAAGAAAAATATCGATTGATTATACAAGACCTTGTGCAATCATCGCGTTTGCGACATTTTCAAAGGCAGCAATGTTGGCACCTGCAAGGTAATCTTTACCAAGACCGTAAGTTTCTGCAGTTGTTTTAGCAGTGTTGAAGATGTTGGTCATGATGTCTTTCAAACGTCCGTCCACTTCTTCGCGTGTCCATGAAAGACGTTGGCTGTTTTGGCTCATTTCAAGAGCAGATACAGCAACCCCACCAGCATTGGCTGCTTTAGCAGGTCCGTAAAGAATACCATTTTCTTTGTATACGTTGATGGCATCGATGTTACTTGGCATGTTTGCTCCTTCAGAGACAACTTTCACACCTTGAGCGACCAAACGTTTTGCAGCATCGCCATCGATTTCGTTTTGAGTTGCACATGGAAGAGCGATGTCATAGTTACCAGCATAAGTCCATACAGAACCTTCGTAGTAAGTAGCAGTTGGTTTTTCAGCAGCGTATTCAGTCAAACGTGCACGACGTTTTTCTTTGACGTCTGTAAGAAGGTCGAAGTCAATACCGTTTTCGTCGATCACGTAACCGTTTGAATCAGATACAGAGATAACAGTTGCACCAAGTTCAGTTGCTTTTTGAAGAGCGTATTGGGCAACGTTACCAGAACCTGAGATCACGACTTTCTTACCAGCAAAGCTGTCGCCGTTGGCCTTGAGCATTTCTTCAGTGTAGTAAACCAAACCATAACCAGTTGCTTCTGGACGGATCAAGCTACCACCGAAACCAAGAGGTTTACCAGTCAAGACACCAGCATCAAATTGGCGAAGGCGTTTGTATTGACCGTAAAGGTATCCGATTTCACGTCCACCAACCCCGATATCACCAGCAGGGACATCAAGAGAAGGACCGATGTGTTTTTGCAATTCAGTCATGAAGCTTTGGCAGAAACGCATCACTTCAGCGTCTGTTTTTCCTTTAGGATCGAAGTCAGATCCACCTTTACCACCACCGATAGGAAGACCAGTCAAGACGTTTTTGAAGATTTGTTCGAAACCGAGGAATTTCAAGATCCCTTGGTTAACAGTTGGGTGGAAACGAAGACCACCTTTGTAAGGACCTACTGCAGAGTTGAATTGAACACGGTAACCACGGTTTACTTGGATGTTTCCTTCACGGTCAACCCAAGGAACACGGAAAGAAATTACGCGTTCAGGTTCTGTAATACGAGCCAAGATGTTTTCTTCGATGTATTCAGGATGTTTTTCAAAAACAGGTTCCAAAGTGCTGAGGAACTCTTCAACAGCTTGAAGGAATTCAGCTTCGTGGCCGTTACGAGCTTTTACAGTTTCGAAAGTGCTTTGGATATATTCTTTAGCAGTTGTCATGTTAATTCTCCTTTGTGAATGAAACGAAAACCAGCAAACCCGCTAGGGGAGTGGCTTTGAGACAGTTGACAAACAATGTCATGTTTTATTACATGGATCATTATAGCAGACTTTTTTTGGCTTGTAAAGAAAAAAGTTGAATTTTCTGAAAATTTTATCGCGACTAGGAAAGTCCGAATGTTTGGAAGAATTTTTAGCTTTGATTGTCCGGAAGCTTCCAAGTGATGGTATAATGAAAGAAGAAAATAGAGAGCATCCCGAACGATTCTGTTGGTGGTGTTTCAAAAAAGGAGTACAAGATGGTATCGACAAAAACGCAAATTGCTGGTTTTGAATTTGACAACTGCTTGATGAATGCGGCAGGTGTAGCCTGTATGACCACTGAGGAATTAGAAGAAGTGAAGAACTCAGCTGCTGGGACCTTTGTGACCAAGACAGCGACCTTAGAATTCCGTGCTGGTAATCCAGAGCCACGCTACCAAGATGTGCCGCTTGGTTCGATCAATTCGATGGGGCTACCTAACCAAGGGTTGGACTATTATTTGAATTACTTATTGGAGTTGCAAGAAACGGATCCAGATCGGACCTTCTTCTTATCTCTCGTCGGCATGTCTCCTGAGGAAACCCATACCATCTTGAAAAAGGTGCAAGACAGTGATTTTAAAGGCTTGACAGAGTTGAACCTATCTTGTCCCAATGTCCCTGGGAAACCTCAGATTGCCTATGATTTTGATACGACAGATCGGATCTTGTCTGAGGTCTTTGCCTATTTCACCAAACCTCTAGGGATCAAGTTACCCCCTTATTTTGATATCGTTCATTTTGATCAAGCAGCAGCGATCTTTAACAAATACCCGCTCAAGTTTGTCAATTGCGTCAATTCGATCGGAAATGGCCTCTACATTGAGGATGAATCCGTGGTGATTCGTCCGAAGAACGGATTCGGCGGGATTGGTGGAGAATACATCAAGCCAACGGCTCTCGCCAATGTCCATGCCTTTTACCAACGTCTGAACCCAGAAATTCAGATTGTGGGGACAGGTGGTGTCTTGACTGGTCGCGATGCTTTTGAGCATATCCTTTGTGGGGCTAGTATGGTGCAAATCGGAACGACGCTGCATAAAGAAGGAGTAGGAGCTTTTGACCGCATCACTGCGGAGCTCAAAGCTATCATGGAAGAAAAAGGCTACCAAAGCCTAGAAGACTTCCGTGGGAAATTGCACTACATTGACTAATCTTTCGAAAAACTTCCTCAAGTGGAAACTTGGGGAAGTTTTTTATGAGAGTGGGACAGAAATCGGTAATTCGTTAGAATTCGATTTCGTCGTCCCACCTCCGCACAGTTGAGTAGGGCTGTAAAAGCTGATGAAATCAGCGTAGTAGAGTCCACTCAACCACTGCGTCTTGCTCGACAATCTAGAAACAATTGAGAGGCTAGGACTTTTGTCCCAGCCTCATTCTGTTCCTAGTTTTAGGAATTTTCCATTTTTATAGAGAGAAAAAGGTGTACAATGGAGGTGAAAAGGAAGGTGATTTCTATGGAAGAAAGGGATGTGATTCAAGAGGCAAGGACGACGATCACCCTTCTTCAAACAGCCTTTTCTAAGGGATTCACCCCTAGTTCAGATACCCTTCGATTTCGAGAAAATCTAGATCAGATGTTGAAAGGTTTACGAAAGGCTAGGCGGGTAGACAATCGTCTGTTGATTGAGTTAGAAAAGTTTTATCAGACCGCCAGTCTATTGATTGGTCTGGGCGGGCTAGCATTGAACGAAGAAGCCTTTCAAGCTTGGCGAGCTTATGATCACTGGCATTACGAGGTTGTGAAGCCTCAGTTACAGGTCTACGGACCGACGGTGGTTTTGTAGTTGATGTGCCTTGAGTTTGTCCACAGATATTCAGAGGAGGTGTTGGTCATGGTAGTCCTTCATGATTTTCTACATCAGTTAACCCTATCGTTTTGGAACTTCTATTACTCGCTCTTTTTCTTATTTGAAAAATAAGAAGGATTGAATCCCTTTTACGTATAGTAGAAGGGATTTTTGATGCAGAATCCTTGAAAATCTGAGGCTCTTGGATTATGATGGAGCTAATAGATGTTAAGCGTTCCTCTTAGGGAATGCAGGAAGCGAGGAAAAAGATGGCAGAGATTTATCTAGCAGGTGGCTGTTTTTGGGGCTTAGAGGAATATTTTTCACGGATCCCCGGTGTAGAAGAGACGACGGTGGGCTATGCCAATGGCCAGGTAGAAACGACCAACTACCAATTGATCAAGGAAACGGATCATGCAGAAACTGTTCAGGTCATCTACGATCCAGATAAAATTACCCTACGAGCGATTCTGCTCTACTATTTCCGGGTGATTGATCCCTTGTCCATTAACAAGCAGGGAAATGATCGAGGCCGCCAATATCGGACCGGTGTCTATTATACAGACGAGGGAGATCATGAGGTGATTGCCCAAGTGTTTGCGGAAGAAGAGAAGCAACTGGGCAGTAAAATAGCTGTTGAGCTAGAGCCTTTGCGCCACTACATCCCAGCTGAGGACTACCACCAAGACTATCTCAAGAAGAATCCCGGAGGCTATTGCCATATCGATGTGACGGATGCTGACCAGCCCTTGATTGATCCGTCAGCCTATCAGAAGCCAGATCAAGAAACCCTAAAAGCGAAACTGACAGCAGAGCAGTATCAAGTCACCCAAGAAAGTGCGACGGAACGCCCTTTCCAGAATGCCTATGATCAGACCTTCGAAGAGGGGATCTATGTGGATATTACGACTGGAGAGCCTCTCTTCTTTGCCAAGGATAAGTTTGCTTCTGGCTGTGGCTGGCCAAGTTTCTCTCGTCCCATTGCCAAAGATGTTGTCCACTATTACCAGGACCATAGCCACGGGATGGAGCGGATCGAAGTTCGTTCCCGCTCAGGCAATGCCCACCTCGGCCATGTCTTCACCGATGGACCAAAAGACCAAGGTGGCCTACGCTATTGTATCAATTCGGCCTCGCTGCGCTTTATTCCAAAAGAGGAAATGGAGCAAGAAGGTTATGGATATTTGTTAAAGGCTTTGAAATAAGAGGGCCTTTCTAGTAGATCAAAAAACGGAGTTAATGATGAAAACAAGAAATTTGTGGTTAACGATTTTTTCACTTTCAGCTATGGTAACTCTGATTGGATTAGGATTTACTGCCTATAATCATTTTGTATTCCATCAACCTTTTATGAATCGGACGACAAAAGGGTTACTTTCGGCTTTTTTCCTAAGTCTTGTCATGGTTGCAATCAGCTTGTCCAAATCAAACGATAAGAAGTGATGATCGATCATTTACATGAATAACTGTGCAGGAGCAGGACAAAGAAGCGGTTCTAAACAATGGCGCTTCTGTTCTGCTCTCTTTTTTCTCTTCTTAAAAATTGTGATACAATGAAGAGAAAGTATTTCAATGACAGCTCAATTTGTTGGCGGATCATTGGAGAAACTAGGTACGAAGAAGAGGTAGGAATGTTAGAGAAGTGGGAGAGTGTGAAAGGGACTATCAAAACGATGGGAAAAGAGCTATCGGCAGCCTTTGACTGGGCTTTTGATCGTCTCTTTTCAAGGATTCAGCTGACCAATGAACAGTTTGTCTACGTGCTCTTGTCTGTTGTTTTCATCGTGGCCAATGCTATCTTGTGGGTGCAAAAGTTTCAAGGCTTTCCGATCACCGCAACGGAACGGCCAGAGCTTGTGTACAAGGCCAAGACACCGGCTGATCAGATTCCTCATACAGCTCGGATCATGGCCAATGGAGATCAGCTCTATCACGATCTGGTCTATATGAGTGCGCAAAAAGAAGATGGGACTTATGATTTTCATGAAAATTATGAGTATGTCAAACCCTGGCTACAAAAGGCGGATCTGGCCTTGGGCGATTTTGAGGGAACCATTAACCCGAATTACTATTTGTCAGGTTATCCTCTCTTTAATGCGCCGAGCGAAGTCGTACCAGCCATCAAGGATGCTGGTTATGATGTCATGGATTTGGGACACAACCATATCCTGGATTCAGGTCTAGAAGGAGTCTATTCGACAGCTAAGGCCTTTGAAGATGCAGGCATCACACCTGTCGGTGTTTACACGCATGAAAAGAGAGGCCAGGCCCCCTTGGTGATCAAGGAAGTGAATGGCATCAAGATTGCTATTCTAGCCTACGCTTATGGGTTTAATGGAATGGAAACGACCCTTACTCCAGAGGAGCAAGCAGATGTCTTGTCTGATCTGGATGAAGAGCGGATGAAGGCGGAGATCCAAAAGGCGGAGCAAGAGGCAGATATCACCATTGTTATGCCCCAGATGGGAATCGAGTACCAGTTGGAGCCGACAGAAGAGCAAAAAGAGCTCTACCACAAGATGGTTTCTTGGGGAGCTGATATTGTCTTTGGCGGGCATCCCCATGTTGTAGAGCCTGCTGAAGTGGTCAATAAAGATGGTCAAAACAAGCTTATCATCTACTCAATGGGGAATTTCCTGTCCAATCAGCGTCTGGAAACCATGGAGGGAGTGGAGACTGCCCAATGGACAGAGCGAGGGGTCTTGATGGATGTGACCATCGAAAAGGTTGGTCGCAAGACACGGATTAAGACGGCTACTGCTCATCCAACCTGGGTCAGTCGGACTCCGAAGGGCACCTATTCTCCTGAAGGCTATGACTTGTACAAGTACCAGACCTATATCTTGGAAGATTTTATCCAGGGTGGCAAATACCGTGACAAGCTGGATGAGGAGACCAAGGAGAGAGTGGACACGGCCTACCGAGAAATGAAGGAACATGTTCACTTGGACTGGCCTCAGAGCGGAAAGGAATAGAGCATGGAAGGAAATGTGAACTGGATCCCGCTTGGGATCCTAGGATTGATAGTGGTGATTTGGGCGACCAAATTTCTTACGGCCATCCGCCTCAAGCAAAAGCTGAAGAAGGCTTGGGATGGAGCGCCTTTCTTTCGCAAGAAAGATACAGAAGAAAGTTTGATAGACAGCCTGGCTTATCCGGCTAAGGGAAAGACGATTGATAGCCAAGTGGATGATCAGACCTGGCATGATTTGGCTTTGGATGCGGTCTTTGATCAACTCAACTATACCCAATCGAGCCTTGGGGCAGAGGCTCTCTATCAAAAAATGCGCCTGCTGGAATTTCAACCTCAGGACCAGCTTCATGACTTAGAAGCCTTTTTTGAAGAGCATCCTGATTTGCGCCTCAAGGTTCAGGTCATTTTCAACCAACTGGGCAAGAAGAACCACAACATGGCGCGGAGCATTGTCGCAAATCCCGGCAAGCATTATGCAGGTTTGCCCCTCTATCTAGCCTTGGCCTGTCTTCCCATTGTCTGTCTCTTTGCCATCCCCTTTGAGCCAGTCGTGGCCATTACCCTCTTGGTGATCAGTGTGGTCTTTAATATCGTCTTTTCGAGTTTGCGCAATTGGTCCAATAAAATCCGTCTGGATAATGTTAGCTATCTGGTCCGCATCTTTGCTTCGGCAGAACGCTTGAGCCATCTAGCCTTGCCACAACAAGAAGAACTAAAGCAAGCGGTCAAACCCTTTAAGAAAACGCGGATCCTTGCCAGTGTCTTGCAGAGTCCAACGGGGACCTCTGAGATGGAAATTGTTCTCCTCTACCTCAACGTCCTCTTTTTACTCCCGCAGATCGCTCAGGTCTATATTTACAATCAGGTGAAAGCTCATCAAAAAGAGGCCCAGAAGCTTCTGGATCTCCTTGGAGAGATGGAAGTCGCCATTAGTCTCTTGCGCCATAAGCGGGATCTAGAAGTGGTCTGCCAGCCAGTCTTTACAGAGACGGGTGGCATTGAGGGCGAGACGCTCTATCATCCTTTGCTGTCCAATCCGATTGCGAATGATGTGCATTTTCAGAAAAATATGGTCATCAGTGGGGACAATGCCTCCGGGAAATCGACCTATTTGAAGACTGTCGCCATCAATGCCATTCTGGCTCAAGGATTAGGCTTTGCCTATGGAGAAAGATTGGCCCTTCCTTACGGTCATGTCCTAACGGCTATGGATGTGAGTGATGATATTGAAGTTGGAGATAGTTATTTCATCACCGAAAGTAAAGCTATTTTGCGTATGATTCAGCATCTGAAAAAGCCTGGTTTTCACTACTTCTTTATTGACGAGCTATTTAAGGGGACCAATACCATCGAGCGGATCGGATCAGGTCTTGGGATTGTCCGCTGGTTGGCTGCCCAAAACTGCCTCTACATGATCTCCAGTCATGATATTGAGCTGGTCGCAGCCTCCGGTGAAGTCAATGATAATTACCATTTTGACAGTCGCTATGTGGATGGCAAGATCGTCTTTGACTACCAGATTAAGCCAGGGTCAGCTGTGACTAAGAATGCGGTAAATACGCTAGAAAGTCTGCATTATCCAGAGGAGATTACGCAAACAGCCAAGGACTTGATTGACCAGTATGAAGAGACGGGACACTGGTCTTTGAAAGAAATTGAAAAAGAATGAAAATGGACGAAGGAGTTTGTAAATGATCGGTTTAGGGACCTTCTATAATGCTTTAGGGGTCGTATTTGGTGGGCTTTTAGGATTGCTCATCGGTCAACGTTTATCAGAAGATTTTCATGAGACCCTTCTGAAAGTGACGGGTGTTGCTGTTTTTGTCTTGGGCATCGCAGGGACCTTGGAAAAGATGCTGGTGGTGCATGGAAGTCATGTGGAAAGTCACGGCAGTATGATGTTGATTCTGAGTCTAGTGATCGGGACCGTTATCGGGGAACTCTTGAAGATTGAGGAGGGCTTTGAGCGTCTGGGAACCTGGCTAAAGGAAAAGACGGGCAATCAAGGCGATACCAGCTTTGTTGATGCCTTTATGACCACGGCCTTGACCATTTGTATCGGGGCTATGGCGGTGGTCGGAGCTGTCCAGGATGGCCTGACAGGCGACACCTCGACCTTGTTGGCCAAGGCTATTCTGGATATGGTTATCGTTCTGGTCTTGACCGTTTCAAAAGGAAAAGGCGCAATCTTTGCGGTGGTTCCACTTGTGATCCTTCAAGGTTTGATCACGCTGTTGGCCCATTTGATCGCACCGATCATGACTCCACAAGCCCTTTCGAATCTGTCCCTAGTTGGCTCCAGCCTCATTCTCTGTGTAGGGATCAATCTCATATGGGGCAAACGAATCAAGGTCGCCAATCTCCTTCCGGCAGTGCTGATTGCCATTATTTGGGCCTTTGTTGGCTGAAAAATAGAAGCTAAGCAGTAGCTTCAGATTTAAGACAAAGTCATATTAAAAACTTTCCTTAGGTGAGTACGGACGTCAG
>NZ_KV811501.1:218274-328809 GCF_001813105.1 Streptococcus sp. HMSC072C09 | reverse complement strand
CCTTCGCTCTTTAATTTCTGGGCTCAGGCTAAAACAGTTTCCCAAACTGTTTTACTCTCAATAATTCCGAGTGCCTGAAACGTTATTGTTTCAGGCACTTTTCTCACAACGGAAAGTTTCTAAGATAATTTTGTATCCAATCTGAATTATTTTCCTTTTCTTTTGCAAATACGGGAATTCATTTATGGAAAATCCGATTTTTGGTATGATAGTCGTAATTTCGAATAGGGAGGTTGGAGTCGCCATGAGTGATTTGAATCAGACAGTTAAATTTATTAAAGAAATCGAGAAATTAAAGTCGGTAACAAGGTTTAATAGAACCCTTGATGGACGGTTTGAAAATAGCGCTGAGCATTCCTGGCAGGGTGCGATAGCTGCGATGGTTCTTCAAGATTATTATCCTGAAAAATTGAATATGGAAAAGGTGATTTCTATGTTACTGATCCATGATTTAGGTGAGATTTATGCTGGAGATACTTGGGTGTTTGATGATGAAAAAAAGCTTCATGCTCATGATAGAGAGCTAGCATCTATAGAAAAAACAATGAGCCTCCTTCCAGAAGAAACATATTTGAATATGAAAAATTCTTGGTTGGAGTTTGAAAAAGGGCAGAGTCCTGAGGCAAGATATGCAAGAGTGATTGACGCATTGGTACCACTGATCAATCACTTGGAAGTATCAGAAGTCGATTATAATCCCGATCATATCCGTTCAGAGATGGTATTAGAAAAGAAAAAGTTCATAAAAAGTGAATCGGAAGAATTATGGAAACTGACAGAAGAGTTAATTCAGGAAAGTGTAGAAAAGGGCTTATATTTATAAGAAGATTCCTTGTCCTTTAGTAGGAACCTTCAGCCCAAGAGGTAGACACCTGTTTTCACGGGTGGTTTTGACTGGCTTGATCTGTGGTATAATGGAACCAGATAATTTACACCCTTTGAAAGGGAAAAGGTTAGATTGTATGATTAAGTTGATTGCAACAGATATGGATGGAACCTTATTAGATGAGCGAGGAGAGGTGGATCTTCCGCGTCTGGAAAGGCTTTTGGACCACTTGGATCAAAAAGGGATTCGCTTTGTCATTGCGACAGGAAATGAAATCCATCGCATGCGCCAGCTCTTGGGTCCTTTGGTCAAACGGGTGACTCTGGTCGTAGCCAATGGAGCTCGGATTTTTGAGGATGATCAGATGATTCTAGGAAAATTCTGGGATCGAGAACTTGTAGAGGCGGTTCTTGATTATTTTAAGGGGCGAGAAATTTCAGACCAGCTGGTTGTCTCAGCTGTCAATGGTGGCTTTGTCAAGGAAGGCACGGTCTTTACAGAAGTTGAGAAATTCATGCAGCCGGAAGTGATTGAAGCCTTGTACAAGCGGATGAAGTTTGTTCCGGAATTGACAGCAGATCTATTTGATCAGGTGCTTAAAATGAGCTTGGTGGTTGGCTTGGATCGTCTCGATCAAGTGAGCCAAGAAGTCCAGCGGGCTTTTGGAGATCAGCTGATGGCGGTTTCGAGCGGTTTTGGCAGCATGGATCTCTTACAAGCAGGCATTCACAAGGCTTGGGGTCTGGCTCAATTAATGGAGATGTGGCAGCTTGATGCCAGCCAGGTCATGGCCTTTGGGGATAGCGGAAACGACATCGAAATGCTTGAAATGGCGGGTCACTCCTATGCTGTGGCTAATGCAGAAGAAGCTGTCAAAGCTGTCGCCAATCATCTAGCGCCTAGCCATCAAGAAGGCGGTGTCTACCAGGTGATCGAAGAGTATCTAGGATTGACCCCCTGGGAACAAGTGAAGGGAGAGAAATAGATGGCGGTACAACTGTTAGAAGACTGGCTCTTAAAGGAGCAGGAGAAGATCGTAACAACCTATCGGGAGCTCAATCAAGCCCCTCTGAAGGAGCCTGGTTTGATCTTTATCGGAGACTCTATCGTGGAGTATTTCCCCATTCATGAACTATTACAAAGTCCCAAACACATGGTCAATCGAGGAGTACGAGGCTATAAGACGGATCTTCTTCGTAAACATCTAGACGCCCATGTCTTTGGAACGGCGGTGGATCAGATCTTTCTCTTGATCGGGACCAATGATATCGGAAAAGAAATTCCTCAAAAGGAAACCCTAGACAATGTAGAAGCGGTCTTACAAGCAATTATGCGGGACTTTCCGCTGACCCACATCAACTTGATCTCGGTTTTACCGGTGAGTCAAGAAGAGCGCTACAAACAAAAGGTCTATGTGCGGACCAATGAAAAAATTCAAGCCCTCAATCAAGACTATCACGAATTGGCCCAGGCCTACCACCAGGTCAGCTATGTCGATGTGTATTCGTCTTTATTGGATGAAGAGGGGCAGTTGGCAGAAGCCTATACGACAGATGGCCTTCATTTAAGTGTGGCTGGTTACCGCATTCTAGCCCAAGCTCTGCAGGAGACGTTATAGAGACAAAAATAGGAGCGAAAAAGCCCAACCAGACAAATCTTCAAAGGAAGATTTGTTTTTTTAAAAACTTTTGGTTGACAAATGTAAATCTTAGGAGTAGAATAACATCATAAGATTTACAATTGTAGATTTTGAAAGGAGAGGTCATGCAAATTTCCAATGCGGAATGGCGCATCATGAAGATTATCTGGATGGAAGGCAAGCAGACCAGCACGGATTTGATCGCAGTCTTGTCTGAGCGCTTTGACTGGTCGAAGTCGACGATCAAGACCCTCTTGACGCGCTTGGTTGAAAAAGGGTGTCTGACTAGAGAAAAAGCAGGCAAAGCCTTTGTCTACTCGGCACTGTTGACGCAGGACCAGAGTTTAGACTTGGTCGTTGAGGATGTGAAGGACAAGGTTTGCTCCAAAAGGATTGTCCAGGTGCTTGAAAACTTGATTCAGGCGAGTGACTTTACGCTAGCAGATCTTAATCAGCTACAACAAGTCCTCGAAGATAAGAAAGCAGAGGCTGTCGAAACAGTCCCTTGCAATTGTATGTAATAGAAAGAGGGAAATTCTATGTTTGGATTGTTGATTAGTATTGTTTGTTTACTTGTGGTTGTCTTTATTGCTTGGTGGTTCTTTGCAGAACATGAAAAGATGAGCGACCACGCTCGTCAAAAATCAGGTTATCAAGAAATTGAAGTCGAAGTCATGGGGGGCTATTCGCCTGAAACTATCGTCCTGAAAAAGAATGTTCCAGCCCGGATTATCTTTAACCGCAAGGATCCATCCTCATGTCTCGACCAAGTGGTCTTTCCAGACTTTGGGGTGCATGAAGATTTGCCTTTGGGTGAAAAACATGTCATTGAAATTACGCCAGAAAAAGCGGGCGAATATGGGTATTCATGTGGTATGAACATGATGCATGGTCACATGATTGTGGAATAAAGGAGTAGGTATGGCAGAAAAACAAAAAGCAGTTGTGGAAAACGGAGTGCAAAAGATCCGTATTACAGCAGAAAAGGGCTATAGTCCCAAAGAATTTCAACTCCAAAAAGGGATTCCTGCTGAAATCACCTTCCATCGGGTCAATCCTTCCGGCTGTTACAAGGAGATTTTGTTTGAAGATCAGGGAATTTTAGAACCTTTGGAAGTTGGTGTGGATAAGGTCATTTCTTTTACCCCGACAGAAACAGGGGACTTTGAGTTCTCTTGTGGAATGAAGATGCAAAAGGGTTCCTACACAGTTGTGGAAAAACGCCGTCGTGTCTTGAGTTTGCTGGATCGTTTTTGGATCACCAGTATCTTTACCCTTCCCTTATTGATCTTGATGATCGGGATGGTAGCAGGTTTTGTGTCGCATCCAGTGAGTCACTGGGGGACCTTTCTCGCGACAACGCCGATTATGCTAGTGGCAGGTGTGCCGTTTATCAAGAGTGCTTGGGCCTCTTTTAAGAAGCACCATGCCAATATGGATACCTTAGTAGCTCTGGGAACCCTGGTAGCCTATGTCTATAGCGTATTTGCCCTTTTTGCTGGTCAACCAGTATACTTTGAAAGCGCGGGCTTTATCCTCTTCTTTGTTCTTTTAGGGCAAGTCTTTGAGGAACGGATGCGTAAAAATGCCTCCAAGGCTGTGGAAAAGTTGTTGGATTTGCAGGCAAAAACAGCCCAAGTTCTCCGTGATGGGGACTATGTCGAAGTGGCGGCTGAAGATATCCACATTGGGGACTTAATTCGGGTCCGTCCTGGGGAGAAGATCGCGGTTGATGGGACCATTGTGGAAGGAAGCACGACCATTGATGAGTCGATGGTGACAGGTGAAAGCCTGCCTGTGGAAAAGTCGGTTGGTGATGCCGTCATTGGTTCCACCATCAACAGCAATGGGACCATTCTCTTCAAGGCTGAAAAAGTCGGTAGTGAGACCCTCTTATCTCAAATTGTGGCCTTTGTTAAAATGGCCCAATCCAGTCGTGCTCCCATTCAAGATCTGACGGATAAGATTTCAGGTATCTTTGTTCCAGCAGTGACGATTTTGGCCATTGCGACTTTCTGGGTTTGGTTCGTGCTTTTGGGGGCATCGCTTCAAGAGGCCATGCTCTATGCAGTCTCTGTCCTCATTATTGCCTGTCCGTGTGCCCTTGGTTTGGCGACGCCAACTGCCCTTATGGTCGGAACTGGTCGCAGTGCTAAGATGGGGGTTTTGATCAAAAACGGAACCGTCCTTCAAGAAGTTCAAAAAATTCAAACTGTTGTGTTTGATAAGACAGGGACCATCACCATTGGCCAACCCCTTGTAACCGATGTGGTAGGAGATGAAGCGCGTGTCTTGACACTGGCAGCTAGCCTTGAAACTTTTTCAGAACATCCCCTTGCACAAGCGGTCTTATCACGAGCAGAAGAAAAAGGTTTGGTGCTATCCCCTGTGGAAAACTTCCAAGCGATCGAAGGAAAAGGGGTCCAAGGTCAGATCGATCAGCAGTTGGTGACCTTGGGAAATGGCAAACTCCATGATGGGACAGCGATGGATCCTGAGCTCGAAAAACGGATGGTAGACTTGCAAAAGCAGGCCAAGACAGTTATCAGTTTGGCTGTGGATGGTCAAGTGATTGGCTTGATTGCCATTCAGGATGCTCCAAAGGCCAGCTCAAAAGAAGCTATCCGTAAGCTCAAAGAACGGGGCTTAAAGACCGTCATGTTAACTGGGGATAACGAACGGGTAGCCCAGGCCATTGCCGATCAAGTAGGAATTGATACCGTCATTGCCGATGTCCTCCCTCAAGAAAAGGCCAGCGCCATCCAAAAACTGCAAGAAAGCAATAAGGTAGCCTTTGTGGGAGATGGGATCAATGATGCTCCTGCTCTTTCGATTGCAGATGTTGGAATTGCAATGGGATCTGGTACGGATATTGCGATCGAGTCTGGTGGCATCGTGCTCACGCAAAATGATTTGCTTGGCGTCGTTCGTGCCTTTGATATGAGTCAAAAGACCTTCCGTCGGATCTTGCTCAATCTTTTCTGGGCCTTTATCTACAATGTTATTGGGATTCCAATTGCTGCCGGAGTCTTTGCGGGCTTAGGATTGACCCTCAATCCAGAACTAGCAGGTCTTGCCATGGCCTTCAGTTCCGTATCTGTTTTGACCAGCTCGCTACTCCTCAATGTCGCAAAGATTGATTAAAGGGAACAGAAAGTGATACACATATCACGTAGAGTGAAAATAAAATCTTCCCTGAGATTTTCCTTAGGTGAGTACGGACGTCAGCGAACTTCTACGAAGTTCCATGACTTAGTTTTGGACCTAAGGTTCCAAAACTCCCGAGTGCTAGAAACAACAGTGTTTCTAGCACTTTTCTCACGGCGGAAATTCTCAGGATATATTTGAATAATGAAAACAATAGAGAAGTCCTTTTATTTTTACAGAGTTTTCTTATGTTATTTTATATAAAAAATTATTTTTATATGTTCGGAGTGCTACAGCATGCTGTAGCACTTTTTTCTCTTTTCCATACAGCTCTAAGGGAAAATAGTAGGTAAGAAAATATAGTATAAAACCCTATTGTAGGATAGTTTGTGAAAATTTCTCAAAAAGAGCATCTGTTATGGAATAGGGATTGAGCATCTCTGAGCAGATCCTTATACATGTGAATCTCTTTGTGATAAATTAATACTGTAATCGTTTTGTAAATCGTTTTCATGAGAATAGTCAGAATAAATTCATTTTCAAGACGAGCTTTGATCGCAAAGATGAAGTAGAAGCGCTGTGCTTCATTTTTCAGGATCAAAATAGATTTAAAGGAGAGTTAGAATGACTCAAGGGAAAATTACTGCATCTGCAGCAATGCTTAATGTATTGAAAACATGGGGCGTAGATACCATCTACGGTATCCCATCAGGAACACTCAGCTCACTCATGGATGCTTTGGCTGAAGACAAAGATATCCGTTTCTTGCAAGTTCGCCACGAAGAAACAGGTGCTCTTGCAGCGGTTATGCAGGCTAAATTTGGTGGCTCTATCGGGGTTGCAGTTGGTTCAGGTGGACCTGGTGCGACTCACTTGATCAATGGTGTTTACGATGCAGCTATGGATAACACTCCATTCCTTGCTATCCTTGGATCACGTCCAGTTAACGAATTGAACTTGGATGCCTTCCAAGAATTGAACCAAAACCCAATGTACAACGGTATCGCTGTTTACAACAAACGTGTAGCTTACGCAGAACAATTACCAAAAGTAATCGACGAAGCTTGCCGTGCTGCCGTTTCTAAAAAAGGTCCAGCTGTCGTTGAAATTCCAGTAAACTTTGGTTTCCAAGAAATCGACGAAAACTCTTACTACGGATCAGGTTCTTATGAACGTCACTTTATCGCTCCTGCCTTGAACGAAGTGGAAATCGATAAAGCAGTTGAAATTTTGAACAATGCTGAACGCCCAGTGATCTACGCTGGTTTCGGTGGTGTTGGTGCTGGTGATGTGATCACTGAATTGTCTCGTAAGATCAAAGCACCAATCATTACAACTGGTAAAAACTTTGAAGCCTTCGAATGGGACTACGAAGGGTTGACAGGTTCTGCTTACCGTGTTGGTTGGAAACCAGCCAACGAAGTAGTCTTCGAAGCAGACACTGTTCTCTTCCTTGGTTCAAACTTCCCATTTGCTGAAGTATACGAAGCCTTCAAGAACACTGAAAAATTCATCCAAGTGGATATCGATCCTTACAAACTTGGTAAACGCCATGCTCTTGACGCTTCCATCCTTGGAGATGCAGGTCAAGCAGCCAAAGCGATTCTTGATAAAGTAAAGCCAGTTGAATCTACTCCATGGTGGCGTGCAAACGTGAAGAATAACCAAAACTGGCGTGATTACATGAACAAACTCGAAGGTAAAACTGAGGGTGAATTGCAATTGTATCAAGTTTACAATGCAATCAACAAACATGCTGATCAAGACGCTATCTACTCAATCGACGTCGGTGACACTACTCAAACATCTACTCGTCACCTTCACATGACACCTAAGAACATGTGGCGTACATCTCCACTCTTTGCGACAATGGGGATCGCTCTTCCTGGTGGTATCGCTGCTAAGAAAGACAATCCAGATCGCCAAGTATGGAACATCATGGGTGACGGTGCATTCAACATGTGCTACCCAGACGTTATCACCAACGTTCAATACGACCTTCCAGTTATCAACGTTGTCTTCTCAAATGGTAAATATGCCTTCATCAAGGACAAATACGAAGACACAAACAAACACTTGTTTGGTTGTGACTTCCCTAATGCTGACTATGCGAAAATCGCTGAAGCTCAAGGAGCTATTGGATTTACAGTTGACCGTATCGAAGACATCGACGCAGTCGTTGCTGAAGCTGTGAAACTCAACAAAGAAGGTAAGACAGTTGTCATCGATGCTCGCATCACTCCACATCGTCCACTTCCAGTAGAAGTACTTGAATTGGATCCAAAACTTTACTCAGAAGAAGCAATCAAAGCCTTCAAGGAAAAATACGAAGCAGAAGAACTCGTACCATTCCGCCTCTTCTTGGAAGAAGAAGGGTTGCAATCACGCGCAATCAAATAATTCCTCTCGTGGAAAATCAAATGTAAACTGCGTTATCTTCACCTTGCCGTACTCCAGTACTGTCTGCGGTTCGATGCCTTGTTTATTCTTTGATTTTCTTAGAGCAGAACTTAAAAAGATCGGAGCAATCCGGTCTTTTTATGGAGGATAGATAGTAAATGAATTTAAATCAATTAGATATTATCGTGTCAGATGTTCCCCAAGTTTGTGCTAGCTTGGAGCGTATTTTGGATAAAAAAGCCGATTATGTTGACGACAGTTTTGCCCAGTTCACGATTGGCAGTCACTGTCTCATGTTGTCTCAAAATCATTTGGTCCCTTTGGAAAACTTTCAGTCAGGAATCATTCTTCATATCGAGGTTGAAGATGTAGACCAGAACTACAAACGATTGAAAGAGCTTGGTATCCAGGTTTTAAATGGCCCAGTTGTAACCGATTGGGGAACCGAAAGCCTGCTAGTTAAAGGCCCAGCTGGTTTAGTGATTGATTTTTATCGTATGAAATAGGTAATTCTATTATCAAAAAATTTAAACGTTCTTGGAGTGGAACTTAAAAAGATCGGAGTCATCCGGTCTTTTTATGTTCGCAAGTGTCGGAGTTACCTTAGAATAGGTTTAGTTTTTCATAGGATCTTGTAGGATTTTTTGGAAAGAGAAGGGTATAATAGAACTATCAAATCAAGTGAGGTAGAGAGATGACCGATAAACTTCAATTTCCAGATGGTTTCCTTTGGGGTGGGGCGACGGCTGCTAACCAGTGTGAGGGAGCTTATAATGAAGATGGCCGTGGCTTGGCTAATGTGGATGTGGTGCCGATTGGGCCTGATCGTCACGCCATTATTACGGGTCAGAAAAAGATGTTCGACTTTGAAGAGGGCTATTTTTATCCGGCTAAGGATGGCATTGATATGTACCATCGCTACAAGGAAGACATTGCTCTCTTTGGGGAAATGGGCTTTAAAACCTATCGTTTGTCCATTGCCTGGTCTCGGATCTTTCCTAAAGGAGATGAACTAGAGCCGAATGAAGCAGGTCTACAGTTCTATGAAGACCTCTTTAAGGAGTGCCACAAGTATGGCATTGAACCCTTGGTGACCATTACCCACTTTGACTGTCCCATGCATTTGATTACCGAGTATGGAGGTTGGCGTAGTCGCAAGATGTTGGAATGTTATGAACGACTCTGCCGGACCCTCTTCACTCGCTACAAGGGCTTGGTCAAATACTGGCTAACCTTTAATGAGATCAATATGATCCTTCATGCGCCTTTTATGGGAGCGGGTCTCTGCTTTGAAGAAGGGGAGAATGAGGAGCAGGTCAAATACCAGGCGGCTCACCATGAGTTGGTCGCTTCAGCCATTGCTACCAAGCTAGCCCATGAGATTGATCCTAACAATAAGGTTGGCTGTATGTTGGCAGCTGGACAAAACTATCCGCATACCTGTGCTCCGCGAGATGTCTGGGCTGGTCTAGAAGAAGACCGCAAGAACTATTTCTTTATCGATGTGCAAGCGCGTGGGGAATACCCGAACTATGCTAAGAAAGAGTGGGAACGTCAGGGAATCACGGTTGAGATGACAGAGCAGGATATGCAATTGTTGAAAGACCATACGGTGGACTTTATTTCTTTCTCCTACTATGCCAGTCGAGTCGCTTCAGGGGATCCAGCTGAAAAAGAGAAAACAGCGGGCAATATCTTTGCCTCTCTGAAGAACCCCTATCTAGAAAGCTCGGAATGGGGTTGGCAGATTGACCCTCTTGGTCTCCGCATTACCCTCAATACCATCTGGGATCGTTATCAAAAACCTCTATTTATTGTAGAAAATGGACTAGGCGCAGTTGATACTCCAAATGAAGCCGGGGAGATTGAGGATGACTACCGAATTGATTACCTCGCAGCCCATGTTAAGGCCATGCGGGATGCCATTAACGAAGATGGCGTCGTCCTTTGGGGATATACGACTTGGGGCTGTATCGACCTCGTCTCTGCTGGGACAGGAGAAATGAAGAAGCGCTACGGTTTTATCTATGTCGATCGGGACAACGAAGGCAAGGGAAGCTTAGAGCGCTCCCGTAAGAAATCCTTCTATTGGTACAAAGAAGTCATTGCGACCAATGGGGCTTCTGTTGAATAAAAGTTTTCGGTACTTGCTGGCCGACTCTCTCCTATCAACGAAAAAGCTTAGAATCCCAACCACAAGCTGGGGTCCTAAGCTTTTTGTATGTAGTTAAACCGAGTCCTTACTGATTTACTGGTCGTAATCTAAGACATTGTTCTCGATGACAAACTTAGATTCAGCGGAAATGTTGGCTGCTCCTAGTTGCAACTGTGAACTTCCGTCTGGCTTCATGATGTGCCACTGACCGTCCTTGTGGGCAAAGATGGCCTCAAATGTGACGTTATTGCTCTTGTCTCGAATGGGTAGAACAAATGCTTGATCTGTATTCTCTAAAAGGATTTCTTCCTTTTTTTCAAAGTTATAGATATAAAATTGCCCAGCTCTTTGCCCCAAACCATGAAGTTCATCGACTTTTTGCCAGTTCTCAAATTTTGTCCGAACAAGGGATTCATTATAAATCTTGTTGAAGGTTTCGTTCCGTTTCTTCGTTTCTTCCTCGTCTAGTGTTTTCTGAAACTCTGCAACCTTTTTAGTCGTTTGAATGGTTTGTCTGTTTTGCTCCCTGATTTGCTGGCGGTGGATGACTCGCATCATTCTTGCAGCAACGCCCAGGATGACAAGGATGGATACAAGACTGATTTTAGTTTTAGCATTATTTTTCATAGATGAGTCTCCCTATTGTGTCATTGGTCCTATTATACCCTTTGAAAGAAAGGATCGTCAAGTTCATCTTGTGATGACCTAACATGCAGATCTACCTGGGGACAATAGAATTTTATCAGATTTTCATTGACGAAGGTCCCTTTATTTGATAGGCTAGAGAAATAGAAATGATTTGGAGTTTAAATGAAAAAGGAGCGAGGCAAGTGGCACGGATTTTATTAATCGAGGATAATAATGATATCCAAGAAATTTTATACAGTCTCTTAAGTGAAGGCCATGAGGTCCTTCAGGCTTTTTCAGGTACAGAAGGGCTACGGCTCTTCCAGCAAGAAGCTGTTGATTTGGTCCTTCTCGATATCATGCTTCCTGGTAAAAATGGCGATCAGGTTCTGGAGGAGATCCGTTTGCAGAGTCAGGTGCCGGTCATCATGATGACCGCTCTTGGAGATAAACACCTCATTAGCCAGTACCTCCTTGCAGGTGCCAATGATTATATTGTCAAGCCCTTTAATCTGGACGAAGTGGCCGCTCGGGTGACGGTGCAGTTGCGAAATCACGTCTCTCCGGCACAGGAATCTCAAGCGTCGCAAAAGCTATCCTTTAAGAATTTGGTTTTAAATCCAGAAACCTTTGAACTGGAGTCTGGAGAACAGACGCTTCGCTTGGGCAAAAAAGAATTTCAAATTTTTGAAACCTTGCTGGCGCATCCAAAGAAAATTTTTACCAAGGAAGAATTGTATGAGGCGGTCTGGGAAGAGGTCTATCTGCCAGGAGACAATACCCTCAATGCTCAATTAAGCAATCTTCGAAAGAAAATTGCCCAGCTTGATCCAGATGAGGACTATATTGAAACCGTCTGGGGCTTGGGTGTTCGCTTGAAAGGAGACAAGTAATGTGGGTTTTAGTTCTAATTCTAGTCGTCTTTGTCCTTCTCTTGGGCTTGGGATATGCTCGCTTGCTTTCTGCTTTAAAGGATTTGCAGGAACAGATTCAACAGAAGCTCCAAAATGGGAGTGGGGTACGGCTGACCTCTCAGGTCTCAAAAAAAGAATTGGTCGCCTTGACTAAGCAGGTCAGTGATCTCTTTGACCAGATCGAGCGGACCAATCGGATTGCCTTTCAAGAGAAAAAGACCTTGGATATGGCCATCAGTAATATTGCTCATGATATTCGGACGCCTTTGACCATTGCATCAGGCTATACCCAACAAATCATCAAGGGTGGGACGCAGGAAGAGGAAAAGCTGAAGAAAATTGCTTCCAATCTTCAAGTCGTCTCAAAACGCCTGGAATCTCTCTTGGAGTACAGACGCTTGATGGAGGGAGCTATTCAGCCTCGGATTTCAGACGTCGATCTCAGCCAAGTCCTGACCCAGCAGTTGTTCCAGTATTATGATAGCTTGTCTGAAGCGGGGATTGACTTAGAAGTGGAGATGGAGGAGCATCTTCATTATGCTACGGATCCAGAGCTCTGGGAGCGCCTCTTGCAAAATATGCTCAGCAATGTCCTCAAGCATGGAAAGGATCAGGCTCGCTTGACCTTGACCTCGGACGCGGACATGATTCGGGTCGAGCTGCGCAATATTGTGCAACAACCGATTCAGCACTTAGACCAACTGGCTAGTCGCTTCTACTCTGAAAATCTCTCGGATACAGAAGAGTCATCTGGCTTGGGTCTCTATATCATTCAAAATTTTGTAGAGATCTTAGGCGGGGACTTGCAACTGGCAACGGAGGCAGACTGGTTTATCTTGACCATTACACTAAGAAAAAAGGCTTGAGCACTGCTCAAGTCTTTTTGTTATAAATCTTTGTGTTTAAAAGTAGCCAGTCCTAGGAAGCCGAAAACAAGGATGAATCCAAGGGCGATCGAGAGGGTGTTGGTTGTTGCTGTTGTGCTCTGTACCATGGAATATTGGAATTCCAAGTTTAGATAGTGGAGAATATCAATATCTTTAAGGAAGAGCGCAGGAAGGCTTAAGAGGATATTTCCAATGAAGTAGCCAACGAAGGCCAAGGTGATGGATTGGCTGGCATAAAGAAGGAAGGAAATGATGCTGACCCAAGCCAAGGTGGAAAGGAACTGAATCAGCACGGTCAGTCCAAAATGAGCAAGGAAGTGCTCTGGCATGGTGCCAAGTCCATTGTAGAGCGTCGCGATCAAGAAGACGAGACCATAAGAAACAAGAAATTGGAAGAGAGCAATGGTCAGAACAACGGCGCTTTTGGCAAAGTAGTAACTGGTGCGCGAAACGCCATAGGCCAGACTATTCTTGTATAAGTTTTGCGTTAAGTCTGTTCCCAGGACCAAGGTGATGACAATAATGGTAAAGAGGATAGTCACACTGATGCTGGAAGAGTAGTTGGTCAAAGCTTTAAAGCCTGTCCAAACTTCGGTCGCTTGGGGCAATTTGGATTCCGTATTGACGCCGACGTGGCCAGTAGCTCCAAAGATGACTCCAGACAGGATGTTGAGAACGAGAATGGCTTCTGTAATCCAAAAACCTTTGGAGCGAAAAAGTCTGTAAAAATCTGCTTGAATGGTATGCAACATGATAAATCTCCTAAATGAAATATGTGGGATAGGTAATAGAGGAAGACGGTGATTGGACTAGTCTACCAAGTCCGTAAAGAATTTTTCCAGATCTTGGCGGGCATAGTAGATTTCGTCCACGTCAATATCGGCTTGAACGAGGGCTTTGACAATGACTTTAATATCGTGAGTCTGTCCGAAGATATGGATTTCTCCATCCTTATCGATGACCTTGATGCGGTGATGGAGTTGATCCTGGATCAGTTGACTCGCAAGGGCTAGCTGACTTGTCTTGAGGATGATGTAGTCTTCTCCTTGTTCTTCGAATTCAGCCTTGCTAATTTCTTTGATCAGGCGTCCTTGGTCGACAATGCCAAAGCGATTGGCAACCAGATAGAGTTCGGAGAGGATGTGACTGGAAATGAGGATGGTCATGCCGAGTTCATCATTGAGGCGTTTGATCATCTGACGGAATTCCTTGATTCCGACTGGATCAAGGCCATTGATGGGTTCGTCCAGAATAAGGAAATCTGGCTTAGCAATGAGAGCAATCGCAATTCCCAACCGTTGTTTCATCCCGAGTGAAAAATCACGGAATTTCTTCTTACCCGTATTATTCAGGCCAACATAGTTCAAGGTTTCTTTGATGACCTGGTCGGGATTGGGAATATGGCGAGCCTTGCAATAGTAGACCAGGTTTTGATAGGCGGTCATATGCTTGTGAGCCACGGGACTTTCAATAACGGATCCGACACGTTTCAGGGCTTGCGTCCACTGGGAGCGATTTGAAGAAGCAAAGAGGGAGACGCTTCCGTCAGTTTCTTGAATCAGTTGGGTGATGACCTTGATGAGGGTGGTTTTCCCAGCTCCGTTCTTACCGATCAGGCCATAAACGTCGCCTTTGCGAATGGTGAGATTCACATCATTTAAGGCGTATTGATGACCGAACTTTTTACTCAAATGGGAAATTTCTAATACTTTTTCCATGGTTTTCTCCTTCGTCCAAATGACTAGTTGTTTTCTTTACACTCTTAGTATACAGCTTGCTTTTCAAATAACTATCAAGCAATTCTCAAATATTTCTAAAAAAACGACTAACTTTTAAAAAGTTAGCCGTGACTTTAAGACTAAGTTTTCCTAGAGGCTTTCCTTAGGTGAGTACGGACGTCAGCGAACTTCAAAGAAGTTCCATGACTTAGTTTTGAGTCTAAGGTCTCAAAACTCCCGAGTGCCTGAAACAATTGTGTTTCAGGCACTTTTCTCACGGCGGAAAGCCTCAAGAAATTCATGCATAACTTTAAAAATAAACATTTCTTTAAAGTTCTTGATTTTTTAAGTTATGTAACATGAAAAAATACTTTATCTACATTAAGAGGAACTGTTTTTTAAGCTAGCCTCTTCATTTTAAAATTCAGCGACAAACTCCTTGATGGCTTGCGCGAGTTCATAGGGTTTCTCGGTATTGAGTAGATGGCCTCCGTCTGCGATTTCTTGATAGCGGCCTTTTGGCAGGAGATTGGCCAATTTTTTAGAAGAAGATTGATTGGCCCAATCTTTGCTACCACAAATCACCAAGCTAGGAAGAGGGCAAACTTTAACGGTATCGGTTAAATTGAGCCCTTTTAATTCCGTCAAGATTTGAAGCATCTGTTGTTTATTGGCATCTTGTTTTTCAAAGACATGCTTGGGAAGCAGACGAAAAAGGAGAATCTGGAGCCGATAGAGGGGATTGGTGTTGAGTTTGTATTGAGTTCCCGCAAGGACCAAGCCCTTGAGTTGCGGGAAGTCTTGTCTGGAGAGATCAAGAGCAAGCACACCACCTAGTGAAAGTCCTACCAGAATAAAGGGTTCGCTCTCTTGTTGGAGGCGCTCCATCAACCTTTCTTTGACTTCCTGATAGCTTTCTTTTGGATGGGAGAAAATATCAAAAGTTTTGGAGTGCAAGGGTGAAAGTGCAAATTGGACTCCTTGCCAAGAGAGGACATCTTGCCCTAGTCCATGTAAAAAAATAAGTTTCATCAGGAATCCTTTCTTTGAAAATCAAGTTCGTAGAGACCACGAATAGCATTGCAGGCATAAATACGATCGGCGTCTGTTAAATCGTTCAGAGTTAAGAGTTTTTCTTCAACCTGCTGGGTCTCAAGAAGATGGCGGCGGTAAATCCCGTCGAGTAAGGGGAGGTGAGCCGGTGGGGTATAGAGTTGTCCCTCTATCTCCAGCACCAGATTGCCAATCGTCGTCTCTAGTAAGGTTCCATCTGGCAGATGGAAAATTTGCTCGTGATCTGACTGGCTGAGATGGTCTCTCTGACTCGTTTTGAAATAAGTAAATGGCGTCGCTAAATCAAGCTTTTGCTCTGTCAGTTGGGCCTGTAGATAGCTAGCGGGCAAGTCTGTCAGCTCCGTGATTACTAGGTGAAAGGTCCCGTTTTTTTGCAAGGCGATCCGACAACGATAGTCAAGGTTGGATTCCAAATGAGCAAGCTCTTCTTGAAGTTCTTTCAGGAGTTTGGGTTCATCATAAGGATAGGCAAAGTAGCGACTAGCTTCTCTCAAGCGTGTTACATGTTTGTCTAAGAAAGTCAACTCTCCTTGGTGGATGCGGCCGGTCGTCAGGAGCTCAAAGTGAGGCTCTTGCCGGTAAAGGACAGCTGATTTTTGCTTGGTTTCCTGGTATTCACTTTCCCATTTACTGTCCCAAGTGATGCCTCCTCCCACGCCATAGATGGCTTGATCCCCCTGCATTTGAAGGGTCCGGATGGCTACATTAAAAATCCGTTTCCCTTTTGGAAGAAGGATGCCGATCGTTCCACAGTAGACACCTCGAGGAGACTTCTCCGTCTTTTGGATGATTTCCATAGTGGAGATCTTCGGTGCTCCTGTAATCGAGCCACAAGGAAAGAGAGCTCGGAAGGTTTGGATCAGGTCGATTTCAGCTCGTAAGCGACTTTCAATGGTCGAGGTCATCTGCCAAACGGTGGAGTATTGCTCGACTTGGCAAAGACGGGTCACCTGCTCACTTCCAATCTCCGAAATCCGGTTCATGTCATTGCGGAGGAGATCCACGATCATCATGTTTTCTGCTCGATTTTTTGGATCGGCTTCTAGCCAAGCAGCCTCTTGAAGATCCTCTTGGTTGGTGAGACCACGGTGCGTCGTTCCTTTCATGGGGCGCGTGGTCAGTAGCCGGTCGTCTTGCTCAAAAAAGAGCTCAGGACTGATGGAGATGATGGAGACATCATCGTGCTGGATGAAGGCATTGTAATGGGCTTTCTGCTCTACCACCAAGCGATTGTATATAGCCAAAGGATCTGCTTTTAGCTCTTGAGAAAGCTGGACAGTGTAGTTGACCTGGTAGGTATCTCCCTGGCGGATATGGTGATGGATGGTCTCGATGGCTTCTTGATAAGCAGGTGCCTCTACCTCTTCCTTCCAATTGGCTGGAAGATCCACAGCTTCATAGTGCTCTGGGAAAGGAAGGGTTTCGACCTCCTCGTGGATCGTAAAATAGAGGAGATACTCTCCCATAAGAGGTGCTGGATGGACAGCAAACTTCTTCTCAAAAGCAGGAGCAGCCTCATAGCTGACATAGCCAACCACATAAAAGCCTTGCTCCTGGTAGGCTTCGACTTCTCTAAGAAGATCCTCTACCTGGTCGAGGTTTCTAGTTTTTAATTCCTTTATGGACTTGGTGAAAAGGTAGCGCAAACCAAGCTCTTTAAAATCAATAATCGTTTGTTTATGCATGCTTTGAGTATATCAAAAATAGAGGAAAAAAGGTAGATAAGGATGCAAGATTCCTTGCTTGACCTTCCCTTTCATGCTAAAATAAACATAGCAACTGCTTTGGGCAAGGAGTAGGACCATGCAAAAGAATCCCCTCTATAACACCTCTAGTATCAGCTTTTTTCAATACCTCTTTGCGATTGCAGTGATTTTGGTGCATAGTGGTCGCTTGACCTCCTATGAGCCACTGCATTTTGGTCTTAAGAGTATGCTCGGCCGGCTAGCGGTGCCATTTTTTATCGTCTGTGCCAGCTTTTTCCTCAAGCAATCCCTAGGGAATTCTCAGAAAATGAAGGCCTATCTGGTCAAAATCGTAAAAAACTATTTGTTTTGGAGTTTCGTTTACCTCCCTTATGCCTGGCTCTTTTTCTCTAGTCTCCATCTTCCTGTTTATCTCTTTCCAGCAGGAATCTTGATTGCTCTGGTCTACTTGGGAATGTGCTACCAACTCTGGTATATTCCTGCTTTTTTGCTGGGCTTGTTTTTGGTCAATCAATTGGTCAAACGCCTAGGTATGGTTTGGACGGGGTTGATCACCTTACTCCTATATTGCTGGGGCTTGATCGAGACCTATTCGGCTTATCTGGACACTACGAGTCTTCTTAAGGGTTACCAGCTCTACAGTAACCTATTTTTCACAGCGCGAAATGGTCTCTTTTACACGCCTATTTTTATCTATATGGGATACTATCTCTATGATCAATTTCATGCACAAACCTTTAAGGTTCACTGTTGGCAAAAGCTATCTCTCGCCTTTGGTTTGTTCTGTATAGAAGGTACCATCATTTTTCAACATGAAGGAATCGATAAGAACTTTTTCTTATTACTTCCTATTGTGACGGTCTATTTTGTCAATGCCTGCCTGCGATCGTCCTTTTTGAAAAGCTATGATTTGCAGTATTTGAAACAGATGAGCACGGCCCTTTACTTTTCCCATCCGATTTTTATCGAGTTGGCTCGTTACGGGTTTAGAACTCTCCCTCTTTCCTATCCGGATAAGGGCAAGCTGATTTTTGTGACCGCCCTGTTTGGCAGTCATCTCTTTGGGATGGGCATGCTATGGGTGCGAGATAGAAGGAAAAACAAAAGATTCCTTCAAATGGTGAGGAGTTAGATAAACTAACCAACCAATAGTAGGGTGTACAAAACTCAAGCAGATGTGTTTGAGTTTTTTTGTAATAAGAAAATCAAGGAGAGATAAGAATTGGTAGGTCTATTCCCTCGTTTATAGATGTTTTATTTTCTTGCCCTTGGATAAAAGAAAGGGGAAATCATTACCAGATAGTGACTTATAATATAGACATTATTGTAAAATGTGTCTATATAAAATAAATATTACAACTTTATTTTATAAAGAAGAGAATTTAGTAATTCTATATGATAAAATAGGAGTGAAAGCCTATTCGTCTAGGCTGACAATAAATAAAGGAGACACAAAATGAAGAAGATGAGTTCATTATGGAAAATCTTCCTTAAAAAAGGATTTGCCATTTTAACGATTCTCATGATGCTAGGTCAAATTGGGCAAGGAGCTATGACAGCTTTTGCTAATGAGCTAGCGGTCGGAGATAATGGGGCTCTGGATGTTACTCTCTTATATGGGGACAAGCAAGACCATTCAGACGGAATGTCCTATTATACAGGTGACACCATGTCTGGTTACATCCAGATTACCCCTAAGAATTTGACAACGGATATTAATGAGGTAACGGTTACCTTGAATGTCCCTGGGAAGTACCTACGAGAAGTTAGTATTCCTGACTTCAATAGTGCTTCAGAGCATGATAAACCAACGGTTACAAAAGTTGGAGATGATTATCAAGTCACACTTCACTTTAACAATTACCAAAAGTCAGAGGTCCTAACTCTGCCATTTATTGGAAAATTTAAAGTTGGTTATGCACCGACAAATTATTCATTGGATATTACGGGGACCCTGAACATCAATGGGCAAGAAACAAAGCTCAATGATATCATTTGGAAACCGAAATACAACGACTATCGCTTCACCAAGTACATCAACCAAAACTTGAACGAAGCCATGTCTAAGGACTATGCGGAAGCAATGCCAGGTATTGTCAAAGGTGCGGATGGTAAGAACTATATTGAAACACCAACTTCTGTCCCATTTGCCTTCCAATTGGACGGAATGCGTGGTCAATACGGTGGTCAATACCGTCAGTTAGAATCAGCAACGATCACTGATAAGTTACCAACCTATACAGATAAGAGTGGGAAGACTCGCACAGCTGTTCTTGATACAACCAAGTCTGAAGGCTGGGTAGACAATGGAGATGGTACAGTTACGAAGACTTTCAAGGCGGATGCAAACGACAATCCAGCAGCTTATCACCAAGAATTTATGACCAAAATCAAGGATACAAGTTACCTCTACTTGAAATTCCCTGATTTGGTCTTAGAAAAAGACCAAACCCTTAAGGACGTTCTTAGTAAGGATTTGACCAATACTGGTAGCATCGTAGGAATTCCTGCCAACCGTGGAGAGGGAGAACCAGATATTACTGCGGAAGATTCTCTTATTTTCCGTTTGACTTCACGTGACCTGGAAGGGGCTGGAAGCTTTGCTAAACAGGCGGATGGGGATGTTTATGACTCAACAGAATACAAGGCTGCTAATTATAAATGGCTCTTAAAATTTGCCAACAATACCCCTTCACCGCAGAAGAATTTCGTCTTTTATGATGAGACTGTGGACCCTCGCTTGAAGTTTACCAAGATCGGTTATAGTCGCCTGATGGAAGGAAACTATGGGATTGGGAAGCAAATCCATACCATTGTCAAACGAATTATCTTGACCATGGAAGATGGTAGCACCAAAGAAATCCAGTCAGAAGCAGATAAAGATGGAAACGGTCTAATTGATTTGACCAAGTATGGAACCGTTGTGGGCTGGCGGATGGAAATGAAGGATGATTTTGTCCTTCAATCTGGTCAGGGAATTTACCTCAATAGCTATACAAGCTTCAAGGATCCTGAAAAGACGCGTTACGATGAAAATGATGCGACCAAAAATGTCTACAAGAATACAGGCCGTGTGACTTATAAAACACAGTCAAACGTTGCCAAAGATCAGTCAGCAGATTGGAGCTTTAAGCTGATTCCTATGAAGGAAAGCTTTGAAATTGCAAAAACGACTGATTACAATGATGTTCGCTATACTGATGGACAAAATATTCGTTTTGGTTTGATGGCAACCAAAGTAGTTTTAGATCCTGATAAGGATTATGGAGACCTGCGAATCATTGATCTTTATGATCCAAATACCCTTAAAGTCGACTATAAAGATTTTGAGAGAAACCTTGCCTCTAATGAAAAAGGTATGAAATTCTTAAAGAGCTACGATGTCATTGAAAACTACCACAATTCTGGACGGACAGCTCTCATCATGCATTTGGATCAAAAAGAGTTTATTAAAGCTTCTCTTCAAGATCTTAATCGCGTGCGTCTACCATTTATCGTGGCCGATCTGAAAGGGAAAGACGATGGTGGGACCTTCACCAATAAAGTTTATGTCGCTGGAAATGGGATCCACGATCTTGAAAATGCCAACCCTGATCGGGTCACGGAAGATGTGTATGATCTGAACGGAAATGGTTCAACAACGGATAAAATTCCATATGCTCAATCAAACTATACGATTGTTGCTGCTGAAGGAATCTATGCACGCAAATATATCGCTAAAAATGATGACCTGTCAGACGCTTCGATTGTGACACGTACCTTCAAACCAGGTGAAACCTTTAACTACAAACTCACCATTAAAAATAATACGGATAAGGCAGTAGAAGACGGAGTCGTCTATGATGTCCTACCAAAAGTAAAAGACGTTAACACACTAGACGGATCTGGTCGGATGACAGAATACACGGTCAGCCTTCGTGGACCAGTGACAGCTCCAGAAGGATGGACGGTCTACTATACAACTGATACAGGCGTTACGACAGATACCATGGCGCAAGCTGCTGACAAGGATATCTGGACGACAGCTGTGACTGATTACAGTCAAGTAACAGGAATCAAGTTAGTTGCAAATGCTGGTACTACGATTCCTGCGCGTGGAGAAGCAAGCTTTGGTGTCCCAGTCGTAAATCCAAGTGAATTAACCGATGAAGTCAAGGCTTTGATGCAAAAACGTACCAAAGACAACGAAGACAACGGCGGTCGTTCTGGTCTTGTTCAAGCTCATAACCAGTTTGGTTACAAGGCGAAAGGTCACGAAGGAAATCGTGAGTCTAATACCGTAACTGCACAAATCTTCTCGGCTGCTTTCCACGTCAAGAAGGTGGACAAGGATGATCCTAAGAAAGTCCTTGAAGGTGCTGAATTTACCTTAACTGATGCAAATGGCGCGGTTGTTGCGACGGCCACTTCTGATAAAAAAGGGGAACTTGCCTTTAACACCTTAACAGAAGGAACCTATACGCTAAAAGAAACCAAAGCACCTGCAAACTACAAGTTGGATGAAACAGAACATGCCGTGGTTGTCACCTATGATGCGGACAAACAAATCTACCACGTCACGGTGGATGGAAAAGCGGTTGGATCAAAAGCAGTCCCAGTTGAGATCGCTAATGAAGCAGATATCAAGTATATCGATCTTGAAGCTTCAAAAGTTTGGGATGACCAAGACAACCAAGAAGGGCTTCGCCCAGAAAGTGTGGAATTCCAACTCTATAAGAATGGCAAAGCTCAAGGAAAACCAGTCACGGTTTCAGCCGCAACAGACTGGAAAGCTCACTTTACGAATCTTCCAGATAAAGACAGTGACGGCAAGCTCAATACCTACACTGTTAAAGAAGTGAAAGTTCCGACTCATTATACGGTCGATACAGAAGAAGCCAGCTTCACAGATGGGAAAGCCACCATCACCAACAAGCGCACTCCTGAGACCACGACGGTAACAGTCAAGAAAGTCTGGGATGATGCTCAAAACCAAGATGGTCTTCGCCCATCTACCATCAAAGTTCACCTCTTGGCAAATGGAACAGAGGTGCAAGCACTTGATCTGACTGGTGAAGGAGATGAATGGACCCATACCTTCACAGACTTACCTGTCTATAAAGATGGTCAAAAAGTTGTCTACACAGTGACTGAGGACAAAGTGGACAATTACACTACTAAGATTGATGGAACAACGATTACCAATACTTACAAACCAGGTAAGACGAGCCTCACTGTTACGAAAAACTGGAATGATGCTAACGATCAAGACGGTCTCCGTCCAAAATCCATCAAGGTTCAACTCTATGCCGGTGATGAAAAAGTTGGTAAGGCTGTTGAATTATCAGCAGATAATAAATGGACCCATACCTTCTCAAATCTAGACGAGAAGAAAGCTGGCCAAGTTATCAACTATACAGTCAAAGAAATTGATGTTCCAGAAGGCTACACACAAGCCGTCGAAGCAACCAATCCAGGTCAAGTAGTCGTGACCAATACGCACACTCCAGAAAAGACCAAAGTAGAAGTGAGCAAGAAATGGGAAGATGGAGACAACCAAGATGGTATCCGTCCAGCCAACATTCAAGTTCAATTGTACAAAGATGGTCTTCCAACAGACCAAGTATTAGAACTTTCAGCTGCGAATGACTGGAAAGGTGCATTTGAAAACCTTGATGTTAAGGCAGCTGGAAAAGCCATCACTTATACGGTGAAAGAAGTCACTGTTCCAGATGGTTACAAGGTGACGGTAAATGATAAGGACAAGGCTAATATCGTCTTGACCAATACGCATGAACCAGCTCTTACAGAGATGAAAGTTACGAAGAAATGGGAAGATGCCAACGACCAAGATGGTCTTCGTCCAAAATCGATCAAGGTTCAACTCTATGCTGGTGATGAAAAAGTAGGAGATCCAGTTGAATTGTCAGCGGACAATCAATGGACTCATACCTTTAGCAAATTAGCTGAAAAGAAAGCTGGTCAAGCTATCAGCTACCGTGTGGAAGAAGTAGCTGTTCCTGAAGGCTACCAAGTATCTGCTGATACCTCTGATGCTGCTCACACGATCTTGACTAATACCCATACGCCAGCGGTGATCGATATTCCAGTGACCAAGATCTGGAATGACCAAGACAATCAAGATGGTCTTCGTCCAGCAAGTATCGTGGTGAATCTTCTTGCCAATGGTGAAAAAGTTGCTCAAAAAGAACTCACGAATGCGACAGATTGGAAAGAAAGCTTCACAGGTCTACCAAAATTCAAGGATGGAAAAGAAATCGTCTATACTCTTCAAGAAGAGAAGGTAGCTGACTATACGACTACAATTGATCAGGCTGCTTATACCATTACCAACACCCATGCACCTGGTAAGACAAGCATCACGGTCACTAAGAAGTGGGATGATGAGAATGACAAGGATGGAATTCGTCCGAAGAGTATTCGCGTTCAACTCTATGCCAATGATCAAAAAGTCGGTCAAGAAGTAGAATTGTCAGCTGAAAACAAGTGGACCCATACCTTTGCAGATTTAGATGAAAAAGCAAATGGAAACACCATCACTTATACAGTGAGAGAAGTCAGTGTTCCAAAGGGCTATGAAGCTCGTAACGACGAGGATGGTAAAGGAAATGTTGTGATTACTAACAAGCATGTTCCAAAAGAAACTCCAAAACAACCAACTCCTCCAAGTTCATCTGAACCAAAGAAACCGGGTCAACCTGAACCTAAAAAACCAAGTCAACCAGAGCCGAAGAAACCAGGCAAGATCTTAGGATTCTTACCAAATACAGGTACGACCATCTCTATTATTAGCTTAGTTTTAGCCTTTGTCTTGGCAAGCATTGCAGCTTATATTTTGAAGAAAAAGAAAAAATAAGCTAGTGCTTCCTTTATAAAATGAAACAAACACCAGAAATGGTGTTTGTTCATATTAAAGACAAAGTCATCTTAGAAACTTTCCATAGGTGAGTGCGGACGTCAGCGAACTTCGAAGAAGTTCCATGACTAATTATTGAGCCTAAGGTCTCAATAATTCCGAGTGCTAGAAACATTATTGTTTCTAGCACTTTTCTCACAGAGGAAAGTTTCAGAAGATGGTCGAATAACACTAATAAATAAAACTTTAAAGAAGTTATTAGATTTATATAAAAGAACAGTTTTTCTCTGTTCACAACAAACACCAGAAATGGTGTTTGTTTTTTATAGTGGCCTCTTATAATTGTTTAGCGATCGTTCTCATGGGCGCTCGCTCTATTTTTCAATTCCCGAACGTTTTCAAGAAAACTTCAGAAAATTCTTGACTTCTGATGAAATAGGCGTATGATTAGTTGTGAACTGTTGAACAATCCTTTTCAAGAGAAACCCTGATGTCGGCTAAGGGATCTGTGAAAGGTGAAGCGGTTCAAATCAAAAATCTATAGAGCGTTGCGTCCGAAAGTCTAAACAGACACGGCTCTTTAAAAACAAAAGGAGAAGATTATGAAAACAGAACCGATTCATCGTACCAGTATGTGGAAATTTAAGTTAAGTGCTGCCACCATGACTTTGATTCCCGCTGCCGTGGGGATTAACTATGTTGCCAAAGCCTTGGCGGAGGGGTTAAAGTTGCCCGTTTGGCTGGGGTCTTTGGGAACCTTTCTTGCCAGCATGTTGGCTGGGCCGGTTGCCGGTGCCATCAGTGGTTTCATCAACAACGTGATCTATGGGCTGACCTTATCGCCAATTTCAACCGTGTATGCGATTACCAGCATCGGAATTGGGATTGCTGTCGGAGTTTTGCACGCCAATGGGTGGTTCTCGTCAGCGCGACGAGTATTTGTTTCTGCTATTATTATTGCCATCGTTTCAGCTGTCATTTCAACGCCACTCAACGTCATCTTTTGGGGTGGTCAGACCGGTATCGCTTGGGGTGACTCATTGTTTGCGGTAATGGTCGCCAATCATGCACCAGTGTGGCTGGCCTCATTTACCGATGAGTTTGTCTTGGATATTTTGGATAAAGTCTGCGTGGCCTACCTGGCATTCTTCATCTATCGTCAGTTGCCGAAGCGGATGGTGCACTTCTTTAGCGGTGATAAATGATGACTGATCAAACATTGATTTCTGGAGCGCCACGGGTCAAGCTCAAGTGGTACCAGGTGATCGATCCGATTACTAAGCTCTTGTTCATCTTGGACATGACGTTGTTGAGCTTTGCCAGTATGAATTTATTGCTTCAGGCCGGATTAATTCTTGTCGCAACACTGCTATTGTTATTTTCCAAATTGAGTTCTACCATCTTTAAGGCGCTGGGATTCAGCCTGTTTCTGATTTGCACCATGCTGATCATCCAAGGGTTATTTTACAGTCGGAATCAAACTGTGCTGTTTTCTGTGCTTGGGGTGTCGTTCTACAAAGAAGGCCTGATTTACGCCACCACACTGGGTTGTCGAGTATTGGTGATTATTTTGACCAGTGGCTTTTTTATGGTGACCACGAGTATTTCAGAAAACGCGGCCTATTTGGAACTGTCCGGATTGTCTTATAAAACCGTCTACGTTCTGATGTCGGTGTGTTATATTTTGCCGGAAATGATGCGCAATATGCGGAAAATCCAGCAGGCACAAAAAGTTCGCGGAACCAATCCGCAAAAAACGTTGATTCAGAAATTAAAGTCAGTCCTGCCGGTTCTAATTCCATTGGTGATTAAGACCTTGGATCAATCGATGGCGCGGTCGATTTCTCTCCAACTGAGAGGTTTTGATAATCCCAACCGGACTGTCAGAACCTCCCAGCGCGTGTATCGCCTGTCGCGGACGCTGCACATTGGTCTGACTGGATTGGCAATTTTATTGATTGGGTGGAAGATATGGACGAAGATAAACGGATTGTAATTGAAAATTTGACCACCCGTTATCCGGGTACTGAGCAACCACAACTGCGTCAAATTAACGCGGAGGTTCATACCGGCCAGGTGGTTGGGATTATCGGGAATAGCCACTCCGGCAAATCGACTTTGTGCCGTGTGCTGGCAGGAGTCATTCCCAAAATTGTGTCTGCTGAGATTGAGGGCGACTGGCACATGTTTGGCCAGCGAGTGTCCGACAATTGGCCGGTTTATAATGCCATGAATGGAGTTGTATTGCAAAATCCAGCTGGCCAACTAAGCGGGTTGGCAGACACGGTTGCCGATGAAATCGCCTTTGACTTGATTAATCAGGGAATGGCTGAAGGACTGATTCAAAAACGGGTTGAAGAAGTTGCCACGCAAATGGGGCTGATTGAACAGCTGAATTTGCGTCCCGAGAGCCTTTCCGGTGGTCAGATCCAGCGGTTGGCAATTGCCACGGCGATTGTGGCTAACCCGGCTGTTTTGATTATGGATGATCCGACCAGTCAGATGGATCCCCTTGGCCGCCGACAATTTTTCCAATGGCTGGCCCAAGTCAAAGAGACGACTGTCTTCATTGTCACCAGTGAAATTGACGATTTGTGCGAAGTCGCCGACGTTGTGTGGGTGCTGCACGAGGGTCAAATGGTAGCCCAGGGCAGGCCGGGTGAGGTGTTTAATCATTTGGCAGCTGACTGGCAGATTCCAGCCCCGACAATCCAGCAACTTGCTCAAAAAATGGATTGGCACTTGGCTGATGGCCGGTATCCGGTGAATGACGCTGAACTGAAGGAGGTTCGTTATGTCCACAATTGAACTGAAACACCTGACGTTCACTTATCCGGAACGGTCCTTTAGCTTGGATGTTGAAGACAAACACTTCGCCGATCCGATGGTGGCGATTGTCGGCCAAAATGGTGCCGGCAAATCAACGCTCTTCAAATTGTTGACGGGCTTGCTGACACCACAAACCGGTGTGATTAAGATCGATGGAGAAAATTTTAATGATCTTAAACCAGTCGAAAAGTTACTGAAGGTTGGGATTACTTTTCAGAATCCTGACGATCAGCTTTTCAACCCGACCGTTCAACGAGAGGTGGAGTGGAGTGTCGCGCAGGTCATGGATGACCACGACACGATTACGAGGCGGGCTTTAGCGGCTCTAAAAAGAGTTGGCTTGGATGATAAAACAGCTGAAAGTCCATATGACCTGTCATTGTCGGAACGCAAGCTGTTGAGCGTTGCCACAGTTTTGGCAGTGGATCCGGCGATTTATTTATTTGATGAGCCGATGATGTCGCTTGATTGGGAAAGCCGGCGCAAGTTGACCGCAATTTTCCATCAGTTGGCTGATTCGGGCCACCAAGTTGTGACCATCACCCATGACATGGATTGGGTCGCCGCCGAGTTTGAGTCGGTGTATGTTATGGAACACGGGAAGTTTGGCTTCGCCGGCAGTCCACGGGAATTATTCAGCGATCACGAACTTGTCCAGCGAGTGGGATTACTACCACCGCGGATTATGGACATAGCGAAGTCGCTGGGTGATTCACAGACATATTTATCGGTTAATGATTATTGCCAGAAAAATCGAGATGTATAGAAAAAGTCACCTCTGCGGGTTTTCCAGGTTGAAGGATTAACTTCAGCTTCTGGCAAGAACTCACATGGGTGACTTTTGTGTTTAATAACGTTTCATGATCATCGGGTGCTTCCTCAGATCACTCGGTTTGGTTTTACTTTATTTCATGGTCATAATCATATACCATTTCTTTTGGATCTTTTGTTTGACTAATACAAAATAGGTCTTCATAGGTCTTCGCATTTTTAGCGCCCATTAGGATCATCAGTATAATTTTCTGAATTAGGATACTGTCCCATCACTATTCGAACTTTGTCTCCCAACTTACGCTGTTCCCATTCATCCGTGAATCCTTTAAATCGCAATTCTGGAACTTTCTTTTTAACTGAATCATCTATTTTCGCCATAGTCCCCACCATTTTATTGGTTTTTCTTGATTTACTTTATCAACAGTCTCGTTGGTTGGTACCAATGGAGTAAGGCAGCTAAGAAGGGGTATTAGTGACAATTAATAAAATGCATGAGGTGGGCATGTTGCTCCGCCTCTTTTTGTGATATACTAGAGTAGTTTTTGAGACCTTGTGGAAAAACTCTCATTTCAAAGAAGTAAAAGGAGAAAACATGGACATCTTTTTGAGGAGTATATCGGGGATTCTCGTCATCCTAGGAATGATTTTAGTGGGCTTTGTCATAGGTGAAAAAGGTTGGTTTGACGACAAGTCACGTGGGCTGGTCGCTAAACTAGTTACTCAAGTCGCCCTACCCTGCTATATGCTCTACACCATCACGCAACGCTTCACGGTAGCAGATCTGCTTAAAATGTTGCCAGCCTTGCGGTTTCCTGCCCTGTCTATGGTTATTTTGCTTGGAGTAGCGACAGCCGTAGCCAAGATCTTTGCAGTGGGACAGGACCGTCGTGGCCTCTTTATTTCCATGTTTTTTAATTCCAATACCATCTTCGTGGGGCTTCCTATTAACCAAGCCCTCTTTGGAGATGCCAGCATTCCCTATGTTTTGATCTATTACATGTGTAATACGACCTTTTTCTGGACTTTGGGAACTTATCTCATTCAGCGAGATGGTGAGGGAGAAGCTCAGTTTGATCTCAAAACCAGTCTGAAAAAAGTCTTTTCTCCGCCCCTTATGGGCTTTCTCTTGGGACTAGTCTTGGTGATGCTACAGATCAAGTTGCCAGCTTTTCTAGCCAGTGATTTACAGTACCTGGGCAATTTAACAACCCCCTTATCCATGATATTCATCGGTTTGTCAGTGTCTCATGTAGGTGTGAAGCAGTTGGTTCTGGGAAAAGAGCAACTATTGATTCTACTAGGTCGCTTTCTGGTTGCCCCTCTCTTGATGGCCTCCATCGTCTACTGGGTGCCTCTTCCAAGTTTGATGAAGCAGGTCTTTATCATCCAGTCCGCTATGCCTGTGATGACCAATGCGCCAGTTGTTGCCAGACTCTATGGAGCTGATAGTGACTATGCAGCCGTCATGGTGACAGAAACGACCCTTGCAACCATGGTGGTGATTCCTATTCTCATGCTGTTGATGGCATAATAAATAGAAACTACAAAAGCTCAAGTTTTTTGAAAACCTGAGCTTTTCTTATATGAGAGCTAATAAAATTGTAATCACCAGAGCGATGCCCATCCGAATCAGGTGGTGGACTGGGTGGAAGTTTCCTTTGTGTTTTCCATTCCAATAGGCTCCGTAGCAAATCAAACCACATCCGATCAGCCAAAGGGCTAGAGAGACAATCGGTAAAAAGAAGTAGAGGGTGAGAGATAAGGTCGCAAGGCTACTTCCGATGAGGAGAAATGTATTTCCTAAAGTGTGATTTCCCTTTTTAAATTCTGAAAGGGAGGCCAATAAGTGAAGAAGAACAAAAGCAAGGGCAAAGAAGGCTGTAAAAAAGCCGAGAAGAATGGGGAAGAACATAGGGTTTCCTTTCTAAGATATGATTGCCTGAGTACTATTTTTTATGACTGATTTTATGAAGAATCATAAATGATACTACAAGATTTAAAATAATAACCAATAAGGTAAAAAGAGAGTAACCATAAAGTTTAATTGGAAATTCATTTTTGAGATTGCAAAGAGCAAACAAACTTGTTAAAATGCCCGTTAACAACCCAGGCACATATTTTCGAATAACGACTGTCTGAATCAGATGTCCGAACACATGGTAGATATAAGCGATTATGATGCTTGCGTAAATGCTATAGTTATTAAACTGGTAACTAAGATATAGCGACGTCATTAGGATGAGAAATTGTTCCAAGACAATAAAGTTGAAAGCAAAAGGAGTGTAATAAGTTAGGATTCGATTGTTTGGATACTGGATTGATATTTTTTTGACAAAGGATGGCATCCAAACGATTTCTTCGAGTTCGTGAAGCATGAAGAGTGATGGAAATAGAAAGTAAAATTGCACGCTGGTCATTGAAAATACTCCCTTCTAGTTCGAGCCCACTTTTAGAATCTCCAAATAAAATTGGATGACTTCTTGTTCGGTGTAGGACTTGCCTTTTTTCAACCACCAGCTGAGGGTTTCGATGAAATGGCTGACGACCAGGTGTTTGAGATAGGAGTGGGGAATGTTAGGGTACGATTGGATGAGTTCGTCGGCTACCATTGGGTAGACATCGTGTTCTAGTTCTTTTCGCAGTTGCCGGATGAAATAATCGTTTTTAGAGAGCAAGAGACTGGTCACATGATCTTGATTTTTCTTGAAATGCTGAAAGATATGAGCTAGATAGTCTTGTGGTGAGAGGTGTTCAGCACGCTCAAAGAGATGGTGAAAGAGCTTTTGACAGAGTTCATCTAGCAATAATTCCTTACTCTCGTAATGGCTGTAAAAGGTCGAGCGCCCAACATCAGCAAGGTCTATGATTTCCTGAACCGTGATAGCCTCGTAGTCTTTTTGATTGAGTAGTTGTAAAAAAGCATTATAGATGGCTTTTCGAGTCTTAGTAATACGACGATCCTGAGCAGTCATATGGACACTTTGAACAAACTGTTCAGTAACGGACACCCTAAACAGTTTGCTCCTATCCTTTCTGTTGTGAATGTTAGATAATGATAATGAACATGATGTTCATGAATCTATTATAACAAAGGAAATAGGATTATGAAGACAAAACATGCGGTCTGGATCGCTTTTTTCTTGAATTTGAGTTATGCCATTGTTGAGTTTATTGCAGGAGGGATTTTTGGATCCAGCGCTGTCCCTGCGGATTCGGTCCATGACTTGGGGGATGCGATCGCTATTGGGATCTCCGCCTTTTTGGAGAGCATTTCTAACCGTGAAGAAGACAGCCACTATACCTTGGGCTACAAGCGCTTTAGCCTTTTAGGGGCTATGGTAACGGCAGTGATTCTCATGACAGGGTCCGTTCTGGTTATTTTAGAAAATATAACGAAAATATTTCACCCACAACCTGTCAACGATGAGGGCATTCTCTGGCTTGGAATCATAGCCGTCAGCATCAATGTGCTAGCGAGTCTCGTCATTCGCAAGGGGCAAACCAAGAACGAATCCATTCTCAGCCTGCATTTTCTGGAAGATACTCTGGGCTGGGTGGCTGTCATCCTAATGGCCATTGTCCTCCGATTTACCGACTGGTATATTCTGGATCCGCTCTTATCTCTTGCCATTTCCATCTTTATTCTGTCAAAAGCCATTCCACGTTTTTGGAGCACGCTCAAGATTTTCTTGGATGCCGTGCCAGAAGGAGTAGATATCCAGCAAGTCAAGAGTGATTTGGAGCGGTTGGACCATGTCGCTAGTATCAATCAGCTCAATCTTTGGACCATGGATGGTTTGGAAAAAAACGCCATTGTCCATGTTTGTCTGGAGCATGTCAAGCATATGGAGGTCTGTAAAGAGTCTATCCGCACCTTGCTCAAAGAGAGTGGATTTCAAAATGTTACCATCGAAGTGGATGAAGACTTGGCGACCCACCGCGCCCACAAGCGAAATATCGAAGAACTGGAAGTGGATCAAGGTCATGGGCATGATCATCACCATCATTAATGACGAGTTGGTACGAGCAGAAGCCTAAGAAAAAGTGTATACTGTAGGTAAGTAAGCAATAGAAAGTAGGTTGTTCCTATGAAGAAAACAGTTTATACAAAAGCTGGGCAAGTGGGTCTAGTAGAAGTAGAACGTCCACGCATCGAAGCGCCAGATGATGTCATTCTCCGCATCGTTCGCACCTGTGTCTGTGGATCCGATCTCTGGAGCTACCGCAATCCGGATATTGAAGCAGGTCATCAAAATAGTGGCCACGAAGCTATTGGGATCGTGGAAGAAATCGGTGAGGCCATTACAACGGTTAAGCCAGGAGACTTTGTCATTGCGCCTTTCACCCATGGTTGTGGGGAGTGTGATGCCTGTCGTGCTGGCTATGATGGGACTTGTGACCGCCATATTGGCACCAACTGGTCTGACGGGGTGCAAGCAGAGTACATCCGTTTCCACTTTGCTAATTGGGCCCTTGTCAAGATTCCAGGTCAACCATCTGATTATACAGAAGCTATGCTCAAATCCTTCTTGACGCTGGCTGATGTCATGCCGACGGGCTACCATGCAGCGCGTGTAGCAGACGTGAAGCCTGGTGACAAAGTAGTGGTCATCGGGGACGGTGCCGTTGGTCAATGTGCAGTGATCGCAGCCAAAATGCGGGGAGCATCACAAATCGTCCTTATGAGCCGTCACCAAGACCGTCAACAGATGGCCTTGGAGTCAGGCGCGACAGCAGTTGTCGCTGAGCGTGGTGAAGAAGGCATTGCCAAGGTTCGTGAAATCCTCGGAGGTGGAGCAGATGCGGCCCTTGAATGTGTCGGTACCGCAGCAGCTGTCGATCAAGCCCTTGGGGTTCTTCACAATGGAGGACGTTTAGGTTTTGTCGGCGTGCCTCATTACAATAATCGTGCCCTTGGTTCGACCTTTGCTCAAAATATCTCAGTGGCAGGTGGAGCAGCCTCAGTTACTACTTATGATAAACAAGTTTTGTTAAAAGCGGTTCTTAATGGCGATATCAATCCAGGACGTGTCTTTACCCATAGCTATAGCTTGGATGAGATTGATCAAGCCTATAAAGACATGGATGAACGCAAGACTATTAAGGCTATGATTGTACTTGACTAAAAAAATTCTAGTAGAGGATGTCTACTAGAATTTTTTGTAGTGAAATAAAATCTTATTTCAAATCCGACATGACTTGTTTCTTGGTGAAGGTGCGCTCTTGTTTGTTGGCTAGGGCCTTGATGCGCGCATCAAGGAGAATGGCACGGCCTTCCGCACTTCGGGTATAGACGAGGTCATACTTACCCAGGCTCTTTCGGATTTGCTCCACAAAGGCTTGGGCATCCTCTTTCCGTTTGTCAAAGAGGCTTGGTACAGCGAAATATTCTGTCTGATCGGATACTTTTTCCTGTGCTTTCAAGATATAGCGCTGATTTTCAATCGGCGCGAAAAACTCGATCATGGTTTGCGAGAAGAGTTCCTTCTCCCGCATGGTTCCGCCCTTCAAATAGATCAGCGTATTGATGGCATCCTTTCTGTCTCGTAGGACTTGGATGCGGGTTTCTTGAGTCTGGATCTGACCTGAAAGGAGCAGGGCTTGGTGGATAGCCTGACCAAAGACTTCTAGCCGTTTATAAGGGCTCTTATAAAGATAGTAGCGGAGCCAGGCAAGGAGTGCGAGAACAGCTAGGAAGAATAGAAGAATAAGAGACCCTTTATTCCATCCTCCTCTATGTGAATAGTAAATAAAGTTGGCGAAAGCATCGGTCAAAGTGGCGGCCGTTAGCCAACGAGCTAGCTTCCTGGCGTCAAAAAATAGGGCTAGGGGCAGGAAGTGTTTATCCACTTGAACCTCATTTACAATCTCCATATTCTCCAGAATCGGCAGGGCTTTTTGCCAGCCGTCTCGGAGCTCTTGGCGGTGAGTGGAGCGCTCTAAGGTCTCTTCATTGAGTTTTTGCAACTGTTTTTTGGTATAGCGGATATTGTCAAAGGCTAGACGTTCAATGCCAGATTCGATGAAGGGCTCCTTGTAATGGAGACCTAAAAATTGCTTCATCCGTCTTTCTAAGAGCTCCAGATCAGGACTGTATTCTTTCAACTGATCAGTGATGGCTTCGATTTCTTCCTTTTCAAGATCGGACTTTTCATACCATTTCTTTAGGGAAAGATTGATGGAGACTAGATGCCAGATGTTACTGGTCTTGTCTGGATCCTCAGGCCACACTCGGATGGCACGACCTCGCATTTGGTTGCTGAGCATAAAACTGCCGACAAAGCTCGCTAGGATCAGAGAGTTGACGCAAGGAGCATCCCAGCCTTCCCCTAGAAGAGACTTGGTTCCAATGACAACCTGAATGAGCCCTTCTTGAAAGAGCTGGGTCACGGCTGTCACCAAATCATGTTGAGAACCAACCAAGCGAACCTTGAGAAAGTCATCAGGAGATAATTGGCCGACACTTTGGTAAGTTAGTCTGTCCGCTCCAAGAAGCACTTCTAATCTTGGCTTAGCGATCGTCGGGATGATGACGATGCTACCGGTCAAGACAGCGATGGCAGGAGGAGTTGCTTGCTCTAAGCTTTCCCTGCGAATGGATTCGAAATAAGAGAGTACTCCCAATTGAGTAAATTGGGCGTCCTTATCCCCGAGATGAACTTCAAAATCTTGGCGGATATAGTCTGTTAAGACCAGTTGGCGCAGTCGGTTTCCAAGAGCTTGGTATTCCGCCTTGAAAATCTCTCGAACCACATTGAGTTTTCCGAGGGATTGGTTGAGCAGTAGGTCTTGTTTTTTGTTGCGGATTAGTTTAACTTGTTTTCGATCGATCAAGCTGGCTGCTTTTAGTTCATGGAGGACTTGCTTCTCGTATTCCTCTGGTAGATTGTACCAGTGAGGCACCTGAAAGAGCAGACCTTGCAGGAGAATTTCAAGCCAGTCCATGGTGAAAGCAGGTAGTTTCTTGGCTCCTAAAAGCTCCTGGAAACGTTTGGGAAAGGCGATTCCCTTGCTTCGAAGAAAGATCAGGGTAGCAGAGAGATACTTGGGATCATTGAGCAATTCATCATCGCTGATCTGACCCGATAAGGCTTGGCAGTTTTGGAGGTATTGGCAAAAGAGGGGATCGGAAGTCAGTTGCTGCAAGAAAGCATTCTTTTGTTGGCTAAAGGCGTCCAACTGCTCTTGCTCTTCCTTGGTTGGAAAGGCGAAGTAAACATAGTCCTGGTGGGGACAAAGGGTCTCTTCCTTGACCAATTCGGGTACCGTAATTTCCTCATCGATCTCACCACACATGCGGATATAGCGATCCCAAAGGGCAGGATCCCCTTCATAGGGTGGGGTGGCGGTAAGAGAGATCATCTTTAAGTCAGGGAAGGCTTGACGAAAGGCTTCCAAACTCTTCCACCATTCATTGCGCAGGTGGTGACACTCATCTAAACAAAGAGTCCCAAGTGAGATGGCTTTGAAAGTAGTAAAGATATCAAAACCTTTGAAATCAAATGTTTCAATCTCTGCCTGGTCATCGGTATCCTCAGCTTGTGATTGACCGACGACTTGGTTCATAGCGCTGTGTAGGGCCTGATAGGTAGCCACTGTAATCAGCTTAGGATGTTTTAAGTCTTGTGAAATCAGTTGTTCCGCTTGGCTTTCATCACTCAGGAATGCCTGGATAATCCGCTCCACCCATTGTTGACGAATGGTGACTGTAGGAGCTAAAATCAGGGTTGGCTGGCCAAAGCGTCTGATAAATTCGATTCCCAGGGTTGTTTTTCCAGAGCCGGGAGCTGCTACCAAATGCAGGTGGCCATCCGCCATAAAAGCGTCACTCTTATTGAGAACGCGTTTTTGATAGTGTCTCCATTGGCCTGTAAAGGCTAGTTCTTGTAACATTGGTTTCCTCCCTTGTACTGTCCCCATTATATCATAGCGGAGGACAAGAATCTTTTGTTAGAATCTGAAGAGTTCTACTTTCAAATGAAAATAGCAAAGGGGAAATTATGAGTGATAAAAAGCCCAATCAACGGATTAGGCTTTTTCATGTTAGTCTTTCTTTGTTTTACGAGAGAGTCCAAAGGCAGCACTCATGCTAAGAAGACCAAGACCTAGAGTCGTCAAGGCAATTGAGGTCTTGCTTCCTGTATTTGGAAGACTTGCTTCTTTTTGAGGAAGAGCTGCTGGTGCGATATAAACTTCCGTTTTCACAGGCTCGTTTTTAGCAGGTGTAAATACGGTCGGTTTCGCAGGTGTTACAACAGCCGGTTTTTGAGGAGTAGGAGTCGGTGTTGCAGGCGTTTGGATGCTAGATGTTTGTGGTTTTGCTTTCGCCACACGATGAGATTTTGAGATCAACTCATACTTGTCTGTTTGGACTTTGAAGACACGACCTTTTTGGACAGTTTCAACGACTTTATTGGCAAATTGAACGTTCAACAAGTTAGCAAAGTTTTTGTCGATATCTAGGTAGAGACCATTTGTTCCATTGACCAATGGATCAAAGTCTTTTTTTTCACGTGTTTCACCAACCACTGTCAAAGAGATACCAGCATCTTGAAGGGCTTTCAGTGTCGCTTCTTTGGTTGGTGTATCCTTTGTAAGATCAATGTCCTCATCTGTAATCAAGAAAGCAAAGCGATGGTTGTTTGCCCCAGTCCCCCAGTTGTAGTCTCCTGAAGTAGCGATATGATGCAATGGAACAGTAGCATTTTCATAGTAGCCTTTAGTTTTGATGGTTTTCAAAGCAGAAATGAAACTTTCTGGATCACTTGTGAACTTAGATCCATTGAAATCATGGTATTTAACTTCACTAGCTCTTTCGTATTCAACCAATCCTAAACGAGCTTGAATATTTTTTGCCGATAGATTGCGAACGAAGGTCTCGACATTCTTCATCGTATCCCTGATGTGAGAATCCATTGAAGTTGATTTGTCAATGACAAAGACGATGTCTGATGTTGCTTGAACTTCTTTTTTATTGACCACATCGGCTTCTTTTGTCACTTCGACTACAGTTGTTTTATTAACTGTTTCAGTTGTTGTCTCAGTGTAGTCCGCTGTTTCCTTGGTTGATGTAGCTGTCTTAGTAGATGAGACCGGTTTTGAAGTGCCAACAGGTGTGTTTGGATCTGCTAAGCTAGTCGTTTTGATGGTTGCTGTTGAAGTAGTGGTGGTGTCTGCACCGTCTGTTTTAGCAGATGGGCCAGTTTTTTTGACGTCCACAGCGATGATATCCCCAGTTTTTGCTTTATCAGCAGGAACAACTGGTGTATTGGCTTTGGCGTTGATTTCTTCTGTTGCAGCCGTGATAGGTGATTTTGCTGCTGTAGTGGCTGCAGGAGCAGCTTGGGTTGTGCTAGGTGCAACGTCATCAGCAGAAGCAATAGTCGTTCCTGTGAAGACAGTTCCTAAAACAACGGAAGCTAAAGTTAAAGTTTGTTTACGTGAAATAGTATATTTTTTCAAAATACGTCCCCTTTTTCTATCATACAGGTTTTTGAAAAACTTGTCAACGGTATAATAATCAAGGGTTTCCGAGCTTTTTATATCTCTAATTATTAATAAAAAGTCGAATAAGTGAAATATACACAAAATAATTTAATTATACAATACATGCGAAAGAAAATAGGATTCCTAGCAATTTGCAGGAATCCTTATTTTATCGGCATTTCTACTCTATTTTTTAGTCGTAAAAAATACTAGCTAGTCACTTTATTTATGTTTCTGCATTAGCACTAAGAACAAAGACTACGACTAGTTTAGTAATTTTTCAAAGAATTGGATGACCTCCGGTTTGAGATTACTTTCCTTCGGTTCAACTAGTGAAACGTAAAAGCTGATCCGTTCATTTTCTGCCATCGGAATCGCGATCAGTTCTTCTTCACCATCTGTTAGTGCAAGATCTGCTAGTAAACTGATCCCCACTTGTTTACGAAGGAGTTGTTTTAGAAGCTGAATATCATCCGTCTGAAAGAAGGGCGTAGCCTCATGGTGATAGCGCTCATTCAACTGTTCAAAGGCTTTTAAATGAACAAAGTGCTCGTCTGGAATGATAAAATCTTCATCGATGACGTCTGAAAATTGTAATACTTTTTTTGAGGCTAGTGGATGGTTGTGATGAAGGATATAGAAGAGATCTCGTTTGGCCATTTCTCTTACCTGGAAGCGATGATCTTTAATCGGTTCTAAACTCCCTAAAAAACTAGCATCTAGTTCTCCTTTGGAAAGCATTTCTAAAAGTTCAACAGATCCTTCTTGGACAGGATGGATACTTTGAAGAGCTGCAACATTACTGATAAAGGCGGGTTGTTTTCGGACAAGATAGTCAATGATGATTGGTGGGAAACCAACCGTATTGAATTGAGAGAGACTCCGGAGGATCTCTTTTTTGGCCCCTTGAATCTCAGGTAAGACCTTTTGAATATGTCGTAGCAAGATTTCTCCTTGGGGCGTCAATTTGAAAGTACGATGAGAAGGATCGTGCGCGATTAATGGACAGTGAAATTCCTTTTCTAGTCGTTTAATCGCATAGGAAACGGATGGTTGACTGATCCCGTGTTTTTGGGCAACCCCAGTAAAGGATTGCTGTTGACTAAGATCAAGAAAATAATAAAAGTCCTTAAGATTCATTGGGCTCCCTCTTCTAAATAGACAGACATGGATAAGCAAAAATTATCCGTGATAGCTAATTTGACTATATGATTTTTTGTTTGTTACAATCTGAGGTGAGTCAGAGGACAATTAAAGGCTATCTAAAAGATCTTCGAAAATCGTTAGGATCTTCTCCCTTTTTCCAACTGGAAGTTGCTTAATTTTCATATTTACTCTCTTAAGTGAAAGGCTGTCAGTAGGATCTGAAGACGCTTCGAGTGAATCAAAATTGAAGAATTCTTCAGGCGTTAACTCAAGAGCAGAAATGACTTTTTCAAGACTGTGAATGGTCAGATTCACGTTTTGATTTTCCAATTGATTGATGTATTTTAATCCAAGATCTGCCCGTTCCGATAGCTCCTCTTGACTCATGTTTTGTTTTTTTCGCAAATATTTGACCTTTTGCGCTATATACCGTTGTAAATAATGTTTTGTTTTCATGTAACCAGAATACAAGTTTTAAATGACAAAAATAACACCTTAAACAAAACAAAGTATTTTATAACAAACATATTTTAGATTTATTATCTATGGTTTTTATAGGTATTGATCATCATAAGTGGAAAAAAGAGTACCTGAAAACAGTGGATCTTTTGATGAGAATAACCTTCTAAAAGGTGGAAAGGAACAGGCTTTTTTAAGAGATGACCGTGACTATCTAGGAAGTGATGGATAAACCTATTATTTTGTTATCTTTTGAAATCGCATCATTTTCGGTTGCATCGCCTGAACATTCATTGCCTGATTCATTCATATTGTATCATATACATAACAAAGTGTCATTTAAAGAAAATAAGTGTTATAATAGAATAAAATAAATAAGGAGGTCACATGATGACTGCACATGATATTTTAAACAACCCTTTCCTTAACAAGGGAACTGCCTTTACTTTAGAGGAACGTAAGCAACTAGGTCTCATTGGCCTCCTACCACCTTACGTTCAAACCATTGAAGAACAAGCAGCGCAAACTTATGCGCAAATGCAAACAAAGGTTAATGATTTGGAAAAACGTTTGTTCCTAATGGAAATTTTTAATACAAATCGTACTCTATTTTACTACCTATTTGCTCAACATTTGGAAGAATTTAATCCCATTGTCTATGACCCAACCATTGCTGATACCATTGAAGGGTATAGCGATCTCTTTGTAGATCCACAATATGCCGCATATCTTGATATCAATCATCCTGAAAATATCGAAGCAACTTTGAAAAATGCAGCAGGGGACCGTGAAATTCGTCTTATTGTTGTGACAGATGCAGAAGGTATTCTCGGTATTGGTGACTGGGGTACAAATGGTGTTGATATTTCTGTTGGGAAATTGATGGTCTATACTGGAGCTGCAGGAATCGATCCTTCAACGGTGCTTCCTTTGGTCATTGATGCAGGTACCAACCGTGAAGAATTGCGTAACAATCCTAATTACTTAGGAAATCGTCACGAACGTGTGCGTGGAGATCGTTATTATGATTTTATCGATCAATTTGTTCAAACTGCAGAACGCCTCTTCCCTAAACTCTATCTGCACTGGGAAGATTTTGGTCGCTTAAATGCTGCTAACATCCTTGAAAAATACCGGAAGCAAATCCCAACCTTTAACGATGATATCCAAGGAACTGGTATTGTTACCCTAGGTGGGATCTTTGGGGCATTGGATATTACAGGTGAAAAATTAACGGATCAAGTTTATCTCTGCTATGGTGGTGGGACTGCTGGTGCAGGGATTGCTTCTCGTGTCCTTCGTGAAATGGTTAGTGAAGGTCTACCTGAAGAAGAAGCTTATAAACGCTTCTTTATGGTCGACAAACAAGGTCTCCTTTTTGATGATATGGATGACTTAACGCCGCAACAAAAACCATTTGCTAAGAAACGTTCTGATTTTGCCAATGCAGATCAGTTGACGGACCTTCTTGAAGTAGTGAAGACGGTTAAACCAACCATTCTTGTGGGAACTTCAACTCAGCCGAATACTTTCACAAAAGAAATTGTAGAAGCTATGTGTGAAAACACTGAACGTCCTATCATTTTCCCATTGTCAAACCCGACCAAACTAGCTGAGGCAAGTGCCAAAGATTTGATCGAATGGTCAGACGGAAAAGCATTTGTTGCAACAGGAATTCCAGCTGGTACAGTTTCCTATAAAGGTGTGGACTACGTGATTGGTCAAGCGAATAATGCCCTGATTTACCCAGGTCTTGGACTTGGTATGCTGGCTTCTGAAGCGAGTCTTTTGACGGATGAAATGATTGGAGCAGCCGCACATTCATTGAGTGGGATTGTCAATCCAGGCGAACCAGGAGCACCAGTCTTACCTCCATTCAAGTATGTAGCTGATGTTTCTATCAAAGTAGCAGAAGCAGTTGCTAAAAAAGCGCAAGAACAAGGTCTTGCGCGTGCTCAAGAAACAGATATGGCTAAAGCGGTACGTGATTTGAAATGGTATCCAGAATATAAATAAGTAAATTTAATGGAGGTGTACGAGTGCGACTGGATGCCTTGTACACCTTTTCTTGTATGTCCTGTTAGATAGAAAGGGAGACTATGGAAATCTTTTTAACGTCAATTCAGAGTATTGTACCCATTATCGTCATCATCATTCTTGGTTATTTCTTGCAAGTCCGAGGTTGGTTTCAAGAGAGTTTTGGAAATGACTTATCTAAACTGATTATGAATGTGGCCATGCCCGTTGCAATTTTCACCTCTGTTCTTAAATATTTAACTTTAGATAAGCTGATTAGCTTGTCTGGCGGTTTGCTCTATACGTTTATCGCCTTCATTCTTGGTTACCTAGCGGCCTTTATCGCGGTGAAAGTTTTTAGAGTGCGCCCAGGACGCCGAGGAACCATGATTAATACCTTTGTCAATGCCAATACCATATTTATTGGTTTGCCTTTAAATATCGCTCTGTTTGGAAATCAAGCCCTTCCTTATTTCTTAGTGTATTATATTACAAATACAGTATCTACTTGGACATTAGGTGTCTATCTGATGACTTCTGATAGTAAAGAAGGGGCTTCAAAACAGGCTCAAAAATTTAATTGGAAGAAGCTTTTCCCAGCTCCTTTATTAGGTTTTCTCGTAGCCCTCGTCTTTTTGGTGTTGCGTATTCCTGTTCCAAGTTTTGCAGAAAGCACCTTGACTTATATTGGTAGTTTAACAACGCCCTTATCTCTTGTCTATATCGGTATCGTCCTAGCTAAGGCAGGCCTTAAGACGATTCGCTTTGATAAAGATACCATTATCACACTGGTTGGTCGTTTTATTCTTGCACCTGTCATCATGCTCTTGGTTCTGAAGTTCTTCTCTCCAAATATGGTGGCACCAGAATTTAGAACCTTTATGATTCAATCAGCAACACCAGCCTTGGCAGTTCTTCCTATCCTTGCCAATCAAGGTAAAGGCGATGTTGAGTTTTCAACGAATGTGGTCACTCTCAGCACAGTCTTATTTGTGATTGTGGTTCCAATTCTGCAGACATTGTTGGGATAGCATTTATATGAAAATGATGTAGTTTTAGTGCTATACATTCGTCAAAAAGGACGTCGGGTATTATACTCGACGTCCTTTTTAAACGGATGACTAGATCAACACATAGGTTTCAACCGCTTGCCCAGCCCCGTTTTCATTATTGTCCTTTGTCACGACTGCTGCTTCGTCTTTCACCTCTTGAGGAGCGTTGCCCATAGCGACACCGATGCCTGCTTTTTTGAGCATAGGAAGGTCATTGAAGTTGTCCCCCATGGTGAGGACTTCTTCTAAGCTCAAGTGGTAGTGGTTGGCGAGTTCAACCAGAGCATCCTCTTTAGAGACGTGCTTAGCAGTAACTTCTAGGTAGTTGGCTTTGGAGAGATAAAAGGCGGTAGAAGGGAAGTCATCGGCAGAAATAGCACGATAGAGGGCTTGGATCTCTTCTGCTTCTCCAATTAAGAGCAATTTGTGGAGGGGCTTTGTCATATCCAGCAAAGGATCCAATAGGGGAAGAATAAGAGGTTTTTCCCCTGTAATCCGGGCTTCCTCTCGGCTCCATTGGTCGAGATGATCGGTCATCCAGTCTTTTCCGCTATAGAGGTTGATCGAAACTTGAGGGAAGTGTTGGTTGGCCCAGTCGATAAACTGACGAGCTTCATTCTTGTCTAAGGGATGCTCAAACAGAACCTGCTCGCCTTTTTGAATCAAGGCCCCGTTGTAGCAGGCCATGGGGCAGTCTTCTATACCGAGCTCTTTGGCAATAGGAGCCATCCCTTTGGGAGAACGAGCAGAGGCCAGAACGAAAGGAATCTCTTCGCGTTTCAAATCTGGGATGAGAGTCAGTAAATCAGAATCGATCTGGTGTAGATCATTTAAGATGGTGCCATCGATATCGCTGATGATGAGACGGATGTGAGACATAAAATTACCTCCTAGTAAAGAATAGTGGTTTCGTTGCCAACTTGTTTTAGGATTTCCGGGCTTGGTTTTTGGTCGGTAATCCAATAGTCAAATTGCTTGAGATGAGCGAGATAGTAGTTGGCATTTTGGGAGAACTTGATGCTTTCTGCCACCAGCACCTTGGTACGAGCTCGTTCAAAGACGAGGGATTTGACTGCAACGTCTTCAGCATCTTCAAAGGTGACTTCGCCATTGGCTAAGCTACTCGCTCCAAAAAAAGCGAGATCAAAGCGAAGATTGTCCAGTATTTGTGCTTGATTCGCGTCATAGTAGAAGCGGTTTTTAGGGTAGAATTTCCCTCCTAAAAGATGAAAGTCAACCTGGGAATGGCTACTGAGTTGGATAGCATTGTCAAGGGAGTGCGAATAGACTGTAAGATCTCCATCAAGCAGGCCTGCCAGCAAAGTGATTGAGGTAGAGGCATCGAGAAAGATCACTTGGCCATTTTGGATCCATTGCAAGGCTTTTTGAGCCATGGCAGTCTTTTCCTTGTTGGCCTTTTGACTGCGGTCTAGATAAGAAGGGCCAGGTTCTTTGTTTAAGGGAAGGAGACCACCGTGTGTCCTGCGAACCAGCTGGCGTTGGCTAAGGAGAGCGAAGTCACGACGGATGGTATCTTTTGAGACCTTGAAGTAGTCGACCATTTCTTTGGCCGATAGTTGTTTTCGCTCTTCTAAAAGTTCTAGGATTTTTTCGAGTCGCTGTTCCTGATACATGAGCTTGCTCCTTATTTCTGTTCTTGCCTATATTTTACATTATCTATTAAGCCAATGCAAGTGTTTTTAATTATTTTTAAGCGTTTGTGATCTTTTTTCTTGCAAACCCTTATTCTGACGTTTGTTTTAAAGGGGGAATTCTGCTATAATATGTCAAAATAACGTGGAGGTTTCCTTATGGCCAGTGAATATGAAAAAATGATTGCGGGTGATTTTTATAGACCTGCTGACCCTGAATTACGGGCTTTGGCCCAAGCCTCTCGGGAGAAACAAGAAGCCTTTAACCAAGAGGTGGATCCCAAAAAAGGGGTAGCTATCATCAAAGAGTGGTTTGGTTCAACCGGTGAAAACCTCTATCTTAATCGCCAGGTTCTTGTAGATTATGGGGTTAATATCCATCTGGGAGAAAATTTCTATGCCAATTACAATTTGACCATGTTGGATGTATGTCCCATTACGATTGGAAAGAATGCCATGATTGGTCCTAACTGCCAATTCTTGACCCCCTTGCACCCACTGGATCCAGACGAGCGCAATTCTGGTCTCGAGTACGGGGCGCCGATTACGATAGGAGATAACTTCTGGGCAGGAGGAGGGGTCACCATCCTTCCTGGTGTCACGCTGGGTGACAATGTGGTTGCTGGCGCAGGAGCAGTGGTCACAAAATCCTTTGGAGACAATGTGGTCCTTGGAGGAAATCCAGCCCGTGTCATTAAAGAAATACCCGTTAAAAAGGAGAAGGAATGATCCATAAACATGAAATACCCATTTTAGAGTTTGATGACAATCCACAGGCAGTCATTATGCCGACCCATGAGGGGTTAGACCTGCACCTACCTGAAAAATGTGTGTATGCTTTCTTGGAAGATGAGATTGATCGCTTTGCGGAAGCTGTTGGAGCCAAACAAGTAGCTAGCTTTGTCTCAGCTACCAAGATCTATCCGGTCTATGTTATGGAGTACAAAGGAGAGGAGATCTGCTTGGCCCAGGCGCCAGTTGGATCTGCCCCTGCCGCCCAATTCATGGATTGGTTGATTGGCTATGGAGTGAAGAAGATCATATCGGCCGGTAGCTGCGGGGTCTTGGTGGACATAGAAGAAAATGCTTTTTTAATCCCGACCAAGGCCTTGCGAGATGAAGGAGCCAGTTATCATTATGTCGCGCCTTCGCGTTATATAGAGGTGGACGGCCGCGCACTGACTGCTATTGAAGCAGTTCTCAAACAAGCGTCCATTCCTTATCAAGAGGTCATGACCTGGTCGACCGATGGCTTTTATAGGGAGACACCTGACAAGGTGGCCTATCGCATCGAAGAAGGGTGTAGTGTGGTGGAGATGGAATGTGCCTCTCTTGCTGCAGTGGCCCAGCTTCGTGAGGCGGTTTGGGGCTTGCTCCTATTTACCGCAGATTCTCTAGCAGATCTGGAACATTATGACCAGCGTGACTGGGGCTCAGAAGCTTTTGAGAAGGCCTTAGAATTATGCCTAGAGATGGTTCACCACTTATAAGCCTTTTCTCTTTTTATGATATAATGAAGCTATGTTAGACAAACTATTTTTTAAACAATGGCGGGCCAAATTGACTCGCCTGTCTCCGGCAAGGCGGATCTTTCTCAGTTTTGCTTTGGTTATCCTGTTGGGATCGCTCTTACTGAGTTTGCCCTTTGTCCAGCAAGTAAGCTCAACAGCAGGATACATCGACCACCTTTTTACCGCGGTCTCCATGGTCTGTGTGACAGGACTCTTTACCCAGTCGGTTGCTTCGACCTATAATGGCTGGGGGCAATTGATTTGTATGCTCTTGATTCAGATTGGGGGCCTGGGGATTTTGACCTTTATCGGTCTCTTCTTTATGGAGAGCCGTCAAAAGCTCAGTTACAAAGACCGGCAGACCATTCGAGACAGCTTTAGCTTTAGCAATAACCAGAGCTTGGCCCGTTTTGTCCGCTCCATCTTTATTACCACCTTTACCATCGAAGGACTGGGAGCCTTGCTCCTCATGATTCGCTTTATTCCTCGCTTTGGCTGGGGCCATGGGATTTTCAACTCCATCTTTGTTGCTGTCTCGGCCTTTTGTAATGCAGGTTTTGATAATTTTGGGAGCGATAGTATGATGAGTTTCCAGACCGATTGGTTGGTCAATCTGACCTTGTCTGCTCTGATCATTACTGGGGGCTTGGGCTTTATGGTCTGGTTTGACCTAGCCACCAAGGCCCGCAACCAATCGGAACGCCGGACTCTTCGCTTTCATACCAAGGTGGTTCTCTGGTTAACAGCTGCTATCCTTCTCTTTGGGACAGTAACCAGCCTCTTGACAGAGTTTGATAATCCTGCAACGATTGGCTCCCTGCCCTTGGGAGAGAAAATTTTAGTCAGCTTCTTCCAAACGGTCAGCATGCGGACAGCTGGTTTTGCCTCCTTAGACTATACAGCAGTCCGGCCAGTGACGCTCTTCATCTACCTCTTGCAGATGTTCCTAGGTGGAGCACCGGGTGGTACCGCAGGAGGGATGAAGATCACCACCTTCCTGGTCCTCTTGCTTCTGGCTCGGAAGGAATTGTTGGGGCTACCGCATACTAACTTGGGAAAACGAACGATTTCACCAGACATTGTTCAACGTTCCTTTGGGACGGCGGTGATTTTCCAGTTGACCTTCTTACTGGGTCTGTTAGGAATCTGTTTGGTGACCCCGGATGGCCAACGCTTTATTTATCTGGTCTTTGAGGTGGTGTCGGCTCTAGCGACAGTCGGAGTGACGGCTAATGTCACCTCAACCTTAAATGGAGCGGGACTAGGCATTATCATGGTGCTCATGTTTATCGGACGGATCGGTCCCTTGACCCTTATGGTCAGCTTGAACAATTACAAGGCCAAGAAGGCAGACACCTTGCAGTATGCCAAGGCAGACATCATTATCGGATAGGAGAAACTCATGGCAAATCGAACCATTGGAATTTTAGGATTAGGAATTTTTGGACAGAGTGTCCTGAAAACCTTGCAGGATCAGGATGTGGATATTGTTGCGATTGATGATCACGCAGATGTGATCAACCAATATGAATCCATGATTACGACTGGAATTGTTGGAGACATTACGGAGTTGGACCTCTTGGATGCAGCAGATATTGGGAACTGTGACACAGTCGTCATTGCGACGGGTGAAAACCTGGAGTCCAGTGTGCTGGCTGTCATGCACTGTAAGGCACTAGGTGTCGAGCACGTCATTGCCAAGGTCAAAAATGAAGTGACCAAAGAAATTCTGGAAAAGATTGGGGCTGATTTGGTCATCCTGCCAGAGGTAGAAGCAGGCATGTCCCTCGCTAAAATGGTTCTTTTCCAACACCGGATTGAAGTTTTCCAGTTGGATGAAGAAGTGGTAGTAGTCGAGTTTACGGTCCCATCCAGCTGGGTAGGAAAAAGCCTTCAGGACTTGGCTGTCAGAGAGGAGTACCATCTCAACATTATTGGTTATCGAGATGCGGAAGATCAACCGCTTCATATTCAGATTGCTCCCGACTTTATCTGGCCAGAAGGGGTGCGCGTGATGGCGGTGACAGACAACCAGTATCTGGATAGAATCCAAGACTTGTTAGACTAATAGTGTAATGGAAACGGCCCAAAGGTCGTTTTTTTCTTCTCTAGGTTAACTCTTCTTTAAGCATTGATTGCTAAAGTAAGAGAAACAAAAATACTTCCATTGTGGGAATAGAAGGATGAAAGATGATATTTTTTAACAGAATACGACCCAAACAGCCCTTAAAAGAGCTCAAATGGTTTGATATTGGCATTGTGACGGTCATTCTCTTTGGGCAATTCATTGTCCGCTCGACCCAGCTGTTTTTAGCCAGTTTTCAGCCAGTTGCGCAGACTGCAGTAGCCACAAGCAGTAGCAGTACTGCAAGTGAAGGAGCTGCTTATTCCAGCAATATGACCCTGCAATTGATCTTGCTGGCTCTAGCCCTTCTTTACTTGCTGCTCCGTCGCTTTGATTTTAAACAATTGCCGATCCGCTTCAAGTGGTCCACCTTGATCTGGGTGCCCCTGCTCTTTGCAGCGATGGGACTTTTTGGAGATGTGATCTCAACGGTTTCGGGTGAATACAATTACCTAAGTCCGAGTCTTTGGCCTTTTATCGATCCTATGCAGATCCTCCATAAGTTCATGGCTTTGAGTCCCATGGCAATTGCTTATGGTTTGCTCAATGGATTTTATGAAGAATTTTTCTTTTTGGGCTTAATGACTTCGGTAAGTGAGAAGAACAAGTGGAAGGCACTGGCCTTTTCAACCCTGATCCGTTTTTCTTTCCACACCTATCAAGGGCTTCTCTGGGCCTTTGTGATTGGCGTCATTTATGGACTCTTTTATTACGTCATGTACAAGAAGGTCGTCAAGAATCTCTTGCCATTTTTCCTCATGCATGCCTTGGCAGATATGTTTGGCTCGAGTCTTATGTATCTCTTGATCAATTGGGGAAGTTGATCTTATAAAATTTTAGGAAAGGCTCTGTCAAGTGTTGACAGGCCTTTTTTTGAGTGCTATAGTAAAATCGTAAGCGTTTACCTAGTGAAGCGAAGCAGATGAAAAGAGGGCGAGTCAGATGCCCTATAAAAAGAGGAGGACAGACAAATGGCAGGACCAGTCATAGAGGGAGAAAACTATCGGATATCCGTATTAACGGAATCTTTGGTGCGCTTGGAATACTCTGAAGATGGTGTTTTTGAAGATGGTCAGACGCAAGTTGTACAACATCGAGATTTTGGACCTGTTGCCTGTGAGGTCGTAGAGACAGAAGCTGTTCTCGATCTTCATACAGAGCATCTCCACCTCCATTTTGAAAAGGGACCTTTTGCCCCGGATCGGCTTTTTATCGAACTCAAGGGTCAGTATGCAGTCTATGGGAGCCGGTGGCATTATGGAGATCAGCCGGAGACCTTAAAGGGGACCAGTCGGACGCTTGACGAGGTCGATGGGGCTATGGAGTTGCAAGATGGGATCTTGAGCAAGGCCGGTTATGCTCTTTTAGACGATTCCGCTTCCTATTTGTATGATGACGAAAGCGGTTTTAGAGCACGGCCCTATCCAGAAGTGGATCTGTATTTCTTCGGTTATGGGCGCGATTATCTAGGCGCCTTAAAAGATTTTTACCATCTGACAGGACAGCCCCCACTCTTGCCACGTTATGCTCTGGGAAACTGGTGGAGTCGCTATTGGCCTTATACCAGTCAGGAGTATACAGATTTGATGGATCGGTTCAAAGCAGAAGGGGTGCCTCTTGCAGTCAGTGTGATCGATATGGACTGGCACAAGACGGCGATTCCTGCTCGCTTTGGAAGTGGTTGGACTGGCTATAGTTGGAACCGGGATTTGATTCCTGATCCAGCTGCCTTCTTAAATGGCCTGCATGAGCGTGGTTTAAAGGTGACCTTAAATGTCCATCCGGCAGATGGAATTCGCGCCTTCGAAGATGCTTATCCCATGGTCGCAAAACGCTTGGGACTGGATGCGGAAAAAGAAGAAGCGGCTAGCTTTGATTTTTATAGTCCAGCTTTTCGCGAAGCTTATTTCGAAGATGTCCACCATCCTTTGGAAGATCAAGGAGTGGACTTTTGGTGGATTGATTGGCAGCAAGGTAGTCATGGCAAGATGGATCCCCTTTGGTTGTTAAATCACTATCATTATCTAGACAATTGCCGAAAAGGCCAAGCTGGTCTCATCTTATCACGATATGGGGGTCCTGGTAGCCATCGGTATCCGATTGGTTTTTCAGGGGACACTATTGTGACTTGGGAATCCCTAGCCTTTCAACCCTATTTTACCAGCACAGCTTCCAATATCGGCTACACCTGGTGGAGTCATGATATCGGTGGCCATATGCGGGGCTACTATGATGAAGACTTGTCGCTTCGCTGGTTGCAGTTTGGGGTCTTTAGCCCGATCAATCGTCTCCATAGTTCTTGTAATGCCTTTAACAGCAAGGAACCGTGGTTTTACTCGTCTGAGACCTGTTGCTTGATGAAGCAGTATTTGCGCCTGCGCCATAGCTTACTGCCTTATCTCTACACCATGAATGTTGCGACGCACGAAGAAGGGCTACCCTTGGTTCAACCCCTCTATTACCACTACCCAAATGAAGAAGAGGTTTATGAAGCGAAGAATCAATATTTCTTTGGCAGTGAACTCATGGTGGCGCCAATTACCGAAGCGCTGGATCCGGTCTTTCATAGTGCTTCTGTGAGCGTTTGGTTCCCAGACGGCGTTTGGTATGATTTCTTCCATGATTGGAAGTATGAAGGAAGAGGCAAGCTCACGGTCTTTAGGACCAGCCAGGATATTCCAGTCTTTGCACGTGCGGGAGCTATCATCCCTATGGATGCACAAGCACAGACAGGAGTGGACCTTCCAGAAATGCTGGACTGGCATCTCTTCCCAGGTGACAATCGTTCCTTCGTACTCGTCGAAGGTGAAGGAGCTAGCAAGGTTGAAACCCGCCTAACAGTCGATTGGGATGAAAGAAAGATTAGGTTGGATTTAACAGGTGATCTAGCCTTGCTTCCTGAAAAGAGACAGCACCGTTTCTTGCTCCATACCTTTGAGACGGACCCTATCATAGTGGACAATCAAAGTCAGGAAATTGCGATGGGTGAGCTGCAATCGCGTCCGATTGCCAAAGAAGATCGGATGTTTGAGCTCTTAAAATCTGCCAACCTGGCCTACGATAGGAAAAATGAATTATTTGCGGCTTGTTCAAGAGCCAAGGATTGGAAACAGTTGATGAAGGTCATCACGCCTTTGGAGGAAGGCTTGCGCCAACGTCTCTTTGAAGTGATTTATTCCAGTGAAGAGAATGAAGACTTTTAAATTCTTGCAATTTCACCCCTATTTTTGTATAATGAAAGTGATTTCACAATCATAAAGGAGAAGAAAAAATGGAACAAAAATGGTGGCATAATGCCGTAATTTACCAAGTTTATCCAAAAAGTTTCAAGGATAGTAATGGCGATGGCATCGGGGATCTCAAGGGGATCACGAGCAAGCTAGACTATCTGGAAAAGCTTGGGATTACAGCCATCTGGCTCTCACCAGTCTACAAGAGTCCCATGGATGATAACGGCTATGACATCTCGGATTACGAGGATATTGCCTCCATCTTTGGTACCATGGAAGATATGGAAGAATTGATCGCAGAAGGTCATAAACGCAAGATCAAAATCATTATGGACTTGGTGGTTAACCATACCTCTGATGAGCATGCTTGGTTTATTGAGGCACGTGAAAACCCAGACAGTCCAAAGCGGGATTTCTATATTTGGCGCGATGAGCCCAATGGCATTATTTCTGCTTTTAGTGGCTCTGCTTGGGAGTTCGATGAAGCTTCAGGCCAATACTACCTGCATAACTTTAGTAAGAAGCAACCAGACCTTAACTGGGAAAATGAGGAGCTTCGTCATCAGATCTATGACATGATGAATTTCTGGATTGACAAGGGAATTGGTGGCTTCCGTATGGATGTGATCGATATGATCGGTAAGATCCCAGATCAGGAAATCATCAGCAATGGTCCCATGCTCCATCCTTACTTGAAGGAAATGAATCAAGCGACCTTTGGCGATAAGGATCTGCTTACAGTAGGAGAAACTTGGGGAGCAACTCCAGAGATTGCCAAGCAATACTCCAATCCAAAAAATCAAGAATTGTCCATGGTTTTCCAATTTGAGCACATCGGCCTTCAATACCAACCGGGTCAACCAAAGTGGCACTACGCGAAGGAATTGGATGTGCCTAAATTGAAGGAAATTTTCACCAAGTGGCAGACGGAATTAGGAGAAGAGGAAGGCTGGAATTCCCTCTTTTGGAACAACCACGATTTGCCACGGATTGTGTCTACTTGGGGGGATGATGGGGACTATCGTGTCAAATCTGCCAAGGCTTTAGCGATTCTGCTTCACTTGATGAAGGGAACTCCTTATATCTATCAAGGGGAAGAAATCGGGATGACCAATTATCCATTTAAGAGCCTTGAGGACGTAGAAGATATTGAGTCGATCAACTATGCTCATGAAGCCTTAGAAAAAGGCGTGCCGCTCGAAGTGATCATGGATCAAATCCGCCATATTGGTCGGGACAATGCCCGGACACCGATGCAGTGGAATGATGAAGCAGAAGCTGGCTTTACGACAGGTCATCCATGGCTTGCGGTCAACCCAAACTACAAAGAGATCAATGTGGAGGCTGCCCTAGCAGATCCAGACTCTATTTTCTATACCTACCAAGCCCTCATTGCTTTGCGAAAAGAGTACCCTTGGCTTGTGACAGCTGATTATGAATTGGTGGACGCAGCAGACAAGGTTTTTGCCTACAAGCGGGTAGAAGGAGAGCACGCCTATTTGGTGGTTGTCAATCTCTCCAGTCAAGAGCAAGACTTACCGCTCGTCAATGGGGTTGAAGAGGTTCTCATTGCCAATACCAAAGTAGAACAAGTCCTCGAATCAGGCAGGTTGGCCCCTTGGGATGCCTTCTGTGTTAAATTAGCCTAATGAAGCAAATGAAAAAATAGGGGAAATTACTTCCTCGTAGAAGCAGGTCTTTCTCGATAGAGAAGGCCTGTCAGATTGGGAACGACGTCATCTAAAAAACTTTCCTTAGGTGAGTTACGGACGTCAGCGAACTTCTACGAAGTTCCAAGACTAATTATTGAGCCTTAGGTCTCAATAATTCCGAGTGCTAGAAACAATAGTGTTTCTAGCACTTTTCTCACGGCGGAAAGTTTCACTAGATGATAGAATCGTTCTAACGAATACATTTTTATAGAATTTCTTAGATTTGTAAACAGAAGCAATTTGTTTATGCTTGCACAGGTCTTTCTCAGTAGAGAAGGCCTGCTTTGCTTTTTAGGGGCTGTTCTTCTAGCGGAATCCGCTCAAAATCCGCTCAGAAATGGTTCAGGAACGCTTGGGCTATAGGAAATCTTTATAAGAAGTCCTAGTTTTTGCTTTTAATCTCTGGTCTCAAGGCCCATTAAATCTGTGTTATAGTTTTTGGCTATATCAAAATTCGTGTAAAAGCAATTATACAAGACGGCTTTCTTCTGATATGATAGTGTCAATTAGAATTTTTGGAGGACAAAACATGTCAACTACAATTATCGGATTCCCTCGTTTGGGTGAATTCCGCGAACTAAAATTTACAACTGAGAAATATTTTAGAAACGAAATTACGGCAGAAGATTTGTTGGGCGCAGCAAAAGAATTGCGTGCGAAACACTGGAATATTGTCAAAGAAAAAGGCATCACTGAAATCCCATCAAATGACTTTTCACATTATGACAACTTCCTAGATGCAGCCTTCCTTTTCAACGTGGTTCCTGAATCGGTTCAAAACTTGGACTTGTCTGACCTTGAACGCTACTTCGCTTTGGCGCGTGGTTACCAAGGTGAAAAAGGGGATGTGCGTGCCCTTCCGATGAAGAAATGGTTCAATACCAACTACCATTATATCGTTCCAAAATTTGAAAAAACAACAGACGTTAAATTGGCTGGTCACAAGATTTTTGATGAGTACCAAGAAGCCAAAGAATTGGGTCTTGACACTCGCCCGGTTGTGGTTGGTCCATTCACTTTCCTTCAATTATCTGACTTTGAAGATGGTGTGAAAGCTGAAGACTTCGTAGACAGCCTGGTTGCTGCTTACCAAGAAGTCTTTGCCAAATTGGCTGAGCTTGGTGCGACTCGTATTCAACTCGATGAGCCAGCTCTTGTCAAAGATTTGTCAGCTGAAGAAAAAACTCTCTTCTTGAACCTCTACAACAAACTCTTGGCTGACAAGAAAGGTCTTGAAGTCTTGATCCAAACTTACTTTGGTGATGTTCGTGATGTTTACAATGACCTTGTAAACTTGCCAGTAGATGGTATCGGTCTTGACTTTGTTGAAGGGAAGAAAACGCTTGAATTGGTGAAAGGTGGCTTCCCAGCTGATAAGACCCTTTATGCTGGTATTGTGAATGGGAAAAACATCTGGCGTAACAACTACGAGAAGAGTCTTGCAATTCTTGAACAAGTTCCAGCTGAAAAGGTTGTCTTGACGACTTCTTGCTCCCTTCTTCATGTGCCATTTACAACGGCTAACGAAGATTTTGAACCAGCTATTTTGAACCACTTCGCCTTTGCGGTTGAAAAATTGGGTGAATTGCGTGACTTGGATGCCATCCGCAATGGTCAAGGAGCAGAAGCTCTTGCTGCCAACAAAGAACTCTTTGCAACCGAACGTGTCGGAGCAAATGCTGAACTTCATGCTCGCATCGCAGCTTTGACAGAAGCAGACTATACTCGTTTGCCAGCTTTCGCAGAACGTGAAGAAATCCAAAAAGAAGCCTTCAAGCTTCCAGCGCTTCCAACAACTACCATCGGTTCATTCCCTCAAACCAAGGAAGTTCGTGCCAAACGTTTGGCCTTCCGTAAGGGTGAATTGACACAAGAAGAATACGATGCCTTCCTTGCTGAAACGATCGACGAATGGATCAAATGGCAAGAAGAAGTTGGATTTGACGTACTTGTACACGGTGAATTCGAGCGGAACGATATGGTTGAGTACTTCGGTCAAAACTTGTCTGGTTACCTCTTCTCTAAAAACGGTTGGGTACAATCATACGGTATGCGTGGGGTGAAACCACCAATCATCTGGGGTGATGTGACTCGTCTTAACCCAATCACTGTCAAATGGTCTAGCTACGCACAAAGTCGTACGGACAAACCTGTTAAAGGGATGTTGACTGGACCTGTTACCATTCTTAACTGGTCATTCCCACGCGAAGATATCTCTATCAAGGATTCTACTCTTCAAATCGCTCTTGCTATCAAGGATGAAGTTCTTGACCTTGAAGCTGCAGGCGTGAAAATCATCCAAATCGACGAGGCTGCTCTTCGTGAGAAATTGCCACTTCGTCGTAGCGACTGGTACGAAGATTACCTTGACTGGGCGATTCCAGCCTTCCGTTTGGTACACTCAACTGTAGCGCCAGATACACAAATCCACACTCACATGTGTTACTCAGAATTTACAGATATCATCCCTGCTATCGACAACTTGGATGCAGACGTTATCTCATTTGAGGCAAGCCGTTCAAACCTTGAAATCTTGGATGAGTTGAAAGCGAAAAACTTCCAAACAGAAGTTGGACCTGGGGTTTACGATATCCACTCACCACGTGTCCCACAAGACGGTGAAATTGATCACACCATCGAAGCAATCTTGGCCAAAGTACCAAGTGGCAAAGTTTGGATCAACCCTGACTGTGGTTTGAAGACTCGCGGAATTAAAGAAACAAAAGAAAGCTTGATCAAACTGGTTAATGCCGCTAAAGAAGCGCGTGAACACTTGTAAGAAATGTTTCGAGGACCTTCTATCATCGTGTAGAGGGTTTTCGAATCGTTCCCTTATCCTAGAATTAGTGGCTCAGAGTTCTTGATCAAAGAAACAAAAGAAAAGGATAGAATATGTCACAACACACACCGTCTCTGTCATTTGAAGTTTTTCCTCCAAATCCTGAAGTAGGCAATGCCAAACTCTTACGTGCCTTGGCAAATATGCAGGAGCTAGCTCCTCACTTTATTAGTGTGACCGCTAGCAATAATAAATACAATATCAAAGAGACGACGGTTGCTTTAGCCAATTACATTCAAAATGAATTGTCTATTCCGACGATTGCTCACTTGCCAGCCGTCTATTTGAGCAAGGAAAAAGTGGCCGATACTCTTCATGAGTTAGATGAAGTAGGGGTTCATCGGATTTTGGCTCTGCGTGGGGATATTATCCCTGGTGTGGAACCTTTAAAAGACTTTCGTTATGCAACGGATCTGATTGAATTTATCAAAACAGAAGCGCCCCATTTTGAGGTAATTGGTGCCTGCTATCCTGAGGGACATCCTGATTCGCCCAACCAAATTTCAGATATTCAAAATCTTAAAAAGAAGGTAGATGCAGGGTGCTCTAGCTTGGTCACTCAACTTTTCTTTGACAATGAGCGTTTCTATGATTTTCAAGATAAGTGTACCTTGGCTGGGATCAATGTTCCTATTCATGCAGGAGTGATGCCGATTCTCAATCGCAATCAGGCCCTTCGTCTCCTTAAAACTTGTGAAAATGTTCATATCCCACGGAAGTTTAAAGCCATTCTAGACAAGTATGAGCATGATCCAAAGTCTCTTCGCGCAGCTGGCTTGGCTTATGCAGTCGATCAAATCGTTGATTTGGTTACTCAAGATGTGGCAGGTGTCCATCTTTACACCATGAACAATGAAGATGTCGCTTACCACGTCTACCAAGCAACAAAGGCTTTATTTGCTCATCAACCGAATTTTGAAGTGAATTAATCAACACTTTTAGTAGGAAGTGTAGAGATTGAGAAAGAATCGTTCTCAGTCTCTTTTTATTTGGATAAATTACTTGCTAAAAGCCAACTTTTTTTTTATAGTATTAATATGAAGTTTTTGGAGGCGCTTGCAATGAAGAAAAATCTGAAGTTGAAGTTATTTGGACCCCCTAAGGTTGTTTTCAATCAGAAAACTATTCGGTTTTCTTTCTCGAAGATGGAAGCCTTGCTTTATTACTTGGCAGTCATGGGCCAGGTCAACCGAGATGAAATCGCCGGTATTCTTTGGGGAGATAAGGAAAACCAAGTAGCTCGCAAAAACTTACGGAATACGGTTTACCAAGCCAATAAAATCTTTGAAGGAGATATCATTGTCTCGCCAAGTCGGAGCAGTTTGGCCCTTAATTCTGACTTGAATCTTTCGCTGGATGTTCAGCTCTTTGAAAGAGATCCACTAAGTACCTTGGATCTCTATCAGGGAGACTTTCTAGAGGGCTTCTATGTCAAGGATGATGAAGACTTTGATCAGTGGGCTTCTCGCAAACGAGATGCTTATAGGAAGCTCTATGTCGAAAGTTGCTATCAAAAAATTGAGCAGGTCGGTTTTGCAGATCCTAGTATAGAACTCTTGCTCCATCATTTGGTAGAGCTGGATGAATTTGAAGAGAAAAACTACCAGCTCTTGATGGAGTATTATAGCTTCCATCATCAGCTAGGAAAATTTTTCGAGACCTATTATAAGCTAGTCGATTTATTGGATCGCGAGCTCAGTGTGCGTCCCAGTCGAGCGATTGAGGAACTTTATCACTCCGTTTTGGAAGCCAAACGAACTCATAAACTGACCAATCGCTTGAATATTCGTGAACTTTCTTTCTTTGGTCGGAAACAAGAACTCTCGCAACTCGAGGAATACCTTTCCTTAGTCGAGACAGGTGAAGCGGTAGGTCCTTTTCTCGTGATGGGGCAATCTGGAACAGGTAAGAAACGTCTCTTGCGACAGTTGGTCTTGATATCCAATCGCAGTTTTAATTTTATCAAGGTGGAAGGAAGAGCTACTAGTCAGCGCTATGAAGGAAGCGCCTGGAATGATCTCAGACAAGCGCTAGAGAAACTGGGGGATGAGATGGGGATTTCCCTTCTGGAAGAGGAGGATGATCTCATTTCGGTATGGAATCAGCTTCAGAGCCTTAGCAAAGAAAAACCGCTCCTGATCCTGCTTGAAAACGCCCAGTGGATCGATGCAGTGTCTCTAGAAAAAGTGAAACAACTAGAGGAAAGAAGAAACCAGGAGAAATGGCAACTAATTTTCACAGCGGAAGAGCCTCTGCCAGCTTCCTTCGTCAACTTCTTGGGGGGCTTGAAGGTAGAGAAACGCTTGTCCCAACTAGAGTTGACCAATTTTGCCCCAAGTGAAAGTCGTGCTCTCTTGAAAGGGGAACTGGGGGCGATAGAGCCGGCAGTGATGGAGCAGATGGTCGAATGGAGTGAAGGCAGTCCGTTCTTACTATCCAGCTATATCGAAGAGTGGAAAGAAAATGAAAATTTAGAGCCCTTGCCGGATATCATTCAAGCTTATCTTACTCAGGAGCTTGGGGATATGAGCAGCGAGGAAGAGGCTCTTCTACACTACCTATCTTGTTTTCATAAGCCAATTTCTCTGTCTATCTTGGCGGAATTAACGGCTACAGAGCTTCCTGTTTTGATAGAATTAGTTGAGCCATTATCTGAAAGAGCGATCGTCTCAATCGTAGAAGAAGGGGAGGATCTCTTGGTTCAATTTTGCAAGCAATTGGTAGCCATGTACTTTTACCATCTCCTCTCGCCAGCTAGACGGCGTCTCTTCCACCAACAAATTGCGCAAAAATTGGAAGAAACCTTAGAAGATTCGACGGACCTTCTTCTTTATAAGGAAATTGCCTACCAATACAAGCAATCCCAAAATCTTTTGCGTTCCTTATCGTTTGAGTTGACCTATTTAGAAGAAATCCTTCAGCTGGAGCATGAACTGTTTCCGATTTATTCCAAGGCAGATGAGGGCATCCTATCAGATGGTACAAATAGCCGTTTGGACATTTTTGGGGAGTTATCTCGTCTACGCCTAGAATTAGATAACCTCTTTTCAAGGCACCAAAGAGATAGAGAATACAAGCATTTACAACTGCGTTACTTGTACCTAGAAGGTCGCTATTTTATTCGGAGTGGGGAGTATCAAAAGGGGATTCATGATATCCAAAAAGTCATCTCCTATGCGCGGGAACTCAAACAGTTAGACTTCCTCTTAGAGGGTTATCGGCAAATTATTTATTATTGCATTCAAACAGAAAATATATCTGAGATGGCCTATTATACAGATTTAGCTTTGGAAGATGCCATCCAAGCTAATAATCATGAGGTCATCGCGATCCAGTTGCGTTTGAAGGGCTTGTATCACCTGATGGTTGGGGATGAGGAGCAGGCAACCCGGCATCTGTATCGCTCCATTGATTGCTTTAGTTTGACCAATAGCATGCAGGCTAAGTATGCCATTCAAATTGCGGCTTCTTTGGCCTACCTCGCTGAAATCGAGCAAGTGAGAGGTCATTTCCAAGTAGCCGTCACCCACTTAGAAGAGGTTCTGCGTTTAGTGGGGGATCAAGCTGTTGATTCCGTCCGTGTCGTCTTTGATATTGATCTTGGGATCGCCTATTATTGGAAGGGAGATTTGATCCAAGCTCGCCTCTGTTTTGACAGAGCTCAGAAGATTTTGTCCAGTGTTCGTTTCCCTTGGAAGGAAGAATTGCTCGAATTTTACCAATCCTTGATTGCTTGTCAGCAAGGGGATCAGGAGAAGGTTGCGGATTATCTGGCTCGAAAAGAAAGGACGATGAATCCATCTGCTAATTCACGGGATAAGGGGATGGTTCATTATCTATTAGCTTACTTATCTGATCAAAAGGAGAAGGGAGAAGAGCTCGCTCCTGCCTTGAGTACCTTCTTGAAAGAAGATAAGAATTACTACAAGAAGGTAGCAGAGCAACACTTGAATCCCTACAGAGATCGTCAGTTTCTTAAGAAATTAAAAGACCTGTAGTGTCTCTTGCCTAAATCATAAGAGAAGGCTAAGTGGCCTGTCCTCTTTTCAGGCAAAGATCATTGTGTCTGAAAATGAAGAAAAAGCATAGAAATACCCTAGTAATGGGTGTTTCTATGCTTTTTATGTGTGTAGAAATCTTCTTAGTTCAGTTTTTGTTGCGCCAATATTTGGGTCAAGTAAAAGATAAAGGTCGCAGCAAGATTTGAAGTATGATTGTCAATGTCATGAGGAGGAGAAACTTCCACGACATCAAATCCGATTAGCTTACCACTAGCAGCAATGTGTTGGAGAAGCAGGAGGGCTAGTTTAGGATCGACACCAAGTGATTGGATGGCGCTAACACCTGGAGCAGAACCGACCGCAAAGCAGTCCATATCGATAGACAGATAGATTGCGGTTTGGTTTTCTAAAAATTGATCGATTCGATCCAGAATGGCTTGGTGGCTCATCTGGAAGAGATCTTGGCCAGTTAAAAAATCAATGCTTGGTGTTTTAGCAACGTAATTAAAGAGGAAGAGGTTATTATTGTGCTCTTGGATCCCCAGGATGAGGTAAGGGAAGTCCTGACCTTTTTCTTTCGCATGATCAGCCATTTGACGAAAACCTGTTCCAGAATTGGGACCGGTTTGGTCGTAAGGTCGCAAATCAAAGTGGGCATCCAGATTGATCACAGCCAGTTGTTCATCTTTTTCCAAACTGGATTGAATCCCTAGATAGTGGCCGTAAGCAGTTCCGTGACCGCCTCCTAGGACAATGGGTTGGATCCCTAATTGGTACATGCGCTGGATCGCTTGTGAGAGACTTTCTTGGAGTTCTTCTAGTGAATGGTTAGGCCCGTCAATATTTCCCACATCATACACTGTCACATTGGTTCCCCAGTGCCATGGAAGTTTAGCGATTTGAGAACGGATGGCTGTAGGGCCCTCGACTGCTCCCACGCGCCCGTTGTTGATATAGACTCCTTTGTCGCTCTTAAAGCCGATGATCCCAAAGGTCATCCCCTCAAATGGAGTGAGGGTCTCGTCGTTTAGGTCTAAAAATTTGGTGACCATTCCCCATTTGGCCGTGTAGGGATTGTCCTCGATGCTACCTTGGTAGTAGCTATAGGTCATTGGATAGTAGTTTGTGAGCAAGCTTGTCGCCTCCCTTATTTTTCTGAAAGCATGCAGAGGCTGAGAAGATCGCCAGCCTCTGTTTTGCTTTATCCTTACTGTATCAGTATTGAATGCTTAAGTCAACTGCTTTTTCGATGGTTGCTAAGAATTCTTCGCTTTCGACAACAGCAGATGCTTTATTAAGTTCTTCAAAGATTTCGATATCTTTGTCAAATTCAATGAAGTTCAGTTTTTGGCGAATCAGCTCATAAGCTGGTTTTGTACCTTTACCAAGTTCATGATTTTCTGGCTTGAGATCCAAGGCTTGGCAAGCTGCCATGATTTCAGTAGCAACGATGCGACGGGAGTTTTTAAGAATTTCTGCTGCTTTACGAGCGGCAGTCGTTCCCATGCTGACGAAATCTTCTTGGTTTTCACAAGATGGAATAGAATCGACACTAGCAGGGTGAGCCAAAATTTTATTTTCCGATGCAAGGGATGCACAAGCATACTGGGTAATCATGAAGCCTGAGTTGAGTCCAGGGTGTTTGACCAAGAAGGATGGTAATTTACTGAGTTGGCTGTTGACCAAGCGTTCCACCCGACGTTCAGATACGTTCCCAATTTCAGAAAGGGCAATGCCTAGGAAGTCAAATGGTTGCGCCATTGGTTCACCGTGGAAGTTACCTCCTGAGATGACGTGTCCTTCTTTGGTAATGATTGGGTTATCTGTGACAGAGTTGATTTCGATTTCAACTTTTTCTTTTACGTAAGCAATAGAATCCTTGCTGGCTCCATGAATTTGAGGGATGCAGCGGAGTGTATAAGGATCTTGGACCCGTTGTTGAGTCGCAACGGTTGTGTTCTTGCTTCCTTCCAGGAGGTTACGGATATTGCGAGCAGTTGCCAGTTGTCCACTTTGAGGACGGATGGTATGAAGATCTTCTTCGAATGGACTGGTAATTCCATTGTGGACTTCCATTGAGAGAGCACCGGCAATGTCAGATAGTTTGAGCAATTGGATACCATCATATGTCGCAAGAGCACCGATACCGGTTAGAACAGTTGTACCGTTGATCAAGGCAAGCCCTTCTTTGGCAGCCAATTGGATCTTTTCAATTCCAGCACGATCTAGGGCTTCTTGACCACTGAGAAGTTCTCCTTTGTAATAGGCACGTCCAAGACCCAACATTGGTAAAACCATATGAGAAAGAGGAGCAAGGTCTCCAGAAGCTCCGAGAGAGCCTTTTTCAGGGATATAAGGAGTGACTCCTTTGTTGAGCAATTCTAACAGTTTTTCAACGGTTGACAGACGAATGCCAGAATAACCTTTCAATAGTGAGTTAATACGGATCAGCATGATGGCACGAACGGCATCTTCAGGAAGTGGATCACCGAAGCCAGATGAGTGAGTTCGAATCAGGTTTTCTTGCAGTTGAACAGTATCTTCTGGAGAGATGCTGACATTACAGAGGGAACCAAAGCCAGTGGTCACACCATAGACAACTCGTTTTTCACGGACGATATCATCGACAATTTTACGGGATGCGACGACAGCTTCTTTTGCTTGTTCGTCAAGCTCACATTGGGCACCATGGCGAGCTACAGCGATGACGTCTTCGAGTGTTAAGCTATTGCCGTCTAAATGAATCAATTGAGTCATATAAAACCTCCGATTATGAATAATTGTTCTGGGGAAGTAGATGTGTATACTTCAGTTTGAATACCAAACATGAGCCCATTGTCTATTGATCTTAAGAAGTTTGAGAAGAGTCTTAGAGAAAAGGGCTCAGGTTTGCCATTCGTGGAGTCTTAGATGGGTTAGGGAGCAAAACTGAGCTTCGCTCCCGTCTACGTTCCCATCTACTGTGTAAAGAAAATTAGTGATGAAGGGTTTTCGATTTATGTAGTTTATCGCCGTGGAAAACAAAGTAAAGTCCACTTGCAATCACGAGACCGATGGCCCCCCAAACAAAGTTCATTAGGTTGTCCCCTGCGATCATCAAGATACTGATCACAACAGCTAGAACAGGGATAACAGGACCAAATGGTACTCGGAAGGTAACCTTTTTGTCTGGGTACATTTTTCTGAGTTTGATGGCTGCCAAAGCAGTTGGAATGTATTGGAAGAAACGGAAGACAACACTGAAGGTTGCTAATGATTCGAAAGAGCCAGATAACAAGAGTAAGAAAGCGAAGATACCAGAGATGATAATGGCAATGACAGGGGCATTCTTAGAGTTTGTTTTTCCAAGCCCTTCTGGCAAGAGTTTTTCAGTTGCTAATGCGGCACCAAAACGAGGGACCATGATGGATTCACCAATGTTTAGACCGGCAATTGAAATGAGGGCTCCGTAAGAAACGAGTGGAGCTCCGATAGGGCCAATCATTTCGACAAATGCGTCTTGTACCGGTGCACCGGTTTGCATAATGCGACCACCAAGCATGGCGATTGTTCCAGCGATGATCAACATGTAGAGAACAGATACAATACTGATAGAACCTAGAATAGCGCGGGGAACGTTCTTTTCAGGGTTGCGCATTTCCCCTGCAACGATAGACATGGTTTCAAATCCGATGAAACCGTAGAAGATGTAGACGGCTGTACTAGAAATAGAACTGAAGAGACTTGTTCCACTTTCCAATTGAAGGAAAGGTGTGAAGTTGCCCTTGCTTACCCCGCCAGAAATGAAGAAGATGGCAAAGAGCGAGAAGAGGACAATGGGGATTAATTTTGCAACAGTAGCTGTCAGAGTGAACATCTTAGAGGTTTTCAGACCGGCGATGTTCATCAGACTCAAGAGAATCAGCATACCGATACTGATCGGAAGGTTGTAGCCTTCAAATGCTGGGAAGGTAATGATGAAGATCTTAGCAAAGCCGGCTAACATGGCAGCCCAGGCGATAACAGTAACGGCCCAACCGAGAATCCCAACGTTAAAGCCAACGAAGTCTCCGAAAGCGGCTTTTGAGTATTGCATGGCTCCACCGTTTTTATCGAAGTAGCCAGCCGTTTCAGCCAGACAGGCTGATAGTAGCATGACGAGAATGGCTACTCCGAACATGACAGCTAGAGAAGCTGGTCCAAGGCCAGAATATATTTTTTGAGGGAGGAGGAAGATACCAGATCCGATTACGGCGTTGATACCGTATAGAGTGGCACCACTAAAGCTGAATTTCGCTTTTTCTTGTTCCTCAATCGACTGTTTATGTGCTCCGTTCATAATGTTTCTCCTTTGTGAACATTATTGTAGTCCAGTCCAGATAGCAATCGGTTGCTCCCCAGACTGATGGGGTAAAAACGTGATTGTCATCTCTTGAAGGGGAGATGGTTGTTCGATCACCAGGAGCTCGTGAGTTTGGAGGATTTGAGAATGATTTGTTCCCCATTTTAGTGTTAGCGGACAGAGAGCATAGATCAATTGATAGCGACTCTGACTTTTGACACTCTCTCTTGGGGATACAGCACTCATATGCCCCTGATAAGAAGGTTTGTAGATCAAATTAAAGTCTTGACAAGTCCCTTGGCTAGATACAGGATCTCCCCCATCAAAGAAGTAGCTTTGAAAGGGGTTCAAAACCACTTCTTTCTGTTGATGGTTGAGTCGAATGGAGGCATTCAAGGGCATCAAGATTCGGTGGTAGCCAGTGAGATCGGTAAAGTTACTTTTTTCAACCTCTACCGTTGCAGTGGAGAGGCGGAAGTCAAAAGTCCGATCTGGATAACTTCCTCCCTCTGGGGAGAGAAAGAGTTGGGTGGTTTGGCCACCGGACCAGGTAGAAATTTGATAATCTGCGGGGGTAAGATGAAGGATAGTCACCATAGGACGCCTTCTTTCTTAAAAGAGACCAGTGATATTGCCGTGGGCATCGATATCAATCTTTTCACTGGCAGGTACTTTTGGTAGACCAGGCATGGTCATGATGGTACCCGTGAGAACTACAATGAAGCCAGCTCCGGCAGCTACCTTGAGATTGCTGATGTTAACAGTAAAATCTTTTGGTGCTCCCATTTTCTTGGCATCATCTGAGAAGGAGTATTGCGTTTTGGCCATACAGATTGGGTAGTTTGAGAAGCCAAGAGCTTCCAATTCTTTAAGTTCGCGTTTGGCTGCTGGTGTTAAGCTAATTCCTTTACCACCATAGACTTTTGTAACAATCTTGGTCAATTTCGTTTCGATGCTGTCTTCTTGGTCATAGACATAAGAGAAGTGGTTTTCTTCTTGAGCCAGTTGAATGACTTTTTCAGCTAGGTCGCGTCCACCAGCACCACCATGTGCCCAGACATCTGAAATAACCACATCTACATTGCGTTTCTTACAAGATTCATAGACAGCTTCTAGCTCTGCCTCTGTATCCAGTGGGAATTTGTTAATGGCAACGACCACAGGTAGGCCATAGACTTCTTGGATGTTGGCCAAGTGTTTGTCTAGGTTTGGCAGACCATCGATAACGGCTTGGACATTTTCAGTAGCCAAGTCCGCTTTGGCAACTCCACCATGCATCTTGAGGGCTCGGATGGTTGCGACGAGGACTACGGCAGAAGGTTTGAGTCCGGCAATGCGGCACTTGATATCAATGAATTTTTCAGCACCTAAGTCTGCTCCAAAACCAGCTTCTGTCACAACATAGTCTGCATATTTGAGAGCTAGTTTAGTAGCCAGCACACTGTTACAGCCATGAGCAATATTGGCAAATGGTCCGCCGTGGATGATAGCAGGAGTATGTTCTAAGGTTTGTACCAAGTTTGGATGGATGGCATCTTTGAGGACGGCTGCCATAGCACCTCCAGCCTTGAGGTCTTTAGCTGTGACTGGTTGTCCTTGGTAGTTGTACCCAATAATGATGCGATCGAGGCGTTCTTTGAGGTCAAGGATATTTTCTGAGAGACAGAGAATAGCCATGATTTCAGAAGCCACTGTGATGTCAAAGCCATCTTCACGAGGAACCCCGTTTGTTTTTCCTTGAAGGCCATCGACAATATGGCGGAGTTGACGGTCGTTCATGTCGACCACCCGTTTCCAGGTAATCCGACGAGAATCGATGCCCAACTCATTTCCATGGTGAATGTGGTTGTCAATCAAAGCTGCAAGCAGGTTATTGGCAATCCCAATGGCATGGAAGTCTCCGGTAAAGTGAAGGTTGATATCTTCCATTGGAACCACTTGGGCGTATCCACCACCGGCAGCTCCACCCTTGATCCCAAAGACAGGGCCAAGAGAAGGTTCGCGCAGAGCAATGACGGCTTTTTCACCAATAGCTGAGAGGGCATCGACTAAGCCGACAGAGGTGGTTGTCTTTCCTTCTCCAGCAGGTGTCGGAGAGATGGCTGTCACGAGGATCAGCTTTCCATCTTCCTTATCCTTGAGTTGTTCCAGTTGGTTGCTATCAATTTTGGCCTTGTATTTTCCGTAGAGCGAAATGTCATCTTCGGTCAATCCAAGTTCAGCAGCGATATCGGTAATGGGCTTCATTTGGACAGAATTGGCAATTTCAATATCCGATAAAACCATAGAATCCCTTCTTTCTTTTTGTTTGTTAGGTTTATGATAGACTTTCTAAAATGGTTTGGTAAATGTTGTCTGCAAGATCAGAGCCTGCTTGGAGGAGTTCGAGACCCTTGCCGTGGTATTCTTGGACAAAGTCTTGGTCCTTGATTCCTGAAATGTTGATCAGGACGTTGAGCCAAGCCCCTTGAAGGCCAGCTTTAAGGTTGAGAGCAGCCACCCCTAGGTCACTCGCCGCATTGGTGTTGGACTTGCCAACAGCTTCTTTGGTGGTTTCAAGCGCCTCAACGATGAGCTCCATCATAGAGAAAGGAGATTCAGTTGCCTGTTTCAAGGCTTGTTGCATGGCTTCACGACGAGCGGCTTTCTCTTCTTCCGTTTCTTTTGGAAGATCAAAGACAGCTGATACGACGTTGAAAGCTTCTGTATCTTTGTCAATGGCTTCTAGTAATTGGTCCTGGAGGTGGGCACTTTTTTCGTGAACCCCTTTGATGTGGTCTTCAAATTCAGCGTATTTTTTCTTACCAATGGTCAGTTCACAGACCATTTTTGTAAGGGAAATCCCATTTGCAGCAGATAGGGCAGCAGCAGAACCACCACCTGGAGCTGGGGCATCTGAACCAAGGACCTTGGCAAACTCTGTAATACTTAAGTCAACTAGTTTCATAGATCCCCTTTCTAACCCAACAAGTGATTTTCCAAGACTTGTTTGCTGTAGTCAAAGTCTTCTAATTGCAAGTAGTATTCAGCAGAGTCGATCAAAGCTTTAGCTGGAGCAAGTCCGATGAGTTCTGTTCCGATGATTCGAACCCCGTAGCGTTGTGCTTCGAAACGAACGGTTTCAACGACACGATACAATGGGAATTGTTCCAAGTTGACCATGTTGATAGAGACTTGGGCGATGTTACGATCTTCTAGCATGACACCGATCGCTTTACAGTATTTGTATCCACCGCTTGATCCACGAATGATTTTAGAAATTTTATTGGCAATCTCTAGGTCGTCTGTGTCAAGGTTAATATTGAAAGCAACGAGTGGCATACGGACACCAACGGCTGTAACCCCTGCAGTTGGGTGAATCTTGCGTTCGCCGTAGTCTGGCTTCCAGTCTTCTTCCAACAATTTTTCTGGCATTCCTTCAAATTGTCCTTTGCGCACTTTAGCCAAGTTTTTCCGTTCTGGACGAGTTGCGGCATCTTCGTAAAGGAAGATTGGAATACCTAATTCGCGATTGATGCGTTCGGCCACTTTATTAGCGATTTCAACGCATTCAGCTGTAGTGATATCTTTGACCGGAACGAATGGACAAACGTCTGTTGCCCCCATCCGAGGGTGTTCGCCTTCGTGCTTGGTCATATCGATATTTTCAGATGCATATTTCACCAATTGGAAAGCTACTTCTTGAATGCTTTCTTCATCCCCAACGAGTGTAAAGACGCTGCGGTTGTGGCTAGCATCAGACGAGTAGTCTAATAATGTGACACCTGGGATGCTTTTTGCTGTGGCTACCAATCCGTCGATCACAGCCTGATTGCGTCCTTCAGAAAAGTTTGGAATACACTCAACAATTTTTGCCATATAATTACCTCTTTTTATAGGAGAAGTGGGGAGGAGAAGTCTTTGCATTTTCCTCCCCTTTCTCAGATTTTTATTTTTTGATGTTAAAACAATTTTTGAACAGCTTCTTTGACCAAATCTTCGTCTGCAAGATAAGGAATAGTGATGTGGTCTGTTCCTGCGTGGAGACGGTTGTATTCGATCGCTGTTTCAATAGCATGATCGTTCCGTGCCCAGTTCCGACGAGCAACCCCGCCCATGGTATCCCATGAAATAGCAGATTTGATAATTTCGTCGATCCGGTGGCTACCGTCTAGAACGAGACCGAATCCTCCGTTGATAGCTTTACCGATACCAGTACCACCACCATTGTGGAGAGCAACAAGACTCATACCGCGAGCAGCGTTTCCGGCGTAACATTGAACCGCCATATCACAAGTAACATTCGATCCATCTTTGATATTGGATGTTTCACGGAATGGAGCATCTGTACCAGATACGTCGTGGTGGTCACGTCCGATCATGACTGGTCCAATCTTGCCTTGGCGAATGAGTTCATTGAATTTCAAAGCAATGTTGACACGGCCCATACAATCTTGATAGAGGATACGAGCTTGGGTACCAACCACCAATTGGTTCTTTTCAGCATCGCGAATCCAGTTGTAGTTATCGCGGTCTTGGTAGCGACGAGTTGGATCGATCGCTTCCATCGCTGCATGGTCAGTTGCAATCAAGTCTTCGTGTTTACCGCTGAGGCAGACCCAACGGAATGGACCATAACCATAGTCAAAGAGCATAGGTCCCATGATATCTTCTACATAAGATGGCCAAATGAAGCCGTCTTTGTCATCCAAACCATTCTTAGAAATTTCCTTGATGCCTGAGTCGTAAACGGATTTCATGAAGGCATTACCATAGTCGAAGAAGTAGGTGCCTTTAGCCGTCAAATCTTTAATCACTGCGAAGTGACGAGCCAAGGTTTCATCGACCAAACGATGGAAGGTTTCTTTGTCTTCTGCCAACAAACGTGTCCGTTCTTCAAAGCTTATACCAACTGGGCAATAGCCACCATCATAGACGTTGTGGCAAGAGGTTTGGTCAGACAAGAGATGAACGTGCACTTGGTGTTCATTGACATATTCAAGCAAGTCTACGATATTACCATGGTAGGCAATCGAAGTTGATTCACCAGCTTCCAGTGCTGCTTGAGCCAATTTCACAGCTTCTTCCGCACTGTCGGTCACTTGACTAATCCAGCCTTGAGAGTGACGCGTTTCGATCCGAGAGCGGTCGACTTCAGCGACAATGGCAACCGCTTTTGCAATTTCAGCTGCTTTCCCTTGAGCACCGCTCATCCCACCGAGACCAGACGAAATAAAGAGCTTACCAGTTAAGTCTCCATCATCAGCCACACCGAGTTTAAGACGTCCAGCATTGAGAAGGGTGTTAAAGGTACCGTGAACGATCCCTTGAGGTCCGATGTACATCCAGCCACCAGCCGTCATTTGACCGTAGTTGGTAACGCCCATTTCTTCAGCGATTTCCCAGTCGTGCATGTTGTCATACTCACCGATCAAGAGACCGTTGGTAATGACGACACGAGGAGCTTCCGGTTTCGATTTGAAGAGGCCAAGAGGGTGACCCGATTCAACCACCAAGGTTTGGTCTTCTGTCATGACTTCCAAGTATTTCTTGATCAAGTTGTACTGCATCCAGTTGGCACAGACAGATCCTGTTTCCCCATAAGTGACCAATTCATATGGATAAAGAGCAATTTCAAAGCTCAAGTTGTTGTCAATCATGACCTGCATAGCCTTAGCAGCTGTGCATTTTCCTTTGTACTCATCGATTGGTTTTCCGTAGATCCGATCTTTTGGACGGAAGCGATAGCCATAGATCCGACCGCGAGTTCTCAGTTCTTCCAGAAATTCTGGGATCAACTCTTGGTGGAATTTTTTAGGAATGTAACGCAAAGCATTTTTAAGGGCAATTTCAGTCTGAGCTTGCGTTAAGCGGAAGCCTCTATCAGGTGCACGACGGATGCCTTCTTGAAAAGTCGCCTTTTCAGGTAGGACATCAAAGTCAAGTTTGACAGACATAGCAGCTGCAATTTCTTTCTCGTCTATAAATGACATAGCAGAACCCTCCTTATAGTTGGACTGTGAATTTATATTTTCTTTATTGTATCGAAGAAACGTCAATAAAGAGTCAAAAAAAAATATAATTTTTAATAAAGCAAAAAAAAATGAGGGAAAAACTTTTTGACTTTTTTTTGACGCTTTTCCTGTAGAATTGTAAAATGAATAACAATGGAAATAGAAAGGAATGTTTCATATGTCTGCTGATATCCTATTAACCCACTTTAACCAATTGTTTTGTCCGAATGATCTGGGTCATCCTCTCTATGGCAAGGAGATGGCAGAGGCAAAAATTCTTTCCGATGCTTATATCGCCATTAAAGATGGAAAGATTCTTGCAGTTGGGACAGGTCAACCAGACCCTGAACTGATCGATGACCATACGGAAGTGAAATCCTGTGAAGGAAAAGTTGCGACTCCTGGCCTGATTGACTGCCACACCCACTTGGTCTATGGAGGCAGTCGGGAGCATGAATTTGCTAAAAAATTAGCAGGTGTTTCTTACTTAGACATCCTCGCCCAAGGCGGAGGGATTCTAAGCACCGTTCGGGCGACACGGGAAGCTTCTTTTGACACCCTCTATGACAAGTCCAAACGACTGTTGGACTACATGTTGCGCCATGGGGTGACAACCGTTGAAGCGAAAAGCGGTTACGGTTTGGATTGGGAAACTGAAAAACGCCAGTTGGATGTTGTCGCTGCACTGGATCGGGATCATCAAATAGACTTGGTATCTACCTTTATGGCAGCCCATGCGATTCCTACAGAGTACAAAGGCCGTTCTCAAGAATATTTAGATCTCATTGTGGAACAAATGCTTCCGAAAGTGAAAGAAGGACAGTTAGCTGAGTTCTGTGATATCTTCTGTGAAAAAGGGGTCTTTACAGCAGATGAATCTCGCTATCTTCTTTCGAAAGCTAAGGAAATGGGCTTCAAGTTACGGATCCATGCGGATGAAATTGAGTCTATTGGAGGTGTTGACGTAGCGGCTGAATTGCAATCCACCAGTGCAGAACACTTGATGGTGATTACCGATGAAGGCATTCAAAAATTAGCTGCAGCAAAAGTGATTGGAAATCTTTTGCCAGCTACAACCTTCAGCCTCATGGAAGATACCTATGCACCGGCTCGTAAGATGTTGGACGCTGGCATGGCCATCACCCTGACAACAGATAGCAACCCAGGGTCTTGTCCAACAGCCAATCTCCAGTTTGCCATGCATCTGGGTTGCTTCATGATGCGCCTAACTCCAGTAGAAATTCTCAATGCGGTGACCATCAATGCGGCCTATTCAGTTGATCGTGCTAAAACAATCGGCTCTTTCGATGTTGGCAAACAGGCCGACATCACGATTTACGATGCACCTAATCTAGATTATCTCTTCTATTTCTTTGCAACAAATCTAGTGACAGATGTCTACAAGAAAGGTCAAAAAGTCATTTAAACTACTCCATTTCAGTCGAGACTTTGCTGGTTTGTAAAAATCAGCAAAGTCTTTTTTCTATCAGATCTCCACAGTAAATGGGAATGCTTTATCGGAAAATAAAAATTTGATCATCAAAGAATATTTTTCTTACTTTGTGATGTACAAAAATGGAAATTCCTGATAGAATAGAAGTAATATTGAATATTTTCTTCAATATCATCTGTTTGATCTTGATAACAGAGTGTTTAAACTATTCATCAAACGAACAGGTTGATCAACAGACCTGTCTAGAAATTGCGAGGAGACAAGATGACTGTCGATTATAACAGCAAAGCATACTTGGATAAAGTAGATGCTTGGTGGCGTGCAGCCAACTACATTTCAGCTGCTCAAATGTACTTAAAAGATAACCCATTGTTGAAGCGTGAAGTCGTTGAAAATGACTTGAAGGCTCACCCAATCGGGCACTGGGGAACTGTACCAGGGCAAAACTTTATCTATGCTCACTTGAACCGTACCATCAACAAATACGACTTGGATATGTTCTACATTGAAGGACCAGGTCACGGTGGACAAGTAATGGTATCGAACTCTTACTTAGATGGTTCATATACTGAATTGAATCCAACTATCCCTCAAAACGAAGAAGGTTTCAAACACTTGTGTAAGATCTTCTCATTCCCAGGAGGGATCGCTTCTCACGCGGCGCCTGAAACACCAGGATCTATCCATGAAGGGGGAGAACTTGGCTATGCCCTTTCTCACGCTGCAGGTGCTGTATTGGATAATCCAGATGTGATTGCTGCAACAGTGATCGGTGACGGTGAAGGAGAAACAGGTCCATTGATGGCAGGATGGTTGTCAAATACCTTCTTGAACCCAGTCAACGATGGTGCTGTTCTTCCAATCTTCTACCTCAACGGAGGAAAGATCCACAACCCAACGATCTTCGAACGCAAAACAGACGAAGAATTGGCCCTCTTCTTTGAAGGTCTTGGTTGGAAACCAATCTTTGCAAACGTAACCGCTGTTTCTGATGACCACGAGGCTGCTCACGCTTTGTTTGCAGAGAAATTGGACGAAGCGATTGAAGAAATCAAGAAAGTCCAAGCAGAAGCTCGTAAAGGTTCTGCTGAAGAAGCAACTCAACCAGTATACCCTGTCTTGATTGCTCGTATTCCTAAAGGTTGGACTGGACCAAAAGCTTGGGAAGGAACACCAATCGAGGGTGGTTTCCGTGCCCACCAAGTGCCAATCCCAGTAGATGCTCACCACATGGAGCATGTGGATGCCCTTCTTTCATGGTTGGAATCTTACCGTCCAGCTGAGTTGTTTGACGAAACTGGTAAATTACTTCCTGAAATTGCTGAAATCGCACCAAAAGGTGACCGTCGCATGGCTATGAACCCAATCACAAATGCTGGTGTGATCAAACCAATGAACACAGCTGATTGGAAGAAACATGCCTTCAAGATTGAAACACCAGGTGCTATCATGGCGCAAGATATGATTGAATTTGGTAAGTATGCGGCAGACTTGGTGGATGCGAACCCAGACAACTTCCGTATCTTTGGACCAGATGAAACCAAATCAAACCGTCTTCAAGAAGTTTTCACACGTACAAGCCGTCAATGGTTAGGACGTATGAAACCAGACTACGATGAAGCTTTGAGCCCTGCTGGACGTGTGATTGACTCTCAATTGTCAGAACACCAAGCAGAAGGAATGCTTGAAGGATATGTCTTGACAGGTCGTCATGGATTCTTCGCATCTTACGAATCATTCCTTCGTGTTGTAGACTCTATGATTACTCAACACTTCAAATGGTTACGTAAATCTAAGACTCACACGACATGGCGTAAAAACTACCCAGCCTTGAACTTGATTGCGACTTCAACTGTTTTCCAACAAGACCACAATGGCTACACTCACCAAGATCCAGGTATCTTGACTCACTTGGCTGAGAAAACTCCTGAATACATCCGTGAGTACTTGCCAGCAGATACCAATAGCTTGCTTGCAGTGATGGACCAAGCCTTCAAGGCAGAAGATGTGATCAACTTGATCGTTTCTTCTAAACACCCGCGTCCTCAATTCTACTCAGCAGCTGAAGCGGAAGAATTGGTTCGTGAAGGATACAAGGTGATCGATTGGGCATCAACTGTTTCAGCAGATGAAGAGCCAGATCTTGTCATTGCAGCTGCAGGTACAGAGCCAAACCTTGAAGCTCTTGCAGCCATCACAATCTTGCACAAAGCCTTCCCAGAATTGAAGATCCGCTTTGTCAATGTGGTAGATATCTTGAAATTGCGTCACCCATCCGTTGATGCGCGTGGACTTTCAGATGAAGAGTTCGACAAAGTCTTCACTACTGATAAACCAGTGATCTTTGCTTTCCATGGTTATGAAGGCATGATCCGTGATATCTTCTTCAACCGTCACAACCATAACCTTCGTGTACATGGTTACCGTGAAAACGGAGATATCACCACACCATTTGATATGCGTGTGATGTCTGAATTGGATCGCTTCCACTTGGCACAAGATGCAGCTAATGCAGCTCTTGGAGATGCAGCAAGCGCATTTGCAGCGAAGATGGATGAAACAATCGCCTTCCACCATGACTACATCCGTGAAAACGGAGATGACATTCCAGAAGTTCAAAACTGGAAATGGGAAAACGTGAATAAATAAGAAAAGAGAGTGGGACAGAAATCGGTAATTCGTTAGAATTCGATTTCGTCGTCCCACCTCCGCACAGTTGAGTAGGGCTGTAAAAACTGATGAAATCAGCGTAGTAGAGCCCACTCAACCACTGCGTCTTGCTCGACAATCCAAAAACAATTGAGAGGCTAGGACTTTTGTCCCAGCCTCTTTTGTGAGGAACAGCAAGTAACAAAAGGAAGAGACTGAAAATAGATGTTCGGAAATCAAGCGCTTTCCAATAAAATTGTAAGAGTTTCTAGGAAAATATTGAAGTAAAACCGAAAAAATAGTAAAATGGAAGAGCTGATTGCAGCAAATCAACTGTTCTGCGTTCTCCTTTTTGGAGAAGTGTTCTACATTAGAAAATGGAGTATTCTATGAAGAAAAAAATTATCTTGAAAAGCAGTATCCTAGCGGTCGCTGCAGGTCTTAGTGTTTTTGCGATCAATAGCGTTTTTGCAGACGAATTGCCCGTACAGTTTATGGGCGTCAATGACTTCCACGGTGCCTTGGAACAAACAGGGACAGCTCGTTTAGAAGGCGAAACTGTGAAGAACGCAGGAACAGCCCCACTTTTGGCAACCTATTTGAACGATTCGCAAAAAGACTTTGAAACAGAGAATGCCGGAACACCAAATGCCAGCATCCGTGTGCAAGCTGGAGATATGGTCGGAGCTAGTCCAGCCAACTCTGCCCTCCTTCAAGATGAACCAACTGTAAAAGTCTTCAATGAAATGAACTTTGAATACGGAACCCTTGGAAATCACGAGTTTGACGAAGGACTTGGTGAATTCAACCGGATCATGAAGGGAGAAGCCCCAACACCTGGTCAATTCAACAAGATCGTCGATGAGTATCCTCATGAAGCTTCTAAACAAGAAGTCGTGATTGCCAACTTGGTTGACAAAGATACCAACAAAATCCCATTTGACTGGAAACCTTATACCATCAAAGAAATCCCAGTCAATGACAAGACAGTTAAGGTCGGATTTATCGGGGTTGTTACGACAGAATTCCCAAATCTTGTCTTGCGCAAAAATCATGAACAATACCGTGTTTTGGATGAAGCAGAATCGATTGCTAAATATGCGCGTGAATTAAATGACCAAGGAGTTCATGCGATTGCTGTCTTGGCCCACGTTGCTGCCACTAGTAAGAATGGTGTAGCAGAAGGTCCTGCTGCAGACATGATTAAAAAATTAAACCAAATCTATCCTGAAAACTCAGTGGATATCGTCTTTGCAGGTCACAACCACCAATATACAAACGGGATGGTTGGAAATACCTTGATCGTTCAAGGTACGTCTCAAGGGAAAGCTTACTCGGATGTCCGTGGAGTCCTAGATACGGATACAGCTGACTTTGTCAAAGCTCCAACTGCAAAAATTATTGCGGTAGATCCATCGAAAGGCAAAGCAAAAGATGCCAAGGTTCAAGCGATCATCGATGATGCCAATGCGACGGTTAAAAAGGTAACAGAAGCAAAAATCGGTACAGCAGACAAGGCTGAAAATATTACCCGTGAATTGAATGCGCAAAAAGAAAGTGCTGTTGGAGATTTGGTCACAGCAGCGCAACTAGATATTGCCAAAAAATCAGGTTATCCAGATGTTGACTTTGCCTTCACCAATAATGGAGGAATCCGTGCAGACCTCGTGGTGAAACCAGACGGAACAGTCACTTGGGGTGCAGCTCAAGCAGTGCAACCATTTGGAAATATCCTCCAAGTAGTAGAAATCACTGGGGACCAAATCTACAAAGCTTTGGACCAACAATATGATGAGAAAGAGCTTTACTTCTTGCAAATGGCAGGGATCAAGTACACCTATACGAAACCAGCCGATGCAACGGAAGAAAATCCTTATAAGGTCGTGAAAGCTTACAAGGCAGATGGAACTGAAATTGATCGTAACAAGACCTACAAGGCGATTATCAACGACTTCTTGTATGGTGGCGGAGATGGATTCTCAGTCTTCCGTGATACAAAATTGATCGGTGCAATTAATCCAGATACTGAAGTCTTTATCCAATACATCGAAGATGTGAATAAGGCAGGGAAGAAGTTGTCTGCTTCAATCTTGGGCAATAAGACCTTTGTGGAAAAAGTGGAAGAAGATACACCTACTCCAGAACCTCAACCAACTCCACAACCAACGCCAGTTTCTCCAGTAAGTCCTGAAAATCCAGTCCATCCTGTAGCCCCAGTAACTCCGGCTACCCCAACTCCTCAACCTGAAAGCCCAGTAACTCCAGCTCAACCAGCTGCAAGCGAAACAAAAGAAGTGGCAACAAACAAACCAGTCGCTGTCACTTATCATACGGGTGGTCAAGCAGAAGTAGCTGCTACACCAGCAACTGGTCTTCCAAAAACAGGTCAAGAAGATTTGTCTTCAACAGTCCTGAGCCTCTTTGGCATGACCTCACTAGCTTTAGCAGGATTTGTAGCTAGCAAAAAGCGTGAAGAAAATTAATCAAAACTAGGAAGCATCCTCTCTAAGAGGGCTTCCTTTTTGTTTTTCATTGAGAGGGGTGTCTTTACCAAAAGGTTTCATCTTCAAAACCAATCGCTTCCTTTCATTATTGATAAAGAAAAATTGTCAGAAATAAACTAAATATTATACTTATTTTAGATTTTGACAGACCGCATTGACTTTACATAAAAGAAGGACTAAAATGAAGGGGCAGTAAACGCTTACAACAAACAAGGAGGTCTGGTTATGAGAAATGACAGACAACAACGATTTTCTTTCCGTAAATATGCTGTTGGTTTAGTATCAGTGGTAGTCGGGTGCCTTTTTTTTGGTCCGGCTGTTTTAGCGCAGGAACAGGAGGGAACGGTAGAACCACCTGCAATTGTAGCACAAGAAGGGAAAGAAGAGGTTCAACCGTTATCTGGTTTGGAAAAAAATTCGGAGGAAGCTCTTCCAACTGAAGAATCAAGTAAGGAAACTTTTTTGCAAGAGCAACCAACACCTGAGAAATCTCCTGAAACAGCAGATTCAAATGGGAATGTAGATTCCGCTTCTAATCCTAAATCTGAAAAGGAGGGAGTCGAAAAGAAAGAGGAACTGGAGAAAACAGCAGCAGAACACTCTTCAGTAGCCAATAAAGAAGGTGTTTCGGAAACTGTAACAGATCAAGCACGTGTTCAGGCCTTGGTACGTTTGGAGACGAAAAAACAGGATGTAGCAACTTCTCCAAGTATTGCAGACCAAATTCGGAATAATCTCCCAATCAAAACGGCAGTTTTAAAAGAGCTAGATGAAAAGGGAATTCAATATAAAAAATTAGCTGATTTTGATTTGGTCTTTAATGGATTTGTCTTGGAGACGAATTACAAGGATGCCTTGGAGATTCGCAAGATAGCTCGAGTTGAAAACGTTGAGATTACCCCTCTTTCTACAACTATAGAAAACCAGAGTCTTCCGAAGAAGCAGACGACCCTGGTCCCAACCAAGGTAAGTGATGAAAATGAATTGATTAATCTTCAACCATTGTGGGATAAGGGAATCAAGGGGCAAGGGAGCGTGGTTGCTGTCCTAGATACTGGCCTAGACTATGATCATAATTTCTTTAGTTTAACGGATAAGAGTAGAGCCAAATACAAGAAGAAAGAGCAGATGGAAGTGGCCATGAAGAAGGCCGGAATTACTTATGGTAAGTGGTACAACGATAAGGTGATTTATGCTTATAACTATTCGGATATGAATGATGAGATCAAGGAGGATGATCCGCGTTCGCACGGGACCCACGTGGCGGGCTCTGCAGTAGGAAATGCAACAAAACCAGTGCCAACAGGAGAACTACTTAAGGGGGTAGCTCCAGAGGCACAACTCATCTTTATGCGGGTCTTCTCAGATAAGAAAGGGATGACTGAACAAGGTTTTATTGTAGCAAAGGCTGTAGAAGATGCTGTGAAGTTGGGGGCAGATACTATCAATATGAGTTTTGGGGGTGTCAATGGGGCAGAAGCTGATACCAATCCGTTGACGCGTCAAGCTTTTGAGTTTGCAAGAAAATCAGGTGTTATCATTAATGCCGCAGCAGGGAATTATGCCGTGAGTGGATACTGGCAGGCTAAGCCAAAAGCAGATGCACCGGATACTGGAACAATGGATGAACCAGCTGTTGAAAAGGGAGTTCTAGCGATTGGTGCTTTCAATAATAGCATTACACATGAAACAAAAATTAGTTTAGAAGTTCCAGCTCTAAAAAATAAGGAAGAATTCCAGAATGGTCTGATTGACCTTCCTGTATATCGCTTGATCTTTCCAGTAGAAGGACCACAGTCTTATGTTTATGTACCGAAGGGGGGAGAAGATACTTATCGAAATGCTGCTGTAAAAGGCCAAATTGCACTGGTTGAAAGTGGTGGCGATGTAACAGATGAAGATAAGGTCAATGCCCTCAGACAAGCTGGAGCAAAAGGGGTCCTTGTTTATCAAAATGAAGAACAAGGAGATACCCTTCAAAATCTTTCCATGGGGTATTGGGGATCTTTCTATCCTGTTAGTGTACTTGGTCATTCTATCGGGAAAGAGCTAGCTACACATGCTGGGGAATATACGATCGCTTTCCATCAAGAAGTTAAGAAAGTACCCTATAGTGAAGCGAATAAGATGCTCTACTTTACAGGCTGGGGATTAACCGCTGAAGGAATGTTGAAGCCTGATGTTACCTTGCCAGGTGGAAATGTTTACTCTGCTATCCCAGATGGTTCGTACGACTTGGATGCAGGTACGAGTATGGCGACACCACATGCGGCAGGGGCGACAGCCTTGATTAAGCAAGCTTTAGAACAACGATTCCCAAATTATAGCCCAGAGCAAATCCATACGCTTTTGCGACAATTAGTCATGAGTACAGCCAAACCTCATTTTGATCAGGAAAGCAACAGTTACTCCTCGGTTCGTCAACAAGGATCTGGTCTTATGGATGCTGCAGCTGCAGCTTTTGGCGATGTCTTTGTAACAGGTGGAAAAGGAGCAAATAGCAGTCTGACCCTTGGAAATGTTAAAGATTCTTTCACGTTTGATGTCACTGTACATAATCTTAGTTCAGAAGCAAAAGAATTCACTTACCATACGGTCGTCAATACCGATCAAGTGGAGAATGGACGTATTACCTTGAAGATGCGTCAACTACTGGATCAAGAAGGAGAAAAAACCATTCATGTTCCTGCTATGGGAAGTGTGACGGTTCCGATTTCTGTGAATACCAGTAACTATACAAGTGAGCTCACGAATCAAATGAAAAACGGTTACTTTTTAGAAGGTTTTGTCTTCTTTAAAGATGCCAAAACTAAGAAAGACCTAGTGAGTCTTCCATATATTGGTTTTAAAGGGAACTATCAAGATTTACCAGGAATTGAAAAACCCATCTATGCCTTCACTGGGGATGAAAAACCATTCTATTATTACGCAAATGAAAAAGCGGAGCACCCCGAAAAAGACCCAGGGGATCACTTTACTGCCTTAGTCAGCTCTATTTGGAGAGGGGGCAAAAAAGTACAAGTTGTCTTGGGAGAAAAAGAAGGGCACTATGATGGAAATAGTCTCGTATTCTCGCCGAATGGGGATGGTTCCTATGATAGTGTTAAGCTCAATGCAGTGGTCTTAAGAAATGTGGACAATATTCATCTGTCTGTTTATCGTGCGGATGACGTCAAGAGAGAACATCCAATTTTTGAAAAAGGCAATGAGAGCCAGAAGAAATCAGATTATGGCTGGCGAATCAATGATCGTAGTAAGATTCTGTATGCGACACGTTGGAGTGGAAAAGATAAAAACAATCAGCTTGTGCCAGATGGGGACTATCAATATGTAGTCACTTATCGTCCAAGCACACCTGGTGCCAAACCTCAAGAGATTGTCTTAAAGGTCAAGGTCGATAAGCAAGTGCCACAATTAGCTAACACCAAGGATCTGTATGATCCAACAACCCGCCTCTTTAAGCCAGGTGAGATTGTTGAAACGGGTAGTGGGCTAGCTGGTAAATACCTCTCCTACCAACAAGATGGTCAGGAAGTAGAAATCACTCCAAACGAAGATGGAACCTATCTTATCCCTGACGGAGTGGATCTAGAAACAGTACGCTTCTATATTTGGGACCGGGTTAATAATACCAATACCATGACTCTGGATGGAAAGACCGTTTCAGACGAGGTGACGACAGAAAATACTGGAACAGAGGAAGCAAGTCCGACACATGAAACTAGTGAAGCCACAGTGGGACGCTTAGAGGTACAAATTGTCAATGAAAAAGGAGAAGCGACCAATCAATATCCAGAAATGATGCGTTACCAAGTATTTGATAGTCGAGGAAATCGGGTTGATAAGGAATTTAATATTTATTATGAAGATCCATTACCAACTCTTCCATTTGGAACCTATACTGTAAAAGTCGTCGGTCAAGACCAAAACTACTCTTGGGTATCTCCAACAACGGTAACGGTGGAATTGAGCAAAGAGCATCCAGAAGGTGTGGTCAAATTTGTCTATCATTATATTGATAAAAATCGCTTTGATCTTGTCTTTGATAAAGAGCTTCCAAGCGGAACCCGTGTCTTTGCCATTGATAAAAGGACGGGGCAAAAAGTGGAGTTGGATCAAACCCTTTACGAACCAAAGACCTTTGAAAAGATTCTTGTTAATGGAGATTATCAGATCCATATTGATTTGCCAAAAGGATATCGCGCAGTAGAGAATGATTTCTTCTATACAGTAGGTGAGCGCATTAATCGCTACTTAACTAGTTTTGTCGAAGTTTCAGATGATCAGGTAGAAGATCCAATTATCCCATCTTCACCTATTCCATCTCCTCAACCGTCAACGACGACGCAAGAAGGTGAAAAAGGAAAACAACCGGATGTAACCGATACGCATCCAATAGTCGCGAAACAGACAGATATCCGTCCAATGTTCCAGAAAAATCTTGAAAGAGTATCAGAAATGGATCCATCGACTAAAGAGGTCTCAAGTCAATCATCACCTTCTCTTCCTAATACAGGACAAGAAAATGAACAAACAGGGATGGTAGGTTTGATGGTTCTTCTTCTCACTTTTGGTGCTATCCGCTTGAAGAAAAATCGTCCAGATCAAGGATAATCTTCTATTGGTTTAGTTGCAAGAATAAAATAAGGGTTAAGGTAGTGTGAAGCTACCTTAACCTAGTGTGTAAAAAGGAGTTTTTATGGAATTTCATCGACAACAGCGTTTTTCCATTCGTAAATACGCAATTGGAGTCGCTTCTGTTTTGATTGGTACCTTTCTAATGGGTTCAGCCGTTTCAGCTGATACGATCGTACCAACACCCTCTGTCGTAGAGCCATCTGTAGTGGTGCCAGAAACCGCAGCAACAGATGAGAAAACAGCAGAACCGATTCCAGCTACTAAGGACAGTATGTCCACTTCAGTTATAGAAGATACTGCCTCTAAAAAACTTGCTACAGCTGAGATTGAGAGTAAGGAAAAGACAAATCAGTCTCTACCTTCATCTTCAATCGATACAAGCAGTTCGACTACAAATCAAGTAAAGGCAGAGAAGGCTTCACCTTCAGTTGCGGAAGCACCAAACGAAAATGGGGTTGCTGCTCCAATTACGACCCCTATTGAACCAGTAAAGGAAAATTTAGAAGAAACAAGCCCAGTTGAGATCCTGGTTCGCTTGAAAGAAAAGCTTTCTGATGGGATTGGAGGGGTATCTCCGACTTCAAAAGAGACTCGCATTGAAAAAACCAATCAGGATCATGAACAGTTTTTGAAAGAGCTCGAAAAGCAATCCATTCAATTCAAAAAATTGTATGACTTTAATCTGCTTTTTAATGGCTTGGCTCTAGAGACGACTTATGGAGATGCTAAAAAGATTCGGGGACTAGCGCGTGTGGATGCTGTAGATTATGCTCCACTTGGTCGGACCAGAGTGGCGGAAACACAGCCCGCACCTGCATCACCGACTTCAACTAGGACCAAGGTCAGTGAAGAAAATAGTCTGATCAATTTACAACCACTCTGGGATAAGGGAATCAAGGGTCAAGGGCAGGTAGTTGCGATCATTGATTCCGGTGTGGACCCTGCCCATGATGTTTTCCGTCTAACAGATATCAGTAAGGCCAAGTACAAGAGTGAGGCGGAAATTGAAGAGGCTAAGAAAAAAGCGGGGATCACTTACGGTAAATGGTACAACAATAAAATTGTCTACATTCATAACTACAGTGATATGGATGACAATGTCAAAGAAGACGATCCAATTTCACACGGGGCTCACGTAGCAGGAACTGCTGTGGGAAACGCCTCTCAACCCTCTCCAAATGGTGAAATTATCCGTGGTGTTGCTCCAGAAGCCCAACTGATGTTTCTACGTGTTTTCTCAGATACCAAGGGCGGTCAAGTTCAAAATTTCATCTACACTAAGGCGGTAGAAGATGCGGTCAAATTAGGGGCGGATTCCATCAATATGAGTTTGGGAACAGCATCAGGTTCTGTTTATGATGTTGGAGAGATCACCCGCCAGGCCTTTGATACAGCAAGAAAGGCGGGGGTAACCATTACAGTTGCCTCTACCAATATGGCGACCAATGGCTTCTGGCACAGCAAACCACTGGCCACCACACCAGATTATGGAATGACAGGGACGCCATCTGTCAATCCAAATGTCATCTCAGTCGCGTCTATTAATAGTCTCACCAAGCATGAGTCGACAGAAGCAAGCCTGACCGTAGATGCGTTAAAAGGTTCCGTGGACTTCCCAGATGGCAAGATTCCGATGCATTCCTTTGTAGAACGCGACGCTTTTCGCACGACCATCCCTCAAAGCTATCTCCATGTGGACAAGGGAGGGGTCGACCACTACCAAGCAGATAGTATCAATGGGCGCTTAGTTCTTACTGAGCGAGGTGGCGAAGTTTCGGATGTGGACAAGGTCAAAGAGCTCAAAAGAGCTGGTGCTACAGGTGTGATCTTTTACCAAACAGAGGAACAGGGAAATAATCCTGTAGGCTTTGATTTAGAAGGGCTCGGAGAACGATTCCCAGTTGGGGTTATTGGCCACGCTGCTGGACTTGTTTTGGCTCAACATGCCAATGATTACCAGCTCCATATTGCCAATAAATTCAAACGTGTGCCTTACGATGTAGCCAATCAACTATCTGACTTCTCATCTTGGGGGCTATCAGCGGATGGGGATCTCAAACCGGATGTCACCCTTCCAGGAGGAATGATCTACTCATCTGTTAATAATGGAGAATACTATATGGATAGGGGAACCAGCATGGCCTCTCCTCATGCTGCGGGAGCCACTGCACTGGTGAAACAAGCCTTGAAGGAGCGCTTCCCTCATCTTAGCCCAGAACAACTACAGGTTCTAGTCAAACAAATGACTATGAGTACAGCGATCCCTCATGTAGATGAGGAAACGCATGCCTATTCCTCTGTTCGTCAGCAAGGAGCGGGGGTCATGGACGTCACAGCAGCAGCTCTAGGAGACCTCTATGTGACAGCAAAAGATGCTAAAAGTAGCCTGACACTTGGCAATGTCACAGATACCTTTGAATTTGATGTGACCATCCACAATCTTTCCAATCAAGATAAGTCTGTCCGATATGAAACCACTCTTCAGACAGATCAAGTTCAAGATGGCAAATTCACCCTCCATCCTCGTCTATTAGAAACTTTAGACGGTAAGGAAACGGTGACTATCCCAGCCAATGGTCAGCGGACCATCCACGTAGCAGTTGATGCAAGCAAGTACAAGGAAGAGCTCAGCAAGCAAATGCCAAATGGTTATTTCTTAGAAGGTTTTGTACTGGTTAAAGATGCCAGCAGTCAAAAACATCTGGTCAGCCTCCCTTATGTTGGTTTCCATGGGGATTACCAAAATCTACGTGGCATTGAAAAGCCTATCTACGAATATACAGGTAGCGACAAGCCGTTTTACTACTACAAGGACAAGACCGATTATCCAGATGAAAAAGTCCCAGAAACTCCAGAGCGTCATCCAGATAATCACTTTACTTCTTTGATCAGTTATGTCTATGAAAATGGAGAATCCGTAGCCAAAACTCTTGGTCAGGATGGGGATCGCTTTGACGGGGATCAACTCTACTTCTCTCCGAACAACGATTCCAGCTTTGATAGTGTCAAGGTAAAAGCCGTCATGCTTCGCAATGTTGAAAATGTCCACCTATCAGTCTACAAGAAGGAGGACACAACTCGTGCTAATCCAATTTACGAGGTTGGAAATGAAGTCCACCGTAAGACGGACTGGAGTTACCGGATTGGGAATCGCAGTGAAGAGTTTTATGAAATCTCTTGGGAAGGCTTGGACAAAGACGGCAAGCAATTACCAGATGGGGAATACCAATTTGTGATCACCTACCGTCCAACTGCTTCAGGTGCCAAGCAACAAGAGCTTAACTTCAAGGTTAAGATTGACAATACGGCTCCAAGCATCGAGTCTGGAAGTGCTCAGTACGATCCAGCAACACGGATTTTCCGCCCAGGTAAGGTACTTGAAACCGGTAGTGGCTTAGCAGGGACTTATCTGTCCTATGTCAAGGACGGGGAAACAGTGGCCTTGGAACCCCAAGAGGACGGTAGCTATCTTCTTCCAGAAGGGGTGGACCCTTCTACTGTTCGCTATACCATCTGGGATAAGGTCTACAATACTACTGAGATGGACATTGAAGGAAAGAAAGTAGAGGAAACGACTCCGACGAATGAAACCGGTTCAGATGAACAACCAAGTGAGACAGAGTCTGAAAAACCGAAGGCTGAAAAGGGTACCTTAGAAGTCGTCTTCACAGATAGCAGTGGAGAAGTCATTTCTTATTATCCATCCGTCGTTCGTTACCAAGTGGTGGACGACCAAGGACGTGTAGTGGAAGGAGAGTTCAATGCTTCCTACAATGGTGGTACCTTCCCAGACTTGCCTTTTGGTACTTATACAGCCAAGATCACCCTATCTGATTACCATTATGATTGGGGAACAGAGCTGGTGAAAAAGGTGACCGTTTCACCTGAAAATCCACATCCAAAAGTAACCTTTGCTTTCCATTATTTAGATGAAAACAAATTGACCATTGGATTTGATCAGCCGGTCCCTGCAGGAACGGTTGTAAAAGTGGTAGGGAATGACGGTATCAGCCGACTTCTCCCACAAAGCATCTATGATCTTCTGCGCTTTGAGACCATGCTGATGAATGGCTCCTATCGTGTCCATGTGGATCTCCCGTCAGGCTATCGTGTTGCGGAAAATGATTTCCTTTATGAAGTGAGCAATCGGATCAACTACCATCTTCTTTCTTTGGTCAAAGACGTTATCAAGCCAAATCCAGAGGTGCATAGTGGAGCGATTGTGGAACCATGGATTCAACCAGAAAATCCGACACTAGTGATAGATGAAGTGCCAAGTCGTCAAGCAGAAACCCCAGTGACCCCAGACCAACTAGCGGTATCCGAAAGTCCAGGAACTCCAGCTCAACCAGCTGCAAGCGAAACAAAAGAAGTGGCAACAAACAAACCAGTCGCTGTCACTTATCATACGGGTGGTCAAGCAGAAGTAGCTGCTACACCAGCAACTGGTCTTCCAAAAACAGGTCAAGAAGAATTGGCTTCAACCGTCCTTAGCCTCTTTGGTATGACCTCACTAGCTTTAGCAGGCTTTGTAGCCAGCAAAAAACGTGAAGATTTGTAAACATAAATAAAATTGTTGACATGTCGGAAAACGAGCAATTCTATAGTTGGAACTGCTCGTTTTCTATTTCATAGCTGGAAACGATAAAAATGATATCAGATAACTCATCACAGATGGAACTAAAAGGAAAACAACAAGAACATGCTGGTAGTAACAAGAAAGTCTTTAGCCTTTCTAAAGAAGGATAAGCAGTGCGTTGAAAACGGTTTATTTTTGTGATAAAATTGTCTTGATTAGAAAAGGAGATTCTCTATGAAACATATGAAGCGTATTGTATTTGCCACATTATTAGCTTTTGTTGCTGTAATTCTCGTAGCTTGCTCCAGTTTTACACGCAGTGATAATGGGGTTTATGTATTTGAACCTAGCACAGAAGATATAAAAAGTATCCTTAAAGAACAAGGAAATTCCATAGAAGGAGCAGAACTATTCATTGATCACCTTAAAATTAAACTCACCCTTGAAATAAAGGGTGAGAAAGGAAAAATATCTGGTTTTGTTAGTATACTTGGTAACAAGACAGAAAAATCAGTAGATTTAAAAGTAGATCAAAAGCAGAAGTTGATATCCTCTAAAGAAAATGACGAAAAAGTGAGATACAAAATTGAGGGAGATGTATTAACTTTTCAAGGGGATAATGTTGATCTTACGGACGAACAGGCAGCTCTTATATCCAAATTTGCAAAGTTTAAACGGGTCAAGTAAATGCGACAGGAATAAGTTGCAAAAATGTTACTCAAAAACGAGCGGTTCTATACATAGAACTGCTCGTTTTTTTCGTATTTTATAGGAAATCATCCTTAAAAAGAATGAAAACTCTATAGTATCCTTGGCAAAATAGCTATCTCGTATAAAAGCTGGAGCCTTTCTGGAAATCTGATTTCTTTTTAAGATTGTTTTCTGACTAAGCGGATGCCTTCTCCACCCAGACACTGCGGACAAAGAAGAGGCTGATCAGAGCTAGTGCTAGAAAGGCAACTCCAAGGTAATAATAGGGTTGATCCATTGTAGTAGATCGACCAGAGAGGTTGACAATCCCTCGGTAGAGGGCCCCGGCTGTGAGCGTAGCCACTCCTGAATTCCAAAGATTGAGGCTCAGGCGAGAGAAGCCTTTCACCATCAACTGTAGAAGCACTAGTAGGGCACCACCGATCAAAGGAATCAAGAAGAGGTAGTGCATGAAGGCAGAGGTTTCGCCAAAACTAAAATGTTCATAGATGCGACTTCCGACAAAGAAGAAAGCTGAAATCAGAATATACCAGAGAATCGTTTTTTTCAACCGTTGTTTAATAGGATTAGTAACCGATATAGACAATGTCACTCACCGCCCTTTCTGAGATAGTACCATTTGTTGTTGGTTTGTTAATAACTTGACCATTGAAGTAAAGGGTAGAAGATCCACCCCCATCCAGGTTGTAGGCTGTTTTAACGCCATAAGACTTCATCACTTCCGCTAATTGGTAGAGAGATAGTCCTTCACTTTCTGAAGTCCGTCCATCTGACACGACGATAATGTAGTGGTTTTCATCGATGATCCCAATCGCTGTCCGTGGATTTGACGCCATAGATTGCCCGACCTCTGAATTGGTATCGACGGTAATTTCTCCATTTTCAACCAAGGAAGGACCGAAAGCGAGGAGATTGACGACCCCGTCTTTGACCAATTGATCCGCAGAGATCTCATCTTCGTAGATAATTTTGAAGGATCCATCCTTGTAAATGGCTAGGTCACCATTGCTTGAATCTTCCCGAACGGTATCGCGGTAGACCACTCCATTTCGGATGACGTATCCTGTACTGTTAGCTCCGTAATAGTCACCATTCACTGCTAGAATGGCACTGTTGTTGGCAGCCGTGACAGAGGTCTTAGCCGTCACGTTGGTTCCGTAAGTGTTTTGTGCAAAGGCTGTTTTGAGGTAGTCAGATGAGCTGACTGTGATATCTGCAATGTAAACCTGGGTATTTTCAACCGTTTTTTCTGTTAAAGTCACCTGGATATTGTCATCTGAATAGCTGGTATCGGTCGTTGTTGCCGATGCAGCTGCTTTTTTTGCTGCTTTAGTATCCGTAGTCGTAGCTTTTACGGTTTGGATGGCATCGGATAAGACAAAGGTCTTGAGCATCGAGTAGCTAAAACTGCTGGTCAAAAGAAGGCCAAAGCAGGCAGCATAGGTGTAGGATTTTTTAAAGAATTTCATGGTGGGGAGCAGTCCTTTCTTTGAAGATCACTTTTTTCTGGATCACCCATGAGACCAGAAAGAGGAGGAAGCCAACGACAATCTTACTGATCAGGAGATTGAGCCCAAAAGCAGTATAGAAGAGTCGAATCAAGAGCGTATCGAGAATAAAGAGGCCGAGGGCTAGGCCAAAGTAGCCACTTCCAGTTTTAGCGACGCTGTCTTTGTTCTTAAAGACTAGGTGCTTATTGGTCGAGTAGTTAAAGATGGAACTCGTTACACGAGCGATCCCATTGGCTAGGAGAATACGTAGACTAATGGGCACGGCCATCATCACGAAAAGGAAGAAGGCGTAGACCAGATAGTCAACGATAAAACTACTCAGAGAGGAGAGGGCAAACTTGAACATGTCCTTGTAGATCATGAGGCCATCTCGAATAGGTCGGAAATGGGAGCCTTCGTTGTCATTGATGTAGGCCGTCTCGATGGGAACTTCCACGATGGGGAAGGATTTGCTTGCTGCGAGGAGTACATTCATTTCATATTCATAGCGCTGTCCGTCAACCTCAAGCATGAAAGGCAAGAGATTCGTAGTGAAAGCCCGTAGGCCCGTTTGGGTATCGCTGACCGCCACTCCGGTTTGTTGCTTAAATAAGAAGCGGGTCAATTTATTTCCGAAGGCGGAACGCAAAGGAACTTTTCCAGAGAAGGCGCGGGCTCCTAGAATAAGTGTTCCAGGATGCTCTTGAGATTGGTTAACAACCCTGAAAATATCCCAAATTTTGTGCTGACCGTCTGCATCAGCTGTAACAATGCTTCCATAGGTGCCTCTTTCTAGGATGTATGCATAAGCAGTCTTGAGAGCTTGCCCTTTTCCTTGGTTGTGCTCATGGGTCAGAACTGTCGCAAGACCCTCTAATTTGTCAAAAATCACTTTTTTGTCAGCATCACTCCCATCGTCGACCACGATGATGTGGAGATCGCTCTTGGCGTGGACCAAGCGAACCAGTTTGACAAGATTCAGATCCGGTTGATAGGCGGGGATGATAAGATAATTCATAATCGTTCCTCGTTTCTTGAGATTTGTTGTAGCTAGTATAAAGACTCAAGCTTAAAGCTAACTGATATCAGTTTTCTTTAAGGAAAGGAGAGGAAGAGTGGGAATAGTTTCTTCTATAAAATATCATTTTTTAGGACATTTCTTTCTTTTTTCTCGAAGGGGACGTCCAGAAATCATTTTTTAAATCCTAAAGATAATTCTTGCCTTTGTTCGAAAAGTCTGGTATAATAGTTTCTTGTGAGTAAACCTCACTTACCCCTTGCAAAGACAGGGGGTCATTAGTCCAAAAGGAGGAACATTATCAATGGCTAAATACGAAATTCTTTATATTATTCGTCCAAACATTGAAGAAGAAGCTAAAAACGCTTTGGTAGCACGTTTCGATTCTATCTTGACTGACAACGGTGCAACTGTTGTTGAATCAAAAGATTGGGAAAAACGTCGTCTTGCATACGAAATCCAAGATTTCCGTGAAGGACTTTACCACATCGTAAACGTTGAAGCGAACGACGCTGTAGCTCTTAACGAGTTCGACCGTCTTTCAAAAATCAACGGTGACATTCTTCGTCACATGATCGTAAAAGTTGACGCGTAAGAAATCATCCGAGGTGACTTATGATTAACAATGTTGTACTTGTCGGTCGTATGACCCGTGATGCTGAACTTCGCTACACTCCAAGCAATCAAGCAGTTGCTACTTTCAGCCTAGCTGTCAACCGCAACTTCAAGAGTCAAAATGGAGAGCGCGAAGCCGATTTCATCAACTGTGTGATCTGGCGTCAGCAAGCAGAAAACTTAGCCAACTGGGCTAAGAAAGGTGCTTTGATTGGGATTACCGGTCGCATTCAAACACGTAATTACGAAAACCAGCAAGGTCAACGTGTTTATGTCACTGAAGTCGTAGCAGACAGCTTCCAACTATTGGAAAGCCGTGCAGCACGCGAAGGGCATGCAGGTGGTGGCTATTCATCAGGCAACGGTGGTTTTGCTGGAAATGCAACCCCAAGCTTTGGTGGATCTGAACCAAGCAATGCAGCGCCAAACTTTGGTCGTGAAGAAAATCCATTTGGAGCTAATCCAATGGATATCTCAGACGACGATCTTCCATTCTAAGAATGGGTTTAACGAATTAAAACTATAAAGGAGAATTAAACATGGCTCAACAACGTCGTGGCGGATTCAAACGCCGTAAAAAAGTTGATTACATCGCAGCAAACAAAATCGAATATGTCGATTACAAAGATACTGAGCTTCTTAGCCGTTTCGTTTCAGAACGTGGGAAAATCCTTCCTCGTCGTGTAACTGGAACTTCAGCGAAGAACCAACGTAAAGTAACAACAGCTATCAAACGCGCTCGCGTAATGGCTTTGATGCCTTTCGTAAACGAAGATTAAAGAAAAGACCCTTACGGGTCTTTTTTTCAGGTCCTGTGGACCTCTTTTTCACGAGCTTGGAAATGTAAGAGCGAGTTGAGGTCCTGTGGACCTCTTTGACCTTTCCCTAGCTCTAATCGTGTTATAATGTGGGAAGAAATGTATCAAGGAGGGAACTATGAAGGAAGGTGTAATCATCAGGAGGATGATAAAGGCAGATATTGAGCACATCTCTCAAGCCTTTGTCCACCAAGGGTGGCCGGGTAGAAAGGATATCTTGACCAGCTATTTTCAGGATCAGGAGAATGGAGAAAGGGACGTATTAGTAGCTGAGTCGGATGGATTTGTGGCAGGTTATATCACTATATTGCCTGCTGCCAAGCACGGTCCTTTCGTGGGAGTCTATCCTGAACTAACTGATTTTAATGTTTTTGAGCCATTTAGAAATCGAGGAATTGGGAATCAACTCCTAGAGGAGGCGGAAAAAAGAGTCTGGCTACTTTCAGAGATTGTGACTTTAGGGGTTGGTTTACACTCGGGTTATGGTCCAGCTCAAAGACTGTATGTTAAACGAGGCTATATCCCAGATGGATCTGGTATCTGGTTTAGGGATCAGCCCTTGGACCCTTACAGTTCTTGTGAAAACAATGATGACTTAGTCCTCTATTTTTCAAAAAGGTTGAACAGGGAAATACAGTAAAACAAAAACGGATGAAAACTTCATCCGTTTCTTTTTAGCGTCGAGTTGCAGGTGCTGTGCTCGAACTTTTAATATTAAAGCGTTTCTTGAGATAGAAGCGAAGGACAAGCGCTAGAGCTCCTAAAACGATGGCAAAAACATCTGGAATAGTTGGGTTGAGAACTTGTGGGAGTAAGGAAGTAAAGGACAAGACAATGACCCAAAGGAACATGACTCCAACAAGAATCGGCATGGATTTCCAAAGAGAGGGACGCTCGCTGCGATCTTTGGTGCCATCCATATACTGATAGAAGAAGTAGTACATAAGGTATAAGAGCAAAGCCCCTGTCAAACTTCCAAGGATCAAGGTGATCAAACCATAGCCTGTACGGCGAGGTGCAACCAAGTTCATAAAGGCGCTAATCGCAGCAAAGACTCCAAAGATAAAGAGGAAAGAATCCAAAATCATGAGAGAGGGAGCATCGTTTAATTTTGGATGCTCTTTTTCATAGCGTTCTTTCTCGCTGAAAGAGTTCGCCCATACAGTTGGAGCTCCAAAAAGGGTCCGTGCCGGAATTCCTTTTCCTTGGTTTTCATGGATAGCTGGAAGAATTTCTTGGATGAGGCTTTCTGCTTCTTCCTCTGTCTTTCCGTTTTCAAGCAATTGGTGTTTGGCGATCCGGATAAATTCTTGGTTTTTCTTGCTTAGTTGATTCAAATCAAATTGAGACATAAATACTCCTTAGTGTTATTAGTAGGTGTTAGAACCATTTTTTATGGATGAGGTAGACGACAAGAGACCCAGTCAGGGCAAAGGCGATGAAAATAATCAGCCAGAAGGCATGGGGTTCGCCATTGAGCGGAAGCTCATTGTCCTTGAAGTTCATCCCGTAGGCCGAAAAGATCATGGTCGGAATGGACATGACAATGGTAACGAGGGCCAGGGTCTTCATGATGTTGTTCTGGTTGTTGGAGATGATCGATGCGAAGGTATCGGTCATGGAGTGCAGGATATTTCCATAAATGTCTGCCATCTCGATGGCCTGCTGGGTTTCGATCAAGGTATCTTCCAACAGATCCTCGTCTTCTAGGTATTTCTTGATGTTACTAGTAGCACTGGTCAATTTCTTGATCACGCGCTCATTGGTTTTTAGAGAGGCCTTAAAGTAGACGATGGTTTTCTCCAGCTCCATCAACTCAATCAGCTCTTCATTACGCGTTGATTTGTGGAGTTGACTTTCAATCTGCTCGCTTTTGCGATCCAAGGTACGAAGCGCTGACAAGTAGAGTTCAGCGTTGCGATAGAGGATCTGAAAGATAAAGCGCGACCGCATAAAGGTATAGAAATTCCGCAAGCGTCGGTTGATAAAGATATCGAGAAGTGGCAATTTCTCCAAGCAAGTCGTGATGATAGCCTCTTCTGTTAGGATGATTCCCAAAGGGATGGTGACATAGTAGGTCTGATTGTTCCGCTCTTCCTTGATGGGAACGTCTACGATAATCAAGGTATACTCATCTTCGATGGTCATACGGGACATTTCTTCCGCATCGAGTGGTGCCCGTAAGTCTGCAATATCGATATTAAAAGCAGAGGCGATTTCCATCGATTCACTTTGAGAAGGGTTAACAAGGTTTATCCAGCTACCGGGTTCCAGCGTCTCTATTTCTTTAAATTCAGTCGTTGTCGATAAAAAGACCTGTTTCATGGTGCCTCCCCTTGTTTTTTTACACCTTAACATTATATCAGAAAAAGGACGGTTTTGGATAAAAGAATACTAAAAAATTTGTTATAATGGAGGTTAACAAAAAGGTGATTAGAGTAAGAACATGCAAGATAAAATTGTCATTCATGGGGCACGCGCCCATAATTTAAAAAATATAGACGTGGAAATTCCACGGGACAAATTGGTCGTGGTGACGGGTTTGTCTGGATCTGGAAAGTCCAGTCTGGCCTTTGATACCCTCTATGCAGAAGGCCAGCGCCGCTACGTGGAGAGCTTATCGGCCTATGCCCGGCAATTCTTGGGAAATATGGAAAAACCAGATGTGGACTCCATTGACGGCTTGAGTCCAGCTATTTCCATCGACCAAAAAACGACCAGTAAAAACCCCCGTTCTACAGTGGGGACGGCAACAGAGATCAATGACTACCTGCGCTTGCTCTATGCGCGTGTAGGGACGCCTTATTGTATCAATGGGCATGGAGCGATTACCGCTTCTTCGGTTGAGCAAATTGTCGATCAAGTCTTAGAATTACCAGAGCGCCAACGCCTGCAAATTCTAGCCCCTATTATTCGCAAGAAAAAAGGCCAGCACAAGAATTTCATTGAAAAGGTGCAAAAAGACGGCTATGTCCGGGTGCGGGTCGATGGTGAGATCTATGATGTGACAGAGGTTCCAGAACTGTCTAAAAGCAAGCAGCACACGATTGAAGTGGTGGTGGACCGAATCGTGATCAAAGAGGGCATTCGCTCGCGGCTCTTTGATTCGATTGAAGCAGCCCTTCGGATTGCGGATGGTTATGTGGTGATTGATACCATGGATGGCAAGGAATTGCTCTTTTCTGAGCATTATGCTTGTCCAGTCTGTGGCTTTACCGTTCCTGAATTAGAGCCCCGCCTCTTTTCTTTCAATGCGCCTTTCGGATCTTGTCCAGACTGTGATGGGCTGGGCATTAAGCTAGAGGTGGACTTGGATTTGGTGGTGCCAGATGATCGCTTAACCCTTCGCGAAGGAGCACTCGCTCCTTGGAATCCGATCTCTTCCAACTACTATCCACAGATGTTGGAGCAGGCCATGATCCATTTTGGAGTTGATATGGACCGACCTTTTTCCGATCTTTCTCAAGAAGAAAAGGACTTGGTCCTCTATGGTTCAAATGGCAAGGAATTCCACTTCCACTATGAAAATGAGTTTGGTGGGGTTCGGGATATCGAAATTCCTTTTGAAGGGGTCGTAAACAACATTCACCGTCGTTTCCGTGAGACCAATAGTGATTTCACTCGCAATCAAATGCGCTCTTATATGAACGAATTGACCTGTGCGACCTGCCATGGCTACCGCCTCAATGACCAGGCTCTTTCTGTTCGTGTCGGCGGGGAGAAGGGGATGCATATCGGGGAAGTGTCAGATCTATCGATTGCGGACCACTTAAAAGCCGTAGATCAGTTGATCTTAACAGACAATGAAGCTACGATTGCAAGACCGATCCTAAAAGAGATCAAGGATCGCTTGACCTTCTTAAACAATGTGGGGCTCAATTACTTGACCTTGTCACGATCTGCTGGGACCTTATCAGGTGGAGAAAGCCAGCGCATTCGCTTGGCAACCCAGATCGGTTCCAACCTCTCTGGTGTCCTTTACATCTTGGATGAGCCGTCTATCGGCCTCCACCAAAGGGACAATGACCGCCTGATCGCCAGTCTCAAGAAGATGCGCGATTTAGGCAACACCTTGATCGTCGTCGAACATGATGAAGATACCATGAGAGAGGCAGACTACCTGATCGACGTCGGCCCAGGTGCCGGTGTCTTTGGGGGAGAGATCGTTGCAGCAGGAACTCCAAAGCAGGTAGCACGCAACAGCAAATCCATCACGGGTCAGTACTTGTCTGGCAAACGCAAGATTCCGGTTCCAACAGAGCGCCGTTCAGGAAATGGTCGTTCTATTGAAATTACAGGAGCCAGTGAGAACAACTTACAAGACATCACAGCTCGCTTTCCTCTGGGCAAATTCATCGCAGTCACTGGAGTTTCCGGTTCTGGGAAATCGACCTTGATCAATGGCATCTTGAAAAAAGCCATCGCTCAAAAGCTCAACCGCAATTCGGAAAAACCAGGGAAATACAAGACGATTCAGGGGATTGAGCATATCGATCGCTTGATTGACATTGATCAAAGCCCGATTGGTCGGACTCCTCGTTCTAATCCAGCGACCTATACAGGCGTCTTTGATGATATTCGCGATCTCTTTGCTCAGACCAATGAAGCCAAAATTCGGGGCTATAAAAAAGGCCGCTTTAGTTTCAATGTCAAGGGCGGGCGTTGTGAAGCCTGCTCAGGAGATGGGATCATCAAGATTGAAATGCACTTCTTGCCGGATGTCTTCGTCCCTTGTGAAGTCTGCCACGGACGTCGTTACAATAGTGAGACCCTCGAAGTCCACTACAAGGAAAAAAATATTGCAGAAGTGCTGGATATGACGGTCAATAAGGCAGTTGAATTCTTCAAGCACATTCCAAAAATTGAACGCAAACTCAAGACCATCCAAGATGTGGGCTTGGGCTATGTAACGCTGGGGCAACCAGCGACCACCCTTTCAGGTGGGGAAGCGCAACGGATGAAGTTGGCTTCTGAATTGCACAAGCGCTCTACAGGAAAATCCTTCTATATCTTGGATGAACCAACGACCGGACTCCATACCGAAGACATTTCTCGCTTGATCAAAGTCTTAGAGCGATTTGTGGATGATGGCAATACGGTCCTTGTGATTGAGCACAATTTGGATGTCATTAAGACAGCAGACCATATCATCGATTTAGGACCAGAAGGTGGTGTCGGTGGTGGAACCATTATTGCGACCGGAACACCAGAAGAAGTAGCAGCAAATCCTGCTAGCTACACAGGACAATATTTGAAAGGAAAATTACAATGAATCAACGGATCAGCAACTTAAGAAACAAAATGAAAGCCCAAAACCTCAAAGCGGTATTGATTAACAATTTGAAAAATGTTTATTATTTGACCAATTTCTGGGGTTCAAACGGGACCGCTTTGGTGACAGAAGAACGCGTGGTCCTCTTTACAGATTCGCGCTACACCATCCATGCCCATGCGACTTGTTTCCCCTTTGTAGAGATTGTGGAAACCCGCGATGAGTTGACTGCAGCTGCAGAGATCGTTAAGGACCTTGGCATCAAAGAACTTGGTTTTGAGGACGAAGTGACGGTAGCCTACCATGCCCGTATGGCTTCTGTTTTCAGTGGCATTAGCCTTCAATCTCTAGCGAACTTTGTAATGGAATTGCGCTTGATTAAAGATGAAACGGAGATTGCGGCCATTAAAAAAGCTTGTAGCATCTCTGACCAAGCCTTCCATGATATTTTAGACTATATTAAGGTAGGGAAAACGACAGAGTTGGAAGCAGCGACTTTCCTCGATTTTAGAATGCGGGAGTTGGGAGCTTCTGGTGTATCTTTCGATATTATTTCAGCAGCTGGTGAACGCTCTGCCATGCCTCACGCGACTCCAAGTGATCGGGTCATTTCAGCAGGAGATGCCTTGACCCTTGATTTTGGTTGCTTGTATGATCACTATGTCAGTGATATGACACGGACTATCTATGCAGGACATGTCAGCGACAAGGAAAGAGAAATTTACGAAACAGTTTTGAAAGCCAATCAAGCCTTGATTGCTGCGGCTAAAGATGGACTTGGCTTCCGTGATTTTGATAAAATCCCACGTGATGTGATCGAGGCAGCCGGCTATGGTCAATACTTTACTCATGGAATCGGTCATGGAATTGGGCTAGATATCCACGAAGAACCATACTTCAGCCAAACGTCTAAAGAAGCGATTCAAGCAGGGATGGTCTTGACAGATGAGCCAGGGATTTATATCGAAGGCCTCTCTGGTGTGCGGATCGAAGATGACCTCTTGATCACAGAAACAGGCTGTGAAGTCTTGACTCTTGCTCCTAAAGAATTGATTGTCCTATAAAATAGACAGTATTTTCTTAACCCCTGTGTAACAAACAAAGATAAGAAAAGAGGCCTATGAAAAAACGAAGTGTAATAGTTGGAATTCTTCTAGTAGTCCTGCTATTTGTATTTGCTCCTTCTGCCCATGCTGGTGTTGGTAATACAGATAGTGGTGGCAGTAGCTTGATTGATTCAGGTGGCGGTAGCAGTTGGTCCGATAGTGGCAGTAGCTGGTCCGATGGCGGAAGTAGTTGGTCTGGTGGCAGCAGCTGGTCTGGTGGATCCAGTAGCTACAGTTCTAGTTCTGGAACAGACTCTGGTGGTGTAGTGGCAGTTTTTGCTATCGTTGGATTGATTGGATTTATCTATAATATTGCAAAAGAGGCTAATGATAGTGATGAATCATTCTCTTCAAATAGTGGTCCAAAACGGACAACCGAAGAGCGGGCCGGTCGACCAATTGAAAATAACTATGAAGCGATTCGCCGCATCCGTAAACTGGATCCAATGTTTGATGAAGACCGCTTCTTGTCGCAAGTCAAGCTGGTTTATCTTCAATTGCAGTCTGCTTGGACAGAAAAAGATTGGAATTCCGTACGGAATTTAGAAAGTACGAGTCTTTATGAGCAGCACTTGACGCAGTTACAAGAACATATTCGTGCCAAAACAACCAATGTTCTAGAGCGCGTGCGTGTGGAAGATTCAAAGATCAAAGACTTTATCGAAAATCCAGAAGGTAATGACCGCATCGAAGTCATTCTGTCATCGACGATGAGAGATTACATCCGAAATGATGAAACGGGCCGTGTGATCGAAGGGGATCCAACCAAAGATCTCTTTACCGTTTACCGCATGGTCTTCCTCCGTGAACATGGAGCTCAGACAGAGATCATTAAGAATTCAGAAGTCGTTAGTGATCATTGTCCGAACTGTGGTGCGCCATTGACGATTGATTCAATCGACAAGTGTGAATATTGCCAAGCATCCTTGAAGCACAATCCAAAAGATTGGGTCTTGGATGTCTACGAAGTTGTGGATGAAATTGAATTCTACAGATAGGAGAATGTATGGGATTTATTAAAGCAGCCCTTTCAGCGGGCATTTCAAGTTTTCAAGATAGTAAATTTAAGGAAGCCATTACCTTGCCAGAAGCTGTTCCAGCAACAGCTTTGGCCATTAAGGGACAGCTCTTGACCAAAGATCCAGATGGGCGCTCTCGTCAGAGCAACCAAAATACAGGTCTATTGACAGATGGCTCTGTTGTCATTGTTCCTCAAGGCTATGTTGCTCTCTTGGTCAATAATGGAACTTTTCTAGGAGACCTTCTAGAAGCAGGGAGCCACGAATGGCAAGCCGGTGAAAATGCCTGGTTGTTTGAAAAGGGGGGTGTGAAAGGAACGTGGGATCAGTTCAAGAATCGTTTCTCATTTGGAGGCCAAGTGGTCACCCAACAAGAAATTATTTTTGTGCGGATGCAACCTTTTACAGGAAATAAATTTGGCACCCAAAATCCAGTTGAGTACTTTAGCGACCGTTACCAACAACTTCTTAGCATTCGTTTTTATGGTCTTTATGATGTTAAAGTAGCAGATCCTGTACTCTTTTACATCAGTACAGTCAGTCGTCAAATCACTGCAGATAAGCCGTTTACCTTGGAAGATGTGGCTCAGGGAACCTTGCGCCAAAATCTGGCTCCAAAAATTGCAGTGGCTATTTCAAAATATACGGCTGAAAATAAGGCAGACATCTACAATATCAATGCGGACCAAGATGTCTTCAATGAAGTTGCAAAACGCGAAGTCAATAAAACGTGGACAGAATTATATGGTATCGAATTAACTAATGTCCTCATCGAAGATTTGAGCTACGATGCAGACAGTATGGCCAAGGTCAATAAACTGGACAGTGAATTGGCAGCGATGAAGTACAATACCATTGAAATCGAAGAACGTCGTGCTCGCAATGAGGCCTTGGTGGCAGCTGCTAAAAATGAAGGTGGCAATGGCATGAACATGATCATGGGGATGAACTTGGGTCAAGCCCTTGGCAATGACCTTCAAAAACAAGCCTCTCCAGCGCAAGACAAGCCTCATACCTTCTACATTGAAGTAGATGGAAAATATGTCCATGTCACCAAAGATGCGGATGGTAATATTGTGCCTGTGGACCAATAAGGAATAGTGAAGATGGAGTTGGAGATATAGAGATTCTAAGGACTCGTTCCTGCAATCTCTCTCCGCCTTCTAGCCTTCCTAAAAAGAGAAAATTGCTGTTTGAGAAAAATCAAATAGTGTGTTACAATAAAGAGTAATCTATTTTTAAAAAAGAGGTAATAAAACATGATCGAAGCAAGTAAATTGAAAGCTGGTATGACTTTTGAAACAGCTGACGGAAAATTGATCCGCGTTTTGGAAGCTAGCCACCACAAACCAGGTAAAGGAAACACTATCATGCGTATGAAATTGCGTGATGTCCGTACTGGTTCAACATTTGATACAAGCTACCGTCCAGAAGAAAAATTTGAACAAGCGATTATCGAAACTGTTCCAGCTCAATACTTGTACAAAATGGATGATACAGCCTACTTCATGAACACTGAAACATATGACCAATATGAAATTCCAGTTGTGAATGTAGAACAAGAATTGCTTTACATCCTTGAAAACTCAGAAGTAAAAATTCAATTCTACGGAAGCGAAGTGATCGGTGTAACAGTTCCTACAACTGTTGAATTGACTGTTGCAGAAACTCAACCATCTATCAAAGGTGCTACAGTGACTGGTTCTGGTAAACCCGCTACAATGGAAACTGGTTTGGTCGTAAACGTTCCTGACTTCATCGAAGCTGGACAAAAATTGGTCATTAACACTACTGAAGGAACTTACGTTTCTCGTGCATAAGAGACATCTCAGGGTGTCAAATAGAAAGGAACTTCTATGGCAACTGAACAATTTGGTGACATCGTTATTGCACCACGTGTATTAGAAAAAATTATTGCGATTGCGACAGCAAAAGTAGAGGGTGTCTATTCGCTTGAAAACAAGAGTGTTTCAGATAGCTTATCCAAACGCTCACTTGGACGTGGCGTCTACCTTCATACAGAAGAAGATGGTCAAGTTTCAGTAGACATCTATCTCTATTTAGAATATGGAGTGGCTGTACCATCTGTCGCTGTAGCCATTCAAAAAGCAATCAAGTCTGCAGTTTATGATATGGCAGATGTAACCTTGGATGCTGTCAATATTCACGTTGTCGGTATCGCAACGGAAAAATCTCCAAAACCAGACTTGAAAGACTTGTTTAATGAGGACTTCCTCAATGACTGATGAAATTTTATTAGAATCACGTCGAGATTTGCGCGAGCGTGCCTTCCAAGCCTTGATGGCCTTGGAATACGATGGAGACATTGTTGAAGCTTGTCGCTTTGCTTATCTACATGACAAGGACCTAGCAGAAGACAAAGAAGTCGATCTTCCTGCCTTTCTCATGAATCTCGTGACGGGTGTCTATCAGTCAAAAGATCAACTAGACCAACAAATCGGTCAACATTTGAAAACCGGCTGGACTGTTGAGCGCTTGACCTTGGTAGAGAAAAATATCCTTCGTCTGGGAATTTATGAAATGACAGAGTTTGATACACCACAGATCGTCGCAGTCAATGAAGCGGTGGAATTGGCCAAGGCCTTTTCAGATGAAACCTCTTCACGATTTGTCAACGGTGTCCTCAGTCAATTTGTGACAGAAGAATAAGTAAAAAGAGCCTACTGGCTCTTTTTTTTGGTAAAAAATATCCCCACAGTTTCTACTGAGGGGATATTGCTTTTAGACACTTTTTCCAGAGTGGAGACTAACGGGCAAGAAATAACCGGTAGTCGCTACTTTTTTTCCTTCGATCTTTTGGAGTAAAAGATCCACCATGAGGATAGCAATGTCTTCGAGGGGTTGTTGGATGGTTGTCAGTTCAGGTGTATAGGTCTCGATGAACTGGGTTCCATCATAACCAATCACTTTCAAATCCTGAGGAATCTGAATATCTAATTCTCTAGCGACTTTCATGATCAAGATCGCCGTCAAATCATCGGAGGCAAAAATAGCATCTGGTTTATGGTGGGTTAAAATCTGTTTGATTTCCATTTCTTTGCGAATAGGGGAGAAATCACTGGAAACATTAATGATCATGGACTCAGGTAGGACTGATGCAAAACCCGCATGACGCAAGCCTGTTGGGGAGTTGGAGTTGTCATTACCTGTGATCATGATAATATTTCGGGCTCCGGTTTTTACTAAAGTTTCTGCTGCTAACACTCCACCAGCGTAGTTGTCTGAAGAGACAACCGGAATTTCTGGGGAGAGGTTGCGGTCAAAAGCAATGATAGGAGCAGTTACCCGGTTGTAATCTTCAATGCCCAAATTATGGCTTCCTGAAATGATACCATCTACCTGGTTAGCCTCCAACATTTCAATGTATTCGCGCTCTTTTTCGGAGTCGTGTTCACTATTGCAGATGATGGTTTTATAGCCGTGTTTGAAGAGTTGGTGCTCTAGTTTATCGATTAATTCAGCATAGAAAACATTGCTGATGTTTGGAAAGATCAAGCCGACTAACTTGGCTGATTTTCCTTGGAGGCTACGAGCAACATTGTTAGGTTTATAGCCCAATTCTCGCATGGCTTCTTGGACTTTTTGGATCGTTTTTTCAGACAGGTATCCTTTTTTATTGATGACCCGTGAGACAGTAGTAGGGCTGACACCGGCGAGTTTGGCGACATCAGTTAGCTTTGCGACCATAATCAAGTTCGTAGTAAGTTCCAGTCGGGGTTCCAGACTTGATCAAGATTCCATTTTGATCTGCATGTGGGTAGACCCGACCAGAAAATACTTTTTCTCCTTTATTGATAAAGATTTCAAAAATCGAATTGTCAATGAAAATATTAGCAGTTGTCGCTTGGTTAGCGATTGAGCAGCTACGGCTCGTACCAAAGTCTTGGGCATATTGCTCACCAGTCTGGCTACGATCGACTGTGACCAATCCTTTAGCTAGATCAAATGTGAGAGCTAAGCCCTTTCCTTCTGCATCGGCAAAGAGGACGATTTCGTTCTGGCTATCCTTTTCAAACTGCAATTCCAATTCATAGCAGTTCTTGGTTTGTGCCTTGTTGGCAAATTCCTCACTCTCAGCGCGCAAGTCCTTGATGGCTTCGACTGGGTATTGGTAGAGTTTTCCGTCTTTGATGGTTAATTCTTTGACCAGTGAGAGAGCTCCTTGGTAGTCATAGGAATCCGTTGGATAAGAAACGTCTGGAAGACCTAGCCAGCTAACAGCATAGGCACGTCCATCGGGAGCATTAAATCCTTGAGTCGCATAGGCTTCAAAACCATAGTCGAGATTATGCAATTCAGATACATCAACCATTTTGGCCTTTTCTGGATCAAAGCTTGCCCCGATCTTGTACATATTTGGATAGATATTGTCATAATCGAGAACGGATTTATCTAAGCCTTGAGGACAGTAGAGGAGAACGGGTTGGTCTCCAACAAAGACTAGGTTGGGACATTCCATCATATAAGCTGTCCGATCGTTTGCAAAATCCAAATCACCGACTGCAACCCAGTTGGTATAGTCGTTATCTACAGCCTTATAGAGACGGATGAATCCTTTCTTCTCAAGGTCTTGACCGCCAACGATAGCGTAGAATTGACCCTTGAAATTAAAAATCTGTGGGTCACGGAAGTGATCCGTAGAGTCAGCCGGTTGATCAATCAAGATTTTGTCAATTTTTTCAATCTTTCCGTCCTTGTCCATCAAAGCACCGACTTGGTAAGGATGACGAACCCATTCTGCATCACGAACATTTCCGGTGTAGAATAAGAATAGTTTGTCACCAAACTGCATGGCTGATCCGGAATAAGCTCCATGGCTATCCAGATCTGTGTCTGGAAGAAGCGTTACACCAGTTTCTTTGAAATGAACCAAGTCTTCACTTTCTGTTTGTACCCATGATTTTAACCCATGGGCTGCACCAAATGGGAAATTTTGGTAAAACAAGATCCATTTTCCATCAAAGTAGGAAAAACCGTTAGGATCATTTAAGAGACCAGCTTTTGGCTCAACATGATAGTGTGTATGCCAAGGAGATTTGGCCATATGATCTTGGATGGCTTGCTTTTCCTCTTTTGTCCAGTCTTCGTAACGTCTGTAACGACGTTCAGTTGTCCATTCCATTTTAGTCCTCCGAATTTTTTCTTACTTCCATAGTACCGATTTCCTATTAAAAATGCAAGCGATAAATGAAAGAAATGGCCAAAAAATGTCAAACGATTGACATCTATTTTGCGGCTTGAAGAAAAGAGGAGAAGTTGAAAATTCATGAAAAAATGAAAGAAAATGAAAATAAAAGACTGAATCAAAGCGCCGAAAAGCGTATTATAGGCCTATCTTTTAATGAAAATAGTTTCATACTGTCAAAAAGTGTCAAAATATCCAAAAAAGTTTCAAAAAAATCCTGCAAAACGCTTGACATATTTTCAATACGTGGTACAATTAAAAACGTAGAAACGATTTAACCGTTTACATTACAAAAAATAAGGAGATTTTTGCAAAATGTCAAATACAGAAATTGCAAAGCAGGTCATCGATGCAATCGGTGGGGTTGAGAACGTTAGCAGTGTTGCTCACTGTGCGACTCGTCTTCGCGTGATGGTAAAAGATGAATCAAAAATCAACAAAGATGTTGTTGAGAATATTGAAAAAGTACAAGGTGCTTTCTTTAACTCAGGTCAATACCAAATCATCTTTGGTACTGGTACTGTAAACAAGATCTATGATGAAGTAGTAGCTCTTGGCTTACCAACATCATCAAAAGATGAAATGAAAGCAGAAGCCGCTAAACAAGGAAACTGGTTCCAACGCGCGATCCGTACCTTTGGAGACGTTTTTGTTCCAATTCTACCAGCAATTGTTGCGACTGGATTGTTTATGGGGATTCGTGGTGCCATTGCTCAAGACCAGGTTTTGGCTTTGTTTGGCACAACAGCAGATGCATTTAAATCTACTGATTTTTATACCTATTCAACAATTTTAACTGATACCGCGTTTGCCTTCTTCCCAGCCTTGATTTCATGGTCTGCATTCCGAGTATTCGGAGGAAATCCTGTTCTTGGGATTGTAATTGGTTTGATGATGGTTAGTCCGACACTTCCAAATGCGTGGGTTGTAGCGGAAGATCCTTCTAAAGCAGCAACATACTTTGGTATCTTCCATCATGTGGTTGGATTCCAGAACTCAGTTCTTCCCGCTTTCTTCGTTGGTCTAATTGGTGCGAAACTTGAAAAGTGGCTCCATAAGAAAATTCCAGATGTCTTAGATTTGTTATTGGTTCCATTATTCACATTGACAATCATGTCATTCCTCGCTTTGTTTATTATTGGTCCATTCTTCCACAGTATCGAAGAATATGTACTAAATGTAACTAAGTTTATTTTGAATTTACCATTTGGTCTTGCAGGTCTTCTTATTGGTGGCGTTCATCAGTTGATTGTCGTTACCGGCGTCCATCATATCTTTAATCTTCTTGAATCACAATTAATTACTGCAGATAAAAAAGATCCATTTAATGCAATTATTACAGCGGCTATGACTGCACAAGCTGGAGCTACTTTAGCAGTGGCAGTGAAATCTAAATCTCAAAAAGTGAAAGCTCTAGCATTTCCTGCAACTATCTCTGCCTTGTTAGGTATTACTGAGCCTGCAATCTTTGGTGTAAACTTGCGTTATGTGAAACCATTCGTTATTGCTTTGGGAGCAGGTGCAGTAGGTGGTTGGATTGCATCTATGTTAAATCTTGCTGGTACAGGATTTGGTATTACAATTATTCCAGGAACGCTTCTCTATCTAAACGGTCAATTATTGAAATATGTATTTATGGTTGTATTTACAACTGCCCTAAGTTTCGGTTTGACTTATATGTTTGGTTATGAAGATGAAGCTTCATCAGTTCCTGCAGAGGACAAAGAAGCAGAAGCTATTATTGAAGAAGAAACAACTGGAGCTCTTCCAGCATCTCTTCAAGACGAAACCATTATCTCTCCGATCGTTGGTCAAGCTGTTGCTTTGTCTGATGTGAATGATCCTGTCTTCTCAAGTGGAGCGATGGGACAAGGAATTGCCATCAAACCAACTGAAGGCGTTGTCTATGCACCAGCTGATGCTGAAGTAACCATTGCTTTTGCAACTGGTCACGCTTACGGTTTGAAGACCGCTAATGGTGCTGAAATCTTGATCCACGTTGGGATTGATACCGTATCAATGAACGGTGAAGGATTTGATCAAAAAGTAGCTCAAGGTGATAAAGTGAAAGCTGGTGATGTCCTTGGTACATTTGATGCAGCGAAAATTGCCGCAGCTGGTCTTGAAGACACAACTATGGTGATCGTCACTAACACAGCTGACTATGCTTCTGTCACACCTGTTGCAACTGGATCTGTTGCGAAGGGTGATGCGATCATCGAAGTCAAAGCTTAATCGAAACAATAAGTTTTCAAGGACTGGTCTATCATCTCCAGTCCTTGAATTTTATTTCTCAAAAAAAGTGTGTTTTTTCTTTAGAGAAGAGAAAAAGATTGACTACAAAATATGCTATAATAAATACAGGATATTTTTCATAATAAAAAAGGAGCCAACATGACAAAATTATATGGAAGTTTGGAAGCTGGCGGTACAAAATTTGTTTGTGCGGTTGGTGATGAAAACTATAATGTTGTGGAAAAAGTACAATTTCCAACAACCAAGCCAATTGAGACGATTGATAAGTGTATTGAATTTTTCTCAAAATTTGAGGATCTAGTTGGGCTTGCGATTGGTTCATTTGGACCAATTGATATCGATCCAAATTCAAACACTTATGGTTTCATCACAACGACTCCAAAACCAAATTGGGCCAATGTAGATATCGTTGGGGCCTTCCGTCGTGCCTTGAATGTACCTATCTATTTCACAACAGATGTGAATAGTTCTGCCTATGGAGAAGTGGTCGCACGCAACAATGCGGGTGGTCATATCGAAAACTTGGTTTACTATACAATCGGAACAGGAATCGGAGCTGGTGTCATCCAACGTGGTGAGTTTATCGGGGGAGCTGGGCACCCAGAAATGGGACACTACTATGTGGCCCAACACCCAATGGATGTGGAAAAAGAATTCAAGGGTGTTTGTCCTTTCCACAATGGCTGTTTGGAAGGTTTTGCGGCTGGTCCTAGTCTCGAAGCTCGTACGGGTATTCGTGGGGAAAACATTGAACTCAACAGCAATGTATGGGATATTCAAGCCTACTACATCGCACAAGCAGCAGTGAATGCGACAGTTACCTTCCGCCCAGACGTCATTGTCTTTGGAGGAGGAGTCATGGCTCAACAACATATGTTAGATCGTGTTCGCACGAAATTTACTGCCCTCTTGAACGGTTACCTCCCTGTACCTGATGTGAGAGATTATATTGTGACACCTGCAGTTGCCGGCAATGGTTCAGCGACCTTGGGGAACTTTGTCCTTGCAAAAGAAGTGAGCGAAAAGCTTAAAAAATAAGCAGCAATTGTCTCTTAGAGGTTAGAAACAAGAGCAAGGAGACTGGGACAAAAGTCCTAGCCTCTCAATTATTTTTAGGTTGTCGAGCAAGACGCAGTGGTTGAGTGGGCTCTACTACGCCGATTTCATCAGCTTTTACAGCCCTACTCAACTGTGCAGAGGTGGGACGACGAAATCGAATTCTAACGAATTACCGATTTCTGTCCCACTCTCTTCTTTCGTCTATCTATCAAGAAGTGAGGAAGGAATGAAAAAGAATATTGTAAAAGATGTCTTATTCTTGGGTCAAAAGTCAGAAGAAGCGACACCTGAGGATCGCACCTTGGCTTTGGATTTGCAGGACACCTTAAATGCTCATCTCCTTGAGTGTGTCGGTTTAGCAGCCAATATGATCGGGGTGAAAAAGCGAGCGATTATCATCCGAATGGGAAGTGAAAATTTGGTCCTGTTTAATCCGGTTCTCCTTGAAAAGAAAAAGCCTTACCAAACAGAGGAAGGATGCTTGTCCTTGGTGGGGAGTCGGCCGACCACTCGTTATGAGGAGATTTCAGTGGCCTATCGAGATATGAATTGGAAAGCAAAAACAATTCATTTGTCAGGCTTTCCGGCCCAGATCTGTCAGCATGAAATGGATCATCTAGAAGGCATTATTATCTAAAGATGAAGGATGGAGTCGATTCGGCTCCTTTTTTTAGTTCTTATGGAAACTTTTTTCTTGACAGGGATCTTTTTTGTGTTAAAATAGTTCTCATAGTAACTTTAAAGTTCTTAAGAGAACTATTTGGAGGAAATGATGGACAAACCTTTACTAGAATTTAAAAAAATCGGTCATCTCATTCACCTCATGGTAGAAAGAGAGGCCAAGAAGAGAGGGCTTGAATTTAGCGCAGGACCCCAAGGTCAGGTATTGGGCTTTTTATCTCATCGTGAAAAGGAGGGGAAAGTGACCTTGATTCGGGATGTTGAGCAGGAACTTCATATCTCAAAATCCGTGACGAGTAACCTGATCAAGCGCATGGAGAAAAATGGCTTTATTTATCTAGAGCCTAGTCCAACCGATAAACGGGCCAAGTATGTCTACCTAACAGACAGTGTAAAAGATAAATTGAATGACATGAAACAATTCTTTGAAGAAGTGGACCAGGATATGATGGCTGGTGTATCAGAAGAAGAATTGGCCATCTTTTTCAGGGTCATGCATCAATTTTATGAGAATATGAAAAAAAGGAGCGAGGAATGATCAATATATTTCGGCGGTTAACTGCCAAAGAATGGGGCATGATTGCCCTTAGTACGGTCTTTATCTGTCTGGCTGTTTGGATGGATTTAAAGACTCCTGAATACTTATCCGATATCACGACCCTCTTAGCCAAGGATGGGACCAAGGTTTCTGATATTATGGATCCGGGAAGCAAGATGTTGCTCTTCTCTTTTGGAAGCTTTTTGATGGCAGTTTTTGTGGGCTTTTTGGCTTCAAGAGTCGCTGCCAGCTTTACGACGCGACTTCGAGGAGAGATTTTCCATCAAGTGATGGATTACTCTGATGCCGAGATCAAGAAATTCTCCGTTCCCTCTCTCTTGACTCGTACAACCAATGATTTGACCCAGTTACAAATCATGATTGTCATGGGGATGCAAGTTGTGACGCGTGGTCCCATTATGGCGATTTGGGCTCTGACAAAGATTTGGGGGAAGAGCAGTGCCTGGACAACGTCTGTTGGGATTGCGGTCTTGATGGTCTTGATTCTTCTCTCTGTTCTGGTTCTTATTGCCTTTCCGCGCCAGCAAAAGGTTCAAGGTTTGACCGATGCTTTGAATGCGACGACACGGGAGAGTTTGACTGGGGTGCGAGTGGTTCGCGCCTACAATGCAGAAGCTTATCAAAATGAGAAATTCCAGGCTGAAAACAAGGGCTTAACCCGTCTAAATCTCTTTGTTTATCGTTTGATGTCTTTGATGAACCCTGTCATGACAGTGGTATCAAGTGGGTTGACCCTTGCTATCTACTGGATTGGGGCGCACTTGATCAATGATATCGCCATGCCAAAAGATCCTACAAAGATCTTCACCAGTCCTGCATTAGCGGATCGGACCAAGGTCTTCTCCGATATGATCACCTTCTCCTCTTACGCCATGCAGGTTGTCGTTGGCTTTATGATGATGGTGGCCATCTTGATTATTCTTCCTCGTGCCTTGGTATCTGCCAAACGAATCAACCAGGTCTTAGCTTTAGAGCCGTCTGTAGCCTTCCCAAGTGAGTCAAAAGAAACAACAGGCCAAGAGGGTACCGTTGAATTTCAAGATGTTTCCTTCCGATATGGACGGACTTCCCGTGCTGTGATTGAACATGTGACCTTCTCAGCTCAGAAAGGACAAACCGTTGCCTTCATCGGATCAACCGGTTCTGGGAAATCCACTTTGGTCAACTTGATTCCGCGCTTTTACGATGCAACAGAAGGAAAGATCTTAGTGGATGGCATCAATGTCAAGAATTATAGCCACCAAGAACTGAATAATAAAGTCGGCTATATTCCCCAAAAAGCAGTGCTCTTTAGCGGCACTATTCGCTCCAATATGGAATTTGGAGAAAGTAGTCAAGGAAAATTAGAGGATGAAGCCATCTGGAAAGCTCTTGAATTGGCCCAAGCCAAAGAGTTTGTGGCCACAAAAGAAAAAGGCTTGGATACAGAAGTAGCGCAAGGAGGAAGCAACTTCTCTGGCGGTCAACGGCAACGCTTGGCCATTGCACGGGCCCTGGCTCGCAAACCTGAGATCCTCATCTTTGATGATTCCTTCTCAGCTCTAGATTATAAAACAGATCGGATCCTGCGACAAGCCTTGAAAGAAGAGCTTGCAGATACGACCAAATTGATCGTTGCCCAACGGATTTCGACTATTATGGATGCAGATTTGATTTTGGTCTTGGATCAAGGGAAGGTCGTCGGTCAAGGTACCCACAAGGAATTGCTTGCGACCAATGAAGTCTATCAAGAAATTGCCTATTCACAATTATCTAAGGAGGAGTTGGAACATGCATAAGACAAAACAAAAAACATCCCTTTGGAGCCAACTTTCTCCCTATTTGAAGGGCTTCCACCTATTTTTCCTAATTGCTATCCTCTTTTCGATCGTATCGAGTGTAATCACGGTTATTGGACCGGATAAGTTAAAAGAAATTACAGATACCATTACAAAAGGGATGGGAGGCGCCATTGATATTGATAAGATCACTTCGATTGCCCTGACCTTAGCCATCCTTTATGGAGTTGGAGCACTGGTGTCCTACAGCAGTAGTTTCATTATCTCAACCATGATTCAGCGCTTTGCAGAACGCTTGCGCAATGCCATTGCTGAGAAGATCAATCGCGTGCCCCTCCAATATTTTGATAGCCATGAACAAGGAGATACCTTGTCTCGTGTGACCAATGACGTGGATTTGATGACCCAATCCTTTAACCAAAGCTTGGTTCAAATGGTCTCTTCTATTGTCTTATTGATTGGCTCCATCCTTATGATGTTTAAGACGGACTGGCACTTGGCGGTGACAGCGATTGTGTCCGTCTTTGCAGGTTTTGCTCTTTCCAGCATCATTATGGTCAAGAGCCAGCCTCTCTTTAAGCAACAACAGGACAACCTTGCCAAAGTTTCAGGTTATGTTGAAGAAATCTATAGTGGCCACAATATCGTCATTTCCTACAATGGCCGTCACCAAGCCAAAAATCATTTTGATGCCATCAACCAAGATTTGTACCATAGCATGTGGAAATCCCAATTCTTCTCTGGGATCATGATGCCCTTGATGCAGTTTGTAGGGAATTTCGGCTATGTCATGGTCTGTATCGTTGGGGCTGTCCTCACCATTAATGGAGACATTACCATCGGGACCATTGTTGCCTTTATGACCTATGTCCGCATCTTTACCCAACCAATTAGTCAAATGGCTCAAGGCATTACCCAATTGCAATCAGCTAGTGCTGCTATGGGGCGTGTCTTTGAATTCTTAGACGAAGAAGAAATGGAAGATGAATCCCAAAAAACACGCCAATTGGAAGTGCCAAAAGGTCATGTTACCTTTGAACATGTTCGCTTTGGTTATTCACCAGATAAGACTATTATCCATGACTTTACAGCTGAAGCTAAGCCAGGACAGAAGGTGGCCATTGTTGGTCCGACAGGTGCAGGTAAGACGACCATGGTCAATCTCTTGATGCGTTTTTACGACATTCAAGCTGGTAAAATTACCATCGATGGTGTGGATACTAAGGCCATGAGCCGAGAAGAAGTTCATGATGCCTTTTCGATGGTCTTGCAAGATACCTGGCTATTTGAGGGGACCATTCGAGAAAACCTGGTCTTCAATCAAACGGATATTTCAGACGAAGCGGTGGAAGCAGCAACCCGAGCGGTTGGGGTCCATCACTTTATTCGGACCTTGCCGAATGGCTATGATACTGTATTAGATGATTCAGTGACCTTGTCCGTGAGTCAAAAGCAACTCTTGACCATTGCGCGTGCCCTCTTGAAGGATGCTCCGCTTCTTATCTTGGATGAAGCAACCTCATCTGTCGATACCCGTACAGAAGAGTTGATTCAAAAAGCTATGGACAAACTCATGGAAGGCCGGACCTCCTTTGTCATTGCCCATCGCTTGTCCACTATTCGTAATGCGGATCTGATTCTCGTGATGAAAGATGGAAATATTATCGAGCAGGGTAATCACCAAGAACTCATGACCCAAAATGGCTTCTATGCTGATCTCTACAATAGCCAATTCACAGAAGAAGTAGCGTAACAACAAGATACAAAGCCCGTAAAATGCAAAGTGAAAATAGGAAATTCTTGCAGTGAGCCATGCTCACAAGAGAATTTATCTTTTTCACACAGCATTTAGGGCGTGTTCAATTCGTGTAACGGCAAGCACTATGGTGCCTTGCCGACACGACTCACTAACTCCTCAGGTGGATAATATCGATCCACCTTCGTCCTGTCGCAATTCCAACAAGATACAAAGGGCGTAACATACAAAGTGAAAAAATGAGAGTGGGACAGAAATCGGTAATTCGTTAGA
>NZ_KV811501.1:29806-218174 GCF_001813105.1 Streptococcus sp. HMSC072C09 | reverse complement strand
AGAGGCTAGGACTTTTGTCCCAGCCTCATTTTTTTATCGATAATAGTAATGGAAAAGACGTTTCTTGGAGACAGAAAAATGATAAATCATCAGATTTTAGTGCTAAATCATGTGAAAAAGAAGAAAGAAAGGATAAAAAAGAAGCCTGGCTTGACAGGTTTTCTTAGGATCGCGTATACTAGTAGTATAAAATAAGATGAAAGACAGGAGTGCCAACATGAAGCCCAATCTTCAAGATTACCCGAAATTTTATCGTTGGCTAACCCTGCCTTTTTCGAAAAAGCCAAGTCGGATTCAGGTCCTTCAAAGGACGAATCGAATCTTGACGTTCGCCATGCCAGGCATCTACGGCCTGGTCTTTTGTTGGCTGTTTTTAAAGAAAACTTCAATGGGAGAAATCTGGCCTTTTATCTGGATCCCTGCTTCCGGTTTTGTCTTGTTTAGCCTCTTTCGTCATTGGGTCAATGTTCCGAGACCTTATGAAAAATGGGAGATTCAACCATTATTAGAAAAAAATTCATCCGGTCATTCCTTTCCTAGTCGACATGTTTTTTCGGCGACCATTATTTCGATGTGTGTCTGTCAGTTGTCGCTTCCACTAGGAATGTGCTCGATGCTCCTATCTCTTCTATTAGCCCTTGTCCGAGTTCTTGGAGGGGTTCATTATCCCAAGGATGTCCTCGTCGCTTTGGGGCTGGGACTCGTTTGGGGAGGACTCTTTTTGCTGGCTTGAATGAACAAATTGCTGAAAATTGACCTTTGTCTAAGAGCGAGGGATAGTGTATACTGGAAAGTGGACTTAGAATAGGAGAGAAGATGAAGTACAGAAAAGCAGAAAAAGCAGATCTGGATCAGGTGGTTCGAGTAGCCAGTACAGCCTTTGAGGACTATCTATTTTTAAAAGTCATCAAGGATTTGGTTCGGGATCCCAAGCAATATCCTGCCTTTGTTGAGGCAATGATGCGCATCCTGGTAAAGGTTTTTCTCAAGCACCATATTTGCCTTGTGGCAGAAAAAAACGATGAAATTTATGCGGTAGCCTTGTTGCAAAAGGGACCGATTCCTTTTCGGGCCTATCTCTTAAATGGGGGATTCGGTTTGCTCAAGTTTATTTCCTTGAAGAATATGTTGTCCTACTTTAAATTTATGGAGGACACGGATAAGGAATTGGAGCAAAATGTAGACTTTGATTGGTATTTGATGCTTCTCGCAGTCGCCCCTAAACACCAACGGCAGGGCTATGGCAGTCGCTTTATGACAGAAGGAATTGAGCCTTTCTTGGAAGAGATCAAAGGTGAAAAACTAGCCTTTTATACCAATACCAAAGGAAATGTCTATTTTTACACGAAAAATGGTTACAAGGAAGTCTATTCAAGTGAGATTAGCTTTAACCAAGTAGAGATGGGTAGTTGGTATTTCTTGAAGGAACTAAAAAAACACTAAGGATACAACCTTAGTGTTTTTTCATTGTAGCTGTGAATCTGCTTGAATGCCGAATTTTTCAAAGAAAGCAGTTCGTTCTTCTATGATAGCATCGGTCGGATGTTTGATATTCCGTAAGAGCTCAACAAGGTCCGGCGTGACTTCACGGAGCAGTTGCCCTAAAGACCAGATAGCCGTTGCAATATGGATCTGATTTTGTGAAGTTTCGATGATGTTCAGGAGTTTAGGGATGGCCGAACGGTCATTGGCATTGGCTAGTGCAATGATGGCATTGCGCTGGAGGATGTTCTTGCCTCGCCAACTTCCAGCAACATGTCCGAATTTTTCCTTAAATTGTCCGTTGGACAGCTCGATAAAAGGAATCAACTCTGGATGAGCCAGATCAGGATCGATTTCCGTTGCTAAGGGATTATCTAGCCCTTTGTTATAAGGGCAACTAATCTGACAAATATCACATCCATAGATGACCGTTTTAATTTTCTTGCGAAATTCTAGGTCCATCATGCCCTTGTCTTGGGTTTGGAAGGACAAACAGCGTTTGGCATTCATAGAGCCATCCCCGATTAAACAGGAGGTTGGGCAAGCATCTAAACAACGCCGACAGTCTCCACAACCATAGTCGACTGGCTGATCCGGTTCGATTTCGAGGTTGGTAATCAATTCGCCCAGAAACATGTAAGAACCGTATTCTTTTGAAATGACCAAGCCATTTTTTCCGATAAAGCCAATCCCTGCTCGTTGGGCGACAGCCGTATCAACCAGTGCTCCAGTATCGACCATGCCCTTGTATTCAAAATCCTGCGTCATTTCTTCAATCCCAGCAGCTAAGCGGTTGAGCTTGTCTTGAAGAACATAATGGTAGTCTAATCCCCAACTGTTGGGCGTAAATTTTCCTCTTTTATAGGCTGTTTTTTGAGGTTGTTGCTTGAGTTTGTGGGGGTAGGCGACAGCGATTGAGATGATGGTCTTGGCAGAGGAGAGACTTAATTTGGGGTGGATGCGCTCTTCAATATTCTTATGCTCGAATCCAGAATTCCGTCCTTCCTCAACGGCCAAGCTGAGCGATTTTTCCAAATAAGCGAAGTCATCAGCAGTTGTAAAGCCAATTTTTGATATCCCAATAGAATGCGCCAGTTGGATAATGTTTTCTTTTAGTGTCATCCCTTTCATTATACACAAAAATGAAGTTTCTGGCGAGAGAGGAAAATAATGGAAAGGGCTTTCAAAAACTTTCTTTTTTTTGTATAATAGAAACATGAAATGCGAGGAGGATATTATGGGACAACCATTATTTTTACATTCAGTCATGCAGGAAAAAATTTGGGGAGGAACTCGTCTGAAAGAAGAATTTGGTTACGAAATTCCGAGCGACCATGTCGGGGAATTTTGGGCGATTTCAGCCCATCCACATGGAGTTTCTAAAGTAGCCAATGGTCCATACGAAGGAATGGGATTGGACCAGCTCTATCAAGAACACCGGGAATTATTCGGTAATCGTAAAGAGCCTGTCTTTCCTTTATTAACAAAGATTTTGGATGCCAACGATTGGCTTAGTGTACAGGTGCACCCAGATGATACCTATGCGATGGAGCATGAAGGAGAACTTGGAAAAACCGAGTGTTGGTATGTGATTGCGGCCGATGAAGGGTCCGAGATTATCTATGGACACAATGCCAAGTCAAAAGAAGAACTCCGTCAGCAAATTGAGGACAAGAACTGGGATGCCTTACTGACAAAGGTTCCTGTCAAGGCTGGAGATTTCTTCTATGTGCCAAGCGGGACCATGCACGCGATTGGATCTGGAATCTTGATCCTTGAAACCCAACAGTCGAGTGATACCACCTACCGGGTTTATGATTTTGACCGCAAGGATGCTCAAGGAAACTTGCGGGAGCTTCATCTTGAAAAATCAATTGATGTCTTGAACATTGGAGAGCCTGCCAATAGCCATCCAGATACAGTTGTCATCGATGATCTTCGTATGACCACCTTGGTTGCCAGTGATTTCTTTACTGTTTACAAGTGGGAACTAACTGGAAAAGCTGATTTTGAAAAGACCGCTGATTACAGCTTGTTGAGCGTCTTAGCCGGAGAAGGGAAATTGACGGTAGATGGGAAGGATTATCCTATTCAAAAAGGAAGTCACTTTATCTTACCGAGCGATGTTGAATCTTGGACTTTGGAAGGGCAAGGTTTAGAATTGATCGTGAGTCATCCATAAAAAAGAAAGGGTTTGAGTTAAAAGTTGTGGAACAACTCAAGCCTTTTTTATCTGAAAACAATTTTTATGTTAAGTCTTGACTCTGACCTAAGGGGAGGGGTTATACTATCCTTGTAATACTCTTCGAAAATCAAATTCAAACCACGTCAGCATCGCCTTACCGTATATATGTTACTGACTTCGTCAGTTCTATCTACAACCTCAAAGCAGTGCTTTGAGCAACCTGCAGCTAGCTTCCTAGTTTGCTCTTTGATTTTTATTGAGTATAAGGAGGAAATCATGTACCATATCAAAGAAGCTGCAGAGCTGTCAGGTGTCTCTGTCAAGACCTTGCACTACTATGACAAGATAGGACTTCTCGTCCCTGTCAAATCTGAAAATGGCTATCGGACATACAGTCAAGAAGATTTAGAACGATTACAGGTGATTCTCTACTACAAGTATCTAGGATTTTCTTTAGACCAAATAGCAGAACTCTTAGCCGAAGAAAAGTCTAACTTATTGCCCCATTTGACCAAACAGTTGGACTATTTGACTCAAGAAAGACAACGTCTGGATACCTTGATTTCCACCTTGCAAAAAACCATTCAAGAACAAAAAGGAGAAAGACAAATGACAATTGAGGAAAAATTTACTGGATTTAGCTACCAAGATACTCAAAAATACCATCAAGAGGCGGTAGACAAGTATGGTCAAGAAGTCATGAACCAAGCGCTTGAACGCCAAAAAGGTCGAGAAGATGAGGCAACAAGAGCCTTTAACCAAGTTTTTCAAACTTTGTCGCAAAATCTCAAAGATGGTCTACCCGTATCCGCAAATGAAAACCAAGATCAAGCAGCCAAACTGTTAGACGCGATTCGAACCTATGGATTTGACTGCTCTATAGAGGTTTTTGGCCATATTGGCAAAGGCTATATCTATAATCCAGAATTCAAGGGAAACATCGACAAGTTTGGGGCTGGTACAGCCCAGTACACTTCGGATGTCATTGCTTCTTATGTAGAAAATCAACCTAAATAAAAAAGTGAGAGTGGGACAGAAATCAGTAATTCGTTAGAATTCGATTTCGTCGTCCCACCTCTGCACAGTTGAGTAGGGCTGTAAAAGCTGATGAAATCAGCGTAGTAGAGCCCGCTCAACCACTGCGTCTTGCTCGACAATCCAAAAACAATTAAGAGGCTAGGACTTTTGTCCCAGCCTCGTTTTTTGCTTGGAAAAAATTGAAAAGAAACTGTCTTATCTATGGGAGGTAGAAGGAAAGAATGAAAACTTTATGAAAATTTCACAATTTCGGTTGACAGTCTTGAAAAAAAGGAGTAGAATAACCCCTGTTTTATGAAAAAGAGGCAGGGGATTCCCGGCCTCATGATCTTTTTTTCAAGGAGTTTTTTATGTTTTCAACATTGAAAAAATGGTTTATTGGCCGTCCGTTGAAATCTGGTGCAGAAGGTGAAGGAGGGCTGTTAGGGAAAATGCAGGCCTTGGCCATGCTCTCTAGTGACGCACTTTCTTCTATTGCCTATGGTCCAGAGCAAGTTATCCTGGTCTTGATGACGGTATCAGCAGGAGCTATTTGGTGGTCCATTCCAATTGGGATTGTGGTTCTAGTTCTCTTAGCCAGTTTAACGATTTCTTATCGCCAGGTCATTCATGCCTATCCTCAAGGCGGAGGGGCCTACATGGTGACTACGGAGAATTTGTCTCCGAAAGCGGGGTTGATCGCTGGTGGCAGTCTCTTGGTCGACTACATGCTGACGGTAGCAGTGTCTGTTTCTTCCGGTGCAGATGCCATCACGTCAGCGATTCCCTCTCTTCATCCTTATAATCTTCACATTTCCATTTTGTTGGTCTTGGTCTTGATGCTGATGAACCTGAGGGGATTGCGCGAATCGGCGACATCGTTGATGATTCCAGTCTACCTTTTCATTGTCAGTACCATTGCCTTGATCGGCTATGGTGTGATCCAAATTCTGACTGGTCAATTGGCCTATAACGCGACTGCTCATGTGGGTCAAACCATTTCAGGGGTTAGTGTCATTCTCTTGTTGCGGGCCTTTACGAGTGGATCAGCTTCCCTAACAGGGGTTGAAGCTATCTCCAATTCGGTTCCTTTCTTTAAGAAACCAAAAGCAAAGAATGCAGCCTCTACCTTGACCATCATGGCTTTGATTTTAGGGATCATGTTTGCAGGGATTACCTTCCTCAATTACTGGGTGGGTGTCGTACCAGCAAAAGGGGTAACAACTCTAGCTCAAATGGCCCAAGCTATCTTAGGAAATTCTCCGGTCGGACAAGCCTTCTTCTACGTTTTCCAATTATCAACAGCCTTGATCTTGGCAGTTGCGGCGAATACTGGGTTCTCAGCCTTTCCAATGTTGGCCTTTAACATGGCTAAAAACAAATACATGCCACACATGTATATGGAAAAAGGGGATCGTCTGGGCTATTCTAATGGGATTTTGACCTTGGCGATTGGTGCCATCGTCTTGCTCTTGATCTTTGATGGGCAAACAGAAAGCTTGATTCCGCTTTATACCATTGGGGTCTTCATTCCTTTTGCCCTTTCTCAAACAGGGATGGTTATCCACTGGAAACGCCAATATCAAAAAGGATTTCTCAAGTATTCACTTGCCAATATCCTCGGGGCAGCCATCTGTTATGGGATTGTCTTGATCCTCTTGTTGTTCCGTCTGCGTGAGATCTGGCCCTTCTTCCCTATTATCGGTCTTTTGCTTTGGATGTTCTTGAGTATCCGTAATCACTATGATAAAGTTGCGGCTCAATTGCGCTTGGGAGGTCAGATCGAAAAGACAAGTTATGCGGGCAATACCGTGATTGTCCTTGTTGGGAATGTCACTCAGGTAAGTGTGGGAGCTATGAGTTATGCAAATAGCCTAGGAAACGATGTTATAGCTATGCACGTCTCAACGGAAGAAACCAAGGTTAAAGACGCTGAGGTAGCAGAAGAATTTAAGCGTTATTTCCCTCATATTCGCTTTGAAAATGTCATGACGAGTTACCGAGATATTATCCAACCAACGGTTGAATTTGTCTCAAAAGTAGCTGAGGAGGCCAAGGAAAAAGGGAACACTGTTACAGTCTTAGTCCCTCAATTTATTCCTAAAAAACATTGGCAAAATGTTCTCCACAACCAAATGAGTTTGAAATTGAAGTATGCACTTCGTTGGCATGAAGAAGTGGTTGTGGCAAGCTATTCTTACCATTTGTCTGAATAACGATCGCCTAAAGAAAAGATGTCTGCTTGAGCAGGCATCTTTTTGGATTTTCTTACACGAAAAAAACCACTCGAAAGTCTTGTAAGATACAGCCTTGATCTTGAAAAAATGTTTAAAAAATGCTAGAATAAAAAGAACATTTTAGATTTTGAAAAATTCAAAGTAAGGAAAAAAATGGCAAATTTATTAAAAACAATTATTGAAAATGATCGAGGCGAAATCAAACGCCTTGAAAAAATGGCTGATAAGGTCTTTTCTTATGAAGACCAAATGGCAGCTTTGACGGATGACGAATTAAAAGCGAAAACAGTTGAGTTTAAGCAACGTTACCAAGATGGTGAGTCTTTGGATGATCTCTTGTACGAGGCTTTTGCAGTTGTTCGTGAAGCTGCAAAACGGGTTCTTGGTTTGTTCCCATACAAGGTTCAGGTCATGGGGGGAATCGTTCTTCACCATGGTGACGTTCCAGAGATGCGTACAGGGGAAGGAAAAACCCTGACGGCAACCATGCCGGTATACTTGAATGCCTTGTCTGGTAAAGGGGTGCACGTTGTCACCGTCAATGAATACTTGACAGAGCGGGATGCAACAGAGATGGGAGAACTTTACTCATGGCTTGGCCTTTCAGTAGGGATCAACCTTGCAGCAAAATCTCCAGCTGAGAAAAAAGAAGCTTACCTCTGTGATATCACATACTCAACTAACTCAGAGATCGGGTTTGACTACTTGCGTGACAACATGGTTGTTCGTGCAGAAAACATGGTTCAACGTCCATTGAACTATGCCTTGGTCGATGAGGTAGACTCCATCTTGATTGACGAAGCGCGTACTCCATTGATCGTTTCTGGTCAGACAGCTTCTGATACAAGCCAGCTCTACCACATGGCGGATGCTTATGTGAAGACCTTGAACGAGGATGATTACATTATCGATGTCCCATCTAAAACCATCGGTTTGTCTGATTCAGGAATCGATAAGGCAGAAAGCTACTTTAATCTTGAAAACTTGTACGATATTGAAAACGTAGCTTTGACTCACTTTATCGACAACGCCCTTCGTGCCAACTACATCATGATTTTGGATATCGACTATGTGGTCAGCGAAGATCAAGAAATCTTGATCGTCGACCAATTTACTGGTCGGACCATGGAAGGACGTCGTTATTCTGATGGTCTTCACCAAGCGATCGAAGCCAAAGAAGGTGTTCCAGTTCAAGAAGAAACCAAAACATCTGCATCGATTACTTACCAAAACCTCTTCCGTATGTACAAGAAGTTGTCAGGGATGACAGGGACAGGGAAAACTGAAGAAGAAGAATTCCGTGAAATTTATAACATTCGCGTGATTCCAATTCCAACCAACCGTCCGATTGCTCGTATTGACCATCCAGACCTTCTCTACCCAAGCTTGAAATCAAAATTCAAGGCTGTTGTGGAAGATGTCAAGTCTCGTCATGAAAAAGGTCAACCAGTCCTAGTAGGTACCGTTGCGGTTGAAACCAGTGATTACCTTTCTCAATTGTTGGTTCAAGCAGGTGTCCCTCACGAAGTTTTGAATGCGAAAAACCACTACAAAGAAGCGCAAATCATCATGAACGCTGGTCAACGTGGTGCTGTTACCATTGCGACCAACATGGCCGGGCGTGGTACCGATATCAAGCTTGGTGAAGGTGTTCGCGAACTCGGTGGACTGTGTGTCATCGGGACAGAACGTCACGAAAGCCGTCGGATCGATAACCAGCTTCGTGGACGTTCAGGACGTCAAGGGGATCCAGGTGAATCTCAATTCTACTTGTCTCTTGAAGATGAATTGATGCGTCGTTTCGGTTCTGAACGGATCAAAGCAGTGCTTGATCGCTTCAAGTTGAGCGAAGAAGAATCGGTGATCCGTTCAAATATGTTCACCCGTCAGGTAGAGGGTGCACAAAAACGGGTTGAAGGAAACAACTACGATACCCGTAAACAAGTCCTTCAATACGATGACGTGATGCGGGAACAACGGGAAATTATCTACGCTGAACGCTATGATGTTATCACAGCTAACCGTGACTTGGCACCTGAAATCAAGGCCATGATCAAACGGACCATCAAACGGATTGTTGAAGGAGCCAGCCACTCAAGTAAGGAAGAACGCGTTGAAGCGATTCTGAACTTTGCCAAATACAATTTGGTTCCGGAAGATACGATTTCTGCAAGCGATATTGAAGGAAAATCTGACAAGGAAGTTATCGATTACTTGTATGCACGTGCAGAAGAAATCTATGCTAGCCAAGTAGCGAAATTGCGTGACGAAGAGTCTGTGCAAGAATTCCAAAAAGTCTTGATCCTTCGTGTGGTGGACAGCAAGTGGACAGACCATATCGATGCTTTGGATCAATTGCGAAATGCGGTTGGACTCCGTGGGTATGCGCAAAATAACCCAGTGGTAGAATACCAATCAGAAAGTTTCCGTATGTTTAACGATATGATCGGATCGATTGAATTTGATGTAACTCGTCTCATGATGAAAGCCCAAATTCACGAACAAGAACGTCCACGTACGGAACACAGTATTTCAACAACTGCGACTCGCAACATTGCAGCGCAACAACAAGATATTCCAGCAGATATTGACTTATCACAAGTGAAACGCAACGATTTGTGCCCTTGTGGTTCAGGCAAGAAATTCAAAAACTGTCACGGACGTAAATTTTAAGAGCTCCTCTGAAATAGAAAGAGGATGGGGCTAGGTAGCATAAGGAGGCCGTATGGTATTCATTACGAAGAGCAATAAGATTGATGAGCAAGAGATCACTTCGCTTTACCGCTTGGAAGGTCCAGCCTTGGAGCGCAAAGAAGCGCGTGATCGAGAATTGGAAGCTATTATCAAAGGAGAAGACCAACGGATCCTTCTTGTGATCGGGCCTTGCTCTTCTGATAATGAAGAAGCTGTGATGGAGTATGCTCGTCGTTTGGCAGACTTGCAAGAGAAAGTCAAAGATCAGATTTTCATTGTGATGCGGGTCTATACGGCTAAGCCTCGGACCAACGGGGATGGCTATAAAGGCTTGATGCACCAACCAGATACACATGCAGCACCAAGCTTTGTGGACGGTTTGAAAGCGGTCCGACATCTCCACTACCGTGTGATTACAGAAACTGGTTTGACAACTGCGGATGAGTTGCTTTATCCAGCAAGTCTTCCGTATGTTGAAGATTTGATTTCTTATCATGCCATTGGAGCGCGATCAGTTGAAGACCAGGAGCACCGCTTTGTATCTAGTGGGATCTCTGCTCCGACCGGCATGAAGAATCCAACTTCTGGAAATCTTTCTGTCATGTTCAATGCGATTTATGCAGCCCAACATCCCCAAAACTTTTTGTTCAATGCCCAAGCAGTGGAAACCTCAGGAAATCCTTTAGCCCATGCGATCCTACGTGGGGGCTTGGATGCAAGTGGTAAGAATATTCCAAACTACCATTATGAAGATTTGCTAGTGGCAGCAAAACGCTATAGTGAAATGGGCTTGCAACATCCTTTCATTCTAGTGGATACCAACCATGACAATTCTGGCAAACAATTCGAAGAGCAAGTACGCATCGTGAGAGAAACCATGATGAACCGTGCTTGGAACAAGGATTTGGCAATGTTAGTTCGTGGTTTCATGATTGAATCCTATCTAGAAGATGGCCGTCAAAATGAACCAGTGGTTTATGGTCAATCCATCACAGACCCTTGCCTGGGTTGGGAAAAAACACAGGCCTTGGTCAAAGAAATTGCAACGATGAATAAGTAACAGGCAGGGGCGGAAGGAGTGATTCTTTAGCCCCTTCTCTTTTGTCAGTAAAACGATACTGAAACAATAAATAAGGATAAAACAAGATGATCAAAGGACATGGCATCGATATCGAATCGATCGCTGCGATTGAAAAAGCCTATCAAAAGAATGCACGATTTGCAGAAAAAGTCTTAACAAAGGCTGAGCAAGAGCGCTTTGAAGCATTATCTGGAAAACGGAAAATGGAATATTTAACGGGCCGGTGGTCAGCTAAAGAAGCTTTTTCAAAGGCAATGGGAACAGGGATTGGACCGGTTGGTTTTCAAGATTTAGAAATTTTAAATGATGCCCACGGAGCTCCCTATTTTTCCAAGTCTCCTTTTTCTGGGAAGGTATGGATTTCGATCAGTCACAAGGGAGACCTAGTGTCGACCAGTGTCATTTTGGAGGAAGAAAATGAAAGCAAGTAAACATAGACCAACTGTTGCAAAAGTCGATTTGGATGCCATTGCCTTTAATGTGCAACAAGTTAGCGAGCATATTCCGAGTCAAGCTTTGAAATATGCGGTCGTCAAGGCCAACGCCTATGGTCATGGAGTCATTGAGGTGACCAAAAAATTGGCGCCTCAGGTAGATGGCTTTTGTGTTTCTAATATGGATGAAGCCCTAGAAATCCGTGAAGAAGGCTTGCAACACCCTATTTTAATTTTGGGAGTTGTCCCAAGCGAAACAGTGAATCTGGCCAAAGAGCATGACATCCGCTTAACAGTGGCGAGTCTTGCTTGGTTGGACCAATTGCTTGGAGAAGAAGCAGATCTTTCAGGATTGAAGGTCCATATCAAGGTGGATTCAGGAATGGGGCGGATTGGCTTCCGAAGGATCGAAGAGATCAAAGAGGCTGAACGCCTCCTCTTGGCAGCTGGAGCTGAAATTGAAGGAATCTTTACTCATTTTGCGACAGCAGATGAAGCAGATGATAGAAAATTTCAAGCGCAATACCACTTTTTCAAGGAAGTATTGGCTGCTCTTGAAACCCTTCCTCCCATTGTCCATGCAAGTAATTCTGCCACCTCTTTGTGGCATGCGGATACAATTTTCACGGCTGTGCGCTTGGGAGATGTCATGTATGGCTTGAATCCGAGCGGATCTGTGTTAGCCTTGCCTTATGAAATCAAGCCAGCTTTGAGTTTGGTGAGCGAATTAGTTCATGTGAAACAGTTAGAAGCTGGTCAAGATATTGGCTATGGAGCAACCTATACGACAGAAGAACCCCAATGGATCGGGACGATTCCTATTGGCTATGCGGATGGCTGGATCCGACAGATGCAAAATTTCCATGTACTGATCAAGGGTGAGTTTTGTCCCATTGTTGGTCGAGTTTCAATGGACCAGGTAACGGTTCGCCTTCCTGAAGAATTGCCTCTGGGGACTAGAGTTACCCTAATTGGCCGAGATGGAGAGAAAGAAATTACGGCGACAGAGGTTGCGGATTACCGTGGGACCATTAATTATGAAGTGGTTTGTCTCTTGAGTGATCGGATTCCTCGTGACTATACAGGTGAAGAATAAGAAGAAGCAGGTGGGATTTTCCCGAAAGGACCTGCTTTTTTATAAAAGAAAGGAGGAGAAATGAATCTACACCAACCCTTATCCGTACTGCCTGGAGTCGGTCCAAAATCGGCGGAAAAATTTAAAAAGTTAGGGATTGAAACCTTAGAAGATCTGCTCTTGTATTACCCGTTCCGGTATGAAGATTTTAAAACGCGTAATGTTTTAGAGTTGGAAGATGGGGAAAAAGCTGTCATCTCTGGGGTGGTAGCAACGCCAGCCAATGTCCAATATTATGGCTACAAACGAAATCGCTTGCGTTTTTCCATCAAACAGGGAGACCAAGTCATTGCGGTTAATTTTTTCAACCAACCCTACCTGGCAGACAAAATCGAGGTCCAGCAGACAGTGGCGATCTTTGGAAAATGGGACAAGGCCAAGGGGAGTTTGACAGGAATGAAGCTCCTGGCTCAAGTGGAAGATGATTTGCAACCGGTCTATCGGGTGACACAAGGAGTGAGCCAAAACAGCCTGGTGAAATTGATCAAAATAGCGTTCGATCAGGGATTAGACCAGCTTTTAGAAGAGAACGTACCCCAAATCTTACGAGATCGTTATCAACTCATGTCTCGTTCCCAAGCAGTGCAAGCTATGCATTTTCCTAAGGATCTAGCAGAGTACAAGCAAGCTCTTCGCCGGGTAAAATTTGAAGAGCTCCTCTTTTTCCAGCTGCAACTCCAAGTGCTAAAAGAAGAAAACCACGATGCCAGCCAAGGGATTTCCTTGGCCTGGGATCCAGAAAAATTAGCAGAACGAAAAAAACAGCTTCCTTTTGAGCTAACGCAAGCTCAAGAAAACAGCTTGAATGAAATCTTGACAGATATGGCCTCTCCTTATCACATGAACCGCTTGCTTCAAGGGGATGTGGGAAGCGGGAAGACAGTCGTGGCCGGTCTTGCCATGTATGCAGCCTTAAGCGCTGGGAAGCAAGCTGCCTTGATGGTTCCAACGGAGATTTTGGCAGAGCAACACAAGGAAAGCTTGCAAAATCTTTTTCCAGATTTGCCAATTGCCCTTCTAACGGGAGGATTAAAGGCGGCTGAGAAACGAGAAGTCTTAGAAGAGATCGCCTCAGGGAAAGCTCAACTGATTGTGGGGACACATGCCTTGATTCAAGAGGGAGTTCACTACCAAGATCTAGGCTTGGTCATTATTGATGAGCAGCACCGTTTTGGGGTTTCCCAACGTCGTATTCTTCGAGAAAAAGGACAAAATCCAGACGTCCTGATGATGACGGCGACCCCTATTCCCCGGACCTTAGCCATCACGGCTTTTGGAGATATGGATGTGTCCATCATTGATCAGATGCCTGCGGGACGCAAGGAAATCATCACACGTTGGGTCAAGCATGAGCAGTTAGAAGTGGTCCTCGACTGGTTAGTGAAAGAACTTGGCAAGGGTTCTCAGGCTTACTTTATTTCTCCATTGATCGAGGAGTCAGAGGCGCTAGATTTGAAAAACGCCCTTGCTCTCCAAGAGGAGTTGGTAGCCTTCTTTGGTCAGCGGGCACGTGTTTCTCTTCTTCACGGGAAGATGAAAAGTGAAGAAAAAGATGCTATCATGCAGGGCTTTAAGGAGCACCAAGTCGATGTTTTGGTGTCTACGACCGTTATTGAAGTAGGAGTCAACGTACCCAATGCAACCGTTATGGTCATTATGGATGCAGATAGGTTTGGTCTTAGCCAGCTTCACCAGCTACGAGGCCGGGTTGGTCGGGGAAACAAGCAATCCTATGCTATTCTAGTAGCCAATCCTAAGACAAATAGTGGCAAGCAGCGCATGAAAATCATGACAGAGACAACCAATGGGTTTGTTCTGGCGGAAGAAGATTTGAAAATGCGGGGTTCAGGTGAAATCTTTGGAACCCGTCAATCTGGGATTCCAGAATTTCAAGTGGCGGATTTGGTAGAAGATTATCCCATTCTGGAAGAAGCAAGGAAAGTTGCCAGCCAGATCGTAGCCACGCCAGATTGGCGCGAACACCCAGATTGGCATTTGCTCTCGCTTTATTTAGAAAAGAAAGAACATTTAGATTAGAGCATAAAAAAAGGAGTAGAGTGGAAATTCTTTGGATTCCACTCTACTCCCTTTAAGATGGCATTTTACGGGCTTTGTATCTTGATGAAATGCGACAGGACGAAGGTGGATCGATACCATCCACCTGAGGAGTTAGTGAGTCGTGTCGGCAAGGCACCATAGTGCTTGCCGTTACACGAATTGAACACGCCCTAAATGCTGTGTGAAAAAATGCCAACTATACGAGTACTAACTTCAAGACACAGTAGCTGATTGGACTCTTCTCTCGCTTTATGAGCTCGGAAGAATCCTAATCAGCCTTGTGGGGGTAGGACGACGAAGCGTCTGCCAAAGTATCGCTTCTGTCCTACTCCCTATTTTCACTTGGCATTTTACGGGCTTTGTATCTTAGTTTACCCTTCGATATAGTCTTTGAGTTCTTGTCCTTTTAGGCCGGCATTGAGGGCGATGAGGAGTTTGATGCGCGCTTTGGGGGCATTTAATTCTTTGATGAAAAAGACACCTGCTTGATGGAGTTGGACGCCTCCTCCTTCATACGCGTAGACGGGTTCAGCGATCCCGTTGAAGCAACGGGATACTAAAGCGATTGGAAGACCTGCATCCATGAATTCTTGGAGTTTATGTGCTGTTTCTTTAGGGATGTTTCCAGCTCCAAAGGCTTCGATAATGAGGCCGTCGAGCTTTGAAAGATCCAGCATGTCCAGCAGATCGGTTTTCATCCCTGCATAGGTAGCGATGATCGGAACGAACCCATTGATAGTATCGAGATCAAAGCGCACCCTTGGCTCGGCTGTTTTAAAGAAGAGGATTTCCTTTTTCATGACCAAACCTAGTGGACCGTGGGTTGGTGTCTGGAAGGTGCTGACATTGGTGGTATGGGTTTTGGTGACGTACTTAGCGGCATGAATTTCATCGTTCATGACGACTAAGACGCCTTTATCGCGTGCTTTTGGATCGGCAGCTACTCGAAGGGCTGTCAGAAAATTATAGACACCATCGCTTCCGAGCTCGTTGGAGCTTCGCATAGCTCCTGTAATGACCACAGCAATCTTTGGTAACTCCATGGTATCCAAGAAATAAGCCGTTTCTTCCAGCGTATCTGTCCCATGAGTGATAACGATGCCGTCGTAGTTGTGGGCTTCCTCTTTGATTTTTTGATATAGAGCTAACATGTGACGGGGGGTCATTTGAGGGCTGGGAAGGTTGAAGAAGTCCTCTGAGGTGACTGCAATCCCTTCAATTGGTGAAGTGATTTGGGTCATGGGATTGACTTCATTGGTAATCACTGCCCCAGAGTCATCGGCCGCCATCGAAATGGTCCCTCCGGTATGTAGTGCTAAAATTTTCTTAAACATGTGAAGCTCCTTGGAATATGTGATATAATTTATTTTATCATAAAAAGAAAGAAACAGTAGACATGGAAATAAAAGCAGTCTTTTTTGATATTGATGGAACCTTGGTCAATGATAGTCGAGCGGTCCTAAAATCAACAGAAAAAGCCATTCAGTCCTTAAAGGAAGAAGGGATCTATGTAGGCCTTGCGACAGGGCGGGGACCGGCCTTTGTCAAACCGTTTATGGAACGCTATGGTTTTGATTTTGCAGTGACCTATAATGGTCAGTATATTTTGACCAAGGACCGCGTGTTGTTTACCAGCCCAATCGATAAAAAGAGTCTGCACCAACTAATTGACTATGCTCGAGAACACCGCAAGGAAATTGCTCTCGGTACCAAGGATGGGGTATTTGGTTCTCGGATCATGAGTTTTGGGATGAGTCCTATTTCAACCTGGTCTAGTCGCTTTGTGCCCCGCAAAATGGCCCGTACCGTCAGTCGAGGATTTAACAAAGTGGTCAGCAAGGTCGTCCCACAAGATCAGGATACCCTCTATGCACTAGCGCAAGAACCAATCTACCAAGTGTTGATCTTATCGAGTCCAGAGGAGACTGCAAAAATTGAAAAAGAGTTTCCGGATCTGAAATTCACACGGTCTAGTCCTTTTGCAGCAGATGTCCTCAACCCAGGGATTTCCAAGTTAGAAGGGATCCGCATCGTTGGTCAGGAATTTGGCTTTGATATCGATGAAGTGATGGCTTTTGGTGATTCTGATAATGACTTAGAGATGCTTTCAGGTGTTGGCTTGTCCATTGCGATGGGAAATGGGACGACTAGTGTCAAGGCAATTGCCAAGCATACCACGACCAGTAATGGCAAGGATGGCATTCAAAAGGCCCTGCAACACTTTGGTATTCTCTCAGAGAAAGAACTCTTTCTTTCTAAGGATGATCACTTCAATAAGGTCAAAACCTTCCATGGTGTGATGGATGGGGAAACCCAGGAGAAACCAGTTGTTTGGCAGCCTCAAGATGCCCTTTATCGAACCATGTTCAAGCAAGAGGAGTTGGTAGAATTTGTCCGAGCAGCTAGCACAAGTGAGGAAGAATTTGATCGCTCGGTAGCAGCTCTTCACGAAGCCTTGGATAAGGCTGCAGATAAGGTTCGTGGCAAGCACCCAGCTGAGATCTCCATGGTAGGGCAGGTTGATGCCTTGATTGATACCCTCTATCTGACTTATGGTAGCTTTGTTCTAATGGGGGTCGATCCTGAAGAGGTCTTTGAGATTGTTCACCGGGCCAATATGGGCAAGATTTTCCCAGATGGAAAGGCGCACTTTGATCCAGTAACCCACAAAATTCTGAAGCCAGATGATTGGGAAGAAAAATACGCTCCAGAACCAGCCATCAAAAAAGAACTCGATCGCCAGCTCAAGGCCTACGAAAAACATGCAAAACAAAAAGAAGCAAAAAAAGACAACTAAAAAAGGTTTGGAACAAAGGTTCCAAACCTTTTTTAGAATGTAGACAAACTATTTTTTACTAAGATAAGTAAAGTGTTCTACAAAGAAGTCGAAATATGTTCTTATTTTTAAAATTTATAAAAAATATTGAAAAACTTTCCGCCGTGAGAAAAGTGCTAGAAACACTATTGTTTCTAGCACTCGGGAGTTTTGAGACCTTAGGCTCAAAACTTAGTCATGGAACTTCGACGAAGTTCGCTGACGTCCGTACTCACCTAAGGAAAGTTTTCAATATAACTTTTTCTTTCTTACATGGTTTTATCCTTATCACGTACCACTAGTAAGTCTACTTTGGCGTGGCGAAGGATATATTCTGAGGAGGATCCGACCATTAACCGTTCGAAGGCATTGAGTCCGGTAGCCCCGACCATAATAAGGTCAACTCCTTCCTTACTTGGGATATCATTGGCTAAGAGGACTTTTGGATTTCCCATTTCTACAACAGTCACAACATTTTGAACGCCGACTTTTTCAGCACGTTCCTTGTAGCCTTTGAGCAATTCATTGGCTTCTTCTTGCAATTCTTCGTAGACCTCAGCATCAAAAGTTGAGACGCTTTGAAGGGCACGGGTATCGATGACGTGGGCAATCGTCAATTTAGAGCCGTTGCGAAGAGAAACGTTAACCCCTTTTTCAAAGGCTAATTCTGCTTCATGAGAACCGTCGACAGCGACCATAATGTTTTCGTATTTTTGAGACATAATCCTACCTCCTTATAGCTTGAAAACATGGATAGAATAGAAGGGAATTCTATTCTTTATACACTTATATTTTATCTCTTTTGAGCTAGAATGTAAAGGTAAAGTCTCGCTTTTCTGCTATATTTTTGCAGAATTTTTAAAGTCCTCGGTTTGTACTCTATTTGAACTAGTGGTATAATAGAGATAATTTCGTGAATCGAGGCAGAATATGAAGGAATATAATAAATCAAGCAAACTCGAACATGTCGCTTACGATATTCGTGGTCCAGTCTTGGAAGAAGCCATGCGCATGCGAGCAAATGGAGAAAAAATTCTACGTTTGAATACGGGGAATCCTGCTGAATTTGGCTTTACAGCTCCAGATGAAGTCATCCATGATTTGATCATGAATGCGCGTGATAGTGAAGGTTATTCAGATTCAAAAGGGATTTTTTCAGCCCGCAAGGCCATCATGCAGTACTGCCAGTTGAAAAAAATTCCAAATGTGGATATTGATGATATTTACCTTGGAAATGGAGTGAGTGAGCTGATCGTCATGTCCATGCAAGGACTGCTCGACAACGGGGATGAGGTCTTGGTTCCCATGCCGGACTATCCTCTTTGGACAGCAGCCGTCAGCCTAGCTGGTGGGAATGCGGTTCACTATCTTTGTGATGAAGAAGCAAACTGGTATCCAGATATTGAAGATATCAAGTCGAAAATCACCTCAAACACTAAGGCTATCGTTGTCATCAACCCGAATAACCCAACAGGTGCCCTCTATCCAGATGAGATCCTGCTTGAGATTGTAGAGATCGCTCGTCAAAATAACTTGATCATCTTTGCGGATGAAATTTACGATCGCTTGGTCATGGATGGTGAAAAACACACGGCTATCGCAAGTTTAGCGCCTGATCTCTTCTGTGTGAGTATGAATGGCTTGTCAAAATCTCACCGGATTGCCGGTTTCCGTGTTGGTTGGATGGTTCTATCCGGACCCAAGCACCATGTGAAGGGCTATATCGAAGGTTTGAACATGTTGTCCAATATGCGTCTTTGTTCAAATGTCTTGGCTCAACAAGTTGTACAAACCTCTCTTGGAGGGTACCAATCCGTGGATGAACTCTTGCTTCCAGGTGGTCGAATCTACGAACAACGCAACTTTATCTACAAAGCCATCAATGATATTCCAGGCCTCTCAGCTGTTAAGCCAAAGGCTGGTCTCTATATCTTCCCTAAGATTGATCGGGACATGTACCGCGTGGATGATGACGAGCAATTTGTTTTAGAGTTCTTGAAGCAAGAAAAAATTCTCTTGGTTCATGGCCGCGGCTTTAACTGGAAAGATCCAGATCACTTCCGGATCGTTTACCTTCCACGTGTCGATGAGTTAGCTCAAATTCAAGAAAAAATGACTCGTTTCTTGAAGCAATACAAACGTTAATTAGATAAAGGATTGAAGAGGAAAGTCTTCAATCTTTTTTTGATTCATTCTATAAAAACTATGTCATCGAATCGACATTTTTCTGAATTGCGCATAATTGTAGAAAAAATAAATAATTTTCAGATAATTTGATTGAAATTCCCACACTTATATGATATACTTGAGCTGACTATATGCGAGGTTTATTATGGCAAACTTATTAGAAAAGACACGTAAAATTACATCCATCTTGAAACGGACTGATGAACAGTTGCAGGTCGAGATGCCTTATAATGATATTGCCCAGCAATTAGCGGATATTATCCACTGTAATGCCTGTATCATTAATAGCAAGGGAACCCTTCTTGGTTATTTCATGCGTTACAAGACCAACAATGACCGGGTAGAAGCTTTCTTTCAAAATAAAAAATTACCAGAAGATTATGCCAAGGCAGCTAGTTTGGTCTACGATACAGAAGCTAATTTAGATGTGGACCATGATTTGAGTATCTTTCCGGTCGAAACCAAGTCTGAATTTCCTGATGGCTTGACCACCATTGCGCCTATTCATGTTTCTGGGATTCGGTTGGGTTCCTTGATCATTTGGCGCAATGATAAACAGTTTGCGGATGATGATTTGATCTTGGTTGAGATTGCGAGTACCGTGGTAGGGATTCAAATGTTGAACTACCAACGCGAGGAAGACGAGAAGAATATTCGTCGTCGGACAGCGGTGAATATGGCTGTCAATACCTTGTCTTACTCTGAATTGCGTGCTGTTTCTGCCATCCTTAGTGAATTGAAAGGAAATGAGGGACAGTTGACTGCTTCTATCATTGCAGATCGGATTGGTATCACCCGCTCTGTGATTGTCAATGCACTCCGGAAATTGGAGTCAGCTGGTATTATTGAAAGCCGTTCTCTTGGAATGAAGGGAACCTATCTCAAGGTGTTGATTCAAGATATCTTTGAGGAAATTAAGAAAAGAGATTACTAATGACTAAAGCTTTGATTTCAATTGACTACACTGTCGATTTCGTAGCAGATGATGGTAAGCTTACAGCAGGTGCCCCTGCACAAGCCATTTCTGAGACTATTGCTCAGGTGACTCAGTTGGCCTTTGACCAAGGAGACTATGTCTTTTTTGCCATTGATGCGCATGATGTAGAGGATCCATTTCATCCTGAAAGCAAGCTCTTCCCACCTCATAATATCATTGGGACTAGTGGACGTGATTTGTACGGCCCTTTAGCAGATTTTTATCGGGAACACAAAGCGGATTCACGTGTCTTTTGGATGGACAAGCGTCATTATTCTGCTTTTTCAGGAACGGACCTAGATATCCGCCTGCGGGAACGCCATGTAGATACCGTCATTTTGACTGGGGTCTTGACTGATATCTGTGTCCTTCATACAGCGGTTGATGCCTACAATCTCGGCTACCAGATCGAAGTCGTGGAACCTGCAGTGGCGTCACTCACTCCTGAAAATCACCAGTTTGCCTTGAATCATTTCAAGCATGTCTTAGGGGCAAGCTTGGTAGACAGCGCACTAGCTGTATTAGATACTAAATAAGAAAAGATTGTAAAAGAGGTCATAGACATTTGTCTAGGCCTCTTTTTCGGGCCTAGAAATTGTTTTCCTCTCTTGAAAATGGTATTCTAATGAAAGAAAAAAGGGGAAGTTATGAGTAAAAAAGCTGTCGTGTTTTCAGCCAATCTGTCTTATATGGAGAAGTTGGAAACCGCTATGAAGTCACTGTGTGCCCATCAGGACCAGTTGAAAATTTATGTCTTAAATGAAGATCTACCAACTGAGTGGTTTACTATCATGAATCAGCGCTTGCGCCAGTTGGATTCAGAAGTGATCAATTGTCGGATGTCTCCCGAGCAATTCCAGTCCTTTTCGCTTCCAAGTGACCATATTCACTATGCAACCTATTTCCGTTACGCTATTCCAGAGATTGTGGAAGAAGAGCGAATCCTCTATCTGGATTGTGATATGATCTTTACACAGGATTTATCGCCTTTATTTGAGGTCGATCTAAAAGGTTATGGACTGGGTGCAGTGGTAGATAAGCCGACGACGACAGATGGTTTTAATGCTGGACTTTTGGTGATTGATGAGGCTTGGTGGCAAGAGCACCAAGTGACAGAGGCTCTTTTTGACCTCACTCGCGAGCACCATCAGCATGTTTATGGAGATCAAGGGATTTTAAATATGTATTTCAAAGATGCATGGTATCCATTACCTTGGACCTATAATCTACAAGTAGGGTCTGATAAGGATCAATATCTCTATGGTGATTTGGACTGGTATGAGGCCTTCCAAGGGATTCCTGCGGTCATTCATTACACCTCTCATAATAAACCATGGACCTCCAAACGCTTCAATCGTTTTCGTGAATTATGGTGGTTTTATTATGCCCTATCTTGGGAGGAAATTTTGCTTCGAAAACCGATTTTGAAGCAAACTTATCAAGATCTAGTGGGAACTTTTCCTTATCATGCGGCTATTTATACTCATACAGCAGATATCCACGAGTTGGAGACGTTGTTAAAAGAGTTGCCAGATGTCGCGATTCATGTTCTTGCCCATAGTCATTTTGGTTTTAACTTGGTGCAATTGGAACGCTACCCCAACCTCTTTTTATACCCTTCCTTTGATCCTTTGACTAGTCGGAAGGTTATAGAAAAATTGGATTTGTATCTGGATATCAATCCCTATGATGAGGTCGATCAAATCACGCAAACACTCAGCCAACAAGGCGTCCCTATTTTTTCTTTTGAGGGAACCAATCATGTGCAGAATGGTGAGAATCGGGTGTTTAGGGATGATCAGGTGCAGGAGATGGTGACAGCGATTCGCGATTATTTAAAGAGAAATGAGAAGAAGCATGGAAACAAATGAAGTAGTGAGTATCATCATTCCCATCTATAATGTAGAAGCTTATTTGAGACAATGTTTGGAAACGGTTATCCATCAGACCTACCCTCATTTGGAAATTATTCTGGTCAATGATGGTTCGCCAGATCAGTCAGAGGAGATCTGCAAAGAATTTTTTAGGAAGGATGCGCGCATCCGCTACGTCCGCCAAGAAAATGGGGGCTTATCTGCTGCTCGCAATACAGGGATTGAGTTAGCGACTGGTGATTACATCACCTTTATTGATCCAGATGACTGGGTGACGGAGGACTATGTAGAAGTGCTCTATCGCCAACTGAAGAAGTATGATGCGGATGTCTCGGTAGCCAACTATAACCTCTATGATGACAGTAGTAGCAAATACTTGATCAAGGTAACGGACGATGATTATTCAGAGACCCTTTATGAGGGGCGAGCAATTATGGACCACGATGCCATTCAGGAGACCAGAGATATGGCCTGGGCCTGTGCTATGATGAAGCTCTATAAGCGTAACCTATTTGAAGGGCTTCGTTTTCCGGTCGGAAAAAATGTTGAAGATAACTTTCTCATGTACAAGCTCTTCTTAAAAGCCAATCGGGTGGTCCATACGGAGAAATGTATTTATTGGTATCGCGTGGGTCGTTCAGATACTCTGTCCCAGGTTTGGACAGAAAAGCGGGTACTGGATGAGATGGAAGCCAAGCAAGAAAAATTGGCTCTTCTTGGGATGTTGGGCTATGATCTGACCTGGCACCGCTATATCTATAAAACGCGGTTGAAACGGGCTCTTGAAAAACTAGAAGAAGCTGGCTTACAAGAGTCAGAAACCTATGAGCGCGTGGTGATCAACCTCAGTTTCGTTGAAACCATGGACTAAGAACTTATTGATGAGAAAGGATCAGCATGTTCATTATTGCATCAGAGCAGACCAGAGAGCTGGAACGTTTGCGAAAATTATTGGACAAACTTGGCCAGCCCTACCGTGTGTTTGTGACCAATCTGGAAACAGATATAGCTGAACAGACAGAGAGTCTGGCGACCTTTTTTACCCAAAAAGACCCAGCATCAAAAATTGGAAAACCTTTATTTTTCAATGATCTAGCAGTTCCAGAATTATGGGAATGTTGGACACTAGGGATCACAACCTATCTTTTTGATGGTGAGGAACGTCGTGCCAACGTGGTTTTGCGAGAGGATATCTTGTCTCGAACAGTTGACAGAGTGGAATGGTTTGGTCAGGGAGAAGAGATCGTATCCATTGATGTCTACAACCGCTATGGCTGGAGAAGCAAACAGAGTCTCCTTACGGAATCTGGCCAACCCTATTTAAACATCTATTTGAACCGTCAACAAGAAGAAGTCTTGCTTCACTTTGTCTCACAAGGAACCTTTTTGCTTCAAACTCCTAAGGGACGGGATCGCCTGTATGCCAATAAGAAAGAGCTGCAAAGAGCTGTCCTAGAACAAGTCTTGCCGGAAGATGAAGCCGTTCTTTTGATGGACAAGGCATTGCTAGATGTTGTGAAAGAGAAACCAAAGGAAAGACTCGCCTACTGTGCCAGTGACGCGCATGATCTAGACGAGATCAAAGAACAAGTCAGTCAGATTTTGTTGGTAGAAGATGGTCTGTTGAGTGAGAAAATAGACGGAATCACAGTCTTGTCAGGGCTGGTAGATGTGGAGCAGGAAAGTTTTCAACCAGAAGCCATGGTTATGACGGCTTCTCAAGAGGTCGAAGGCCTATCTAGCCTGGTCCATCAATTCCCACAAGTCACCTTTCACATTGCTGCTTTGACGGCTATGGGGCCGAAATTAACAGACTTAGCGACTCGCTCCAATGTGCGCCTCTATCCAGGGATTTCGCTGGACAAATATGAGGACTTGTTATCCAGCTGCTCTATTTATCTGGATTGCAACCAGGGAGAAGAAGTGTGGAGTAGTAGTCTTCATGCTCTTGAAAATGGGCAAGTCTTATTTGGTTTGAAGAGCACGGTTCATCAGGAAGCCTATAAAAACTTGAGCACAATCACAGATACAGTCGAAGAAATGAAACAGCAACTAGATACCTTGCTCCAGCATCCAGAGACCCACAAAGAATTGGTAAGAGAGCAGGCACGAATCTTGAAATTGCCTGAAAAAGAAGCTTTGGAAGAGCTGTTTAAGCGATTAGAGGGAGGAACCGCATGACCATTTATACCTTTAATCTATTAGTGGGATTCGAACCTAATGGGGTTGATGTTGCACAAGCCTCTCGGGCAAAGATGCTCCGGAGACTAGGAGTGGCAGCGAAGTTTGTCTTTACCACTTGGCCCACTCCAGAAAAATTGGCCTATTACCTCTCATTGGGGCACCGGGATGAGGAACTGCTTTTTGCCCATTTAACTTTTACGGATCAACAGACTACGGTCCCTCAAAAGTCGGTAGGGGCCTTGCAAATGGAGTTTCAACTGACTCGTCTGGATGTTGTTGAAAAAACGGAAAGAGTCATTCGCTACCAATTTGCGGATGGAAACGCCTTGAGCTTTCATTTGGATCCCTATCATCCAAACTGTGTCCGCTATGTAGACTATCTTTTGGCTGGAAATAGGATCAAGCGAGAGTATTATGGAGCTTGTAAACTTGTCACAGAGTATTTTCAGTATGGTAGTGTTGTCAGACGGATCTATCACCATCAAGATGGGACTATCGCTTTTGAAGAATCGAGGTTAGGTGGAAGCTGGCTCTATAAACTGGGGTCTGAGATTTTGACCAACCATACAGAAGTGATGAGACGTTTTTTGTCGCAGCTGTCGCTAAAAGAAGAAGATCTGATTCTGCTTGACCGGGCTTCGCGCATGGATTTTGCTCGCCCTTTGTTGGAGAAACCTGCTTCTTCAAAGCTCGCCATGGTGTTTCATTCGGAGCATGAATTTGAAAATGGCCATCTCAATTATGAATATTATTATGTGTTCAAGTATGCTAAACGCTTCGATTATTTCATCACGGCAACGGATCTTCAAAAAGAAGTCTTGGAGCAGACACTTGCTAAACAAGGATGCCAAGGAATTCCAATCTATAGCATTCCGGTTGGGCATCTAGAAGAATTGACAGAATCACAAGGAGATCGACCTCCCTTTAGTGTGCTCACAGCTTCCCGTTTGGATCCAAGAAAACGCATCGATTTGGCTATTCGAGTAGTGGCCCAAGCTCATGAAAAACTCCCAGCCCTTCAGTTTGATATTTATGGGAAGGGTGGAGAAGCGGACAACTTGCGCCACCTGATTCAGGAGCTTGCAGCACAAGATTATATTCACCTACGCGGTCATGCGGATCTTCAGCAGATCTATCCTTGCTACCAAGCCTACCTCACCACTTCTCAGTGGGAGACCTTTGGTTTGACTTTGATGGAGGCGGCTGGAGCAGGTTTGGCCTTGCTGGGCTTTGATGCCCGTTATGGTAATCCAACTTTTATAAAAGAGGGTGAAAATGGCTTTTTGGTACCTTATAGCGAGACAGTGCCAGAAGAAGAGTTGGTGAAAGAGTTGGCAGACAAGCTGGTCCAGCTCTTTGAAAGCGACCTCGCTCCATTCCATCAGGCTTCTTATGAGTTGGCCTCTTCTTACCTCGCTTCTAAGGTCCAGGAAGTCTGGAAAGAGACTCTAATGGAGATGGGGCAATTAGGCGGAAAAGAAATATAAAATGAAGAATCTGTAGCGACAAAAAAGTCCTACAGATTTTTTCTAAGGCAAGCAAATTGGGCTAAATTATGGTAAAATAGAGGGTATTGAAAAATCATCATTTCACGAAAGGAAGCAAGATGAAAATAACGCAAGAAGAGGTAACCCACGTTGCCAATCTTTCAAAATTGAAATTCTCTCCAGAAGAGACAGCTGAGTTTGCGACAACCTTGTCTAAAATTGTCGACATGGTGGAATTGTTGGAAGAAGTGGACACAACAGGCGTTGCTCCAACAACGACCATGGCGGATCGTAAGACTGTATTGCGTCCGGATGTTGCTGAAAAAGGGACTGACCGAGACCGCTTGTTTAAAAATGTACCTGAAAAAGATAACTACTACATCAAGGTACCAGCTATCCTAGAAGATGGAGGAGATGCCTAATGTCATTCAACCATAAAACCATTGAAGAGTTGCACGACCTCCTTGTCTCTAAGGAAATTTCGGCAACCGAATTGACACAAGCTACGCTTGAAGATATCAAGGCGCGTGAAGAAGCGGTTAATGCCTTTGTAACGGTGGCCGAAGAAGCAGCTCTTGCACAAGCCAAGGCCATTGATGAAAAAGGAATCGATGCAGACAACCTCCTGTCAGGGATTCCACTCGCTGTCAAAGACAATATCTCAACAGATGGTATCTTGACAACTGCGGCTTCAAAAATGCTCTATAACTACGAGCCAATCTTTGATGCGACAGCGGTTGCCAATGCCAAAGCCAAAGATATGATTGTCATCGGAAAGACCAACATGGATGAATTTGCCATGGGTGGATCTGGTGAAACTTCTTACTATGGACCAACCAAGAATGCATGGGACCACAGCAAGGTGCCTGGTGGATCTTCTAGTGGTTCAGCAGCTTCTGTCGCTTCAGGTCAAGTCCGTTTGTCCCTTGGTTCAGATACAGGTGGTTCTATCCGTCAACCGGCTGCTTTTAATGGGATTGTTGGTCTCAAACCAACTTATGGAACAGTTTCCCGTTTTGGTCTCATTGCCTTTGGTAGTTCACTTGACCAAATTGGACCTTTCGCTCCAACCGTTAAGGAAAATGCCCTCTTGCTCAATGTTATTGCCAGTGAAGATGCCAAGGATTCAACATCTGCACCTGTTCGTGTAGCAGACTTTACTTCTAAGATTGGTCAAGACATTAAAGGCATGAAGATTGCCCTTCCGAAGGAATACCTTGGCGAAGGGATCGACCCAGAAGTCAAAGAAACCATCCTTAATGCGGCCAAACACTTTGAAAAATTGGGAGCAACTGTCGAAGAAGTTAGCCTTCCACACTCTAAATACGGGGTTGCCGTTTACTACATCATCGCTTCATCTGAAGCTTCTTCAAACTTGCAACGTTTCGACGGGATTCGCTATGGTTTCCGTGCGGATGATGCTAAGAACTTGGATGACATCTACGTGAACACTCGTAGCCAAGGCTTTGGCGATGAGGTCAAACGCCGGATCATGCTGGGTACCTTTAGTTTGTCATCTGGTTACTACGATGCCTACTACAAGAAAGCTGGTCAAGTTCGTACCCTCATTATCCAAGACTTCGAAAAAGTCTTTGCGGATTACGACCTCATTCTTGGTCCAACCGCTCCAAGTGTAGCCTTTGATTTGGATTCACTCAACCATGATCCGGTTGCCATGTACTTGGCTGACCTCTTGACCATTCCAGTCAACTTGGCAGGTCTTCCAGGGATTTCGATTCCTGCAGGTTTTGCGCAAGGTCTTCCAGTTGGTTTGCAGTTGATTGGTCCTAAGTATTCTGAAGAAACCATCTACCAAGCCGCAGCGGCCTTTGAAGCAACGACGAATTACCACAAGCAACAACCCCTTATTTTCGGAGGTGACAATTAATGAACTTTGAAACAGTCATCGGACTTGAAGTCCACGTTGAATTGAATACAAACTCAAAAATTTTCTCACCAACCTCTGCTCACTTTGGGAATGAGCAAAATGCCAACACTAATGTGATTGACTGGTCTTTCCCTGGGGTGCTTCCTGTCTTGAACAAGGGTGTTGTGGATGCTGGGATCAAGGCTACTTTGGCCTTGAATATGGATATTCATCAGCACATGCACTTTGACCGTAAGAACTATTTCTACCCTGATAATCCAAAGGCCTACCAAATTTCGCAATTTGATGAGCCTATCGGTTACAATGGGTGGATTGAAGTGCAACTAGAAGACGGCTCAACTAAGAAAATCGGGATTGAACGCGCCCATTTGGAAGAAGATGCTGGTAAGAACACCCACGGAACAGACGGTTTCTCTTATGTAGACCTCAACCGTCAAGGGGTGCCATTGATTGAGATTGTATCTGAAGCAGATATGCGTTCTCCAGAAGAAGCCTACGCTTATCTGACAGCCCTCAAAGAAGTCATCCAATACACTGGTATTTCAGACGTCAAGATGGAAGAAGGCTCTATGCGTGTGGATGCCAACATTTCCCTTCGCCCATACGGCCAAGAGGAATTTGGTACCAAGACTGAGTTGAAAAACTTGAACTCTTTCTCAAACGTCCGCAAAGGTCTTGAATACGAAGTGGAGCGCCAAGCGAAAATCTTGCGTTCAGGTGGGATTATTCGCCAAGAAACACGCCGTTACGATGAAGCCAATAAGAGTACCATTCTTATGCGTGTCAAAGAAGGAGCGGCGGATTACCGTTACTTCCCAGAACCAGACCTTCCCTTGTTTGAAATTTCAGATGAGTGGATTGAGGAAATGCGTACGGAGTTGCCAGAGTTTCCAAAAGACCGTCGTGCTCGCTATGTGGCAGAGCTTGGCTTGTCTGACTATGATGCCAACCAATTGACAGCTACAAAAGTTACTTCAGACTTCTTTGAAGCAGCTGTAGCCCTTGGCGGAGATGCCAAACAAGTGTCTAACTGGCTCCAAGGTGAAGTAGCGCAATTCTTGAACGCAGAAGGCAAAACACTTGAAGAAATCCAATTGACACCAGAAAACTTGGTTGAAATGATTGCCATTATCGAAGATGGAACCATTTCTTCTAAGATTGCCAAGAAAGTCTTCGTTCATTTGGCGAAAAACGGTGGCGGTGCACGTGAATACGTCGAAAAAGCAGGTTTGGTACAGATTTCAGATCCTGAAGTCTTGATTCCAATCATCCACCAAGTCTTCGCAGACAATGAAGCAGCCGTAGCCGACTTCAAGTCAGGAAAACGGAATGCGGACAAGGCCTTCACAGGTTTCCTCATGAAAGCAACCAAAGGCCAAGCCAACCCACAAGTAGCCCTCAAGTTACTTGCCCAAGAATTGGCGAAGTTGAAGGAAGAGTAATAGAGAAATCGAGAACTGCACCCTAAAAGTTAGATTTTTACTGCCTACCTTTTGGGGGCAGTTTATTTTTTTGTTTTAAAAATATCTTATTAATGTTCTTGTATTTACTTTTTTAATTGGTTATAATATTGCATAAAGATATATTACACTAATTAGTTATAAAATGTGAGTGTTATGGAAATATGAGTTTTTAAATAACAGAAGGATTTTTAGGCTTTTATAGAAATTGATTAAATATTAGTAGATGACTTTATCGAGTCAAGAAAATATCAATGCGAATTAGGAGAAAAAATGAGTAACTGGGAAAAAGATTATGAGGCAGCACAGAGGGAACAAGAGCGAAATCAAGAATTAAAGAGACACAATGATTTGTTAGATAGACACTCTATTCAGCAAAGATTAGCTTCAGAAGAAAAAAATAGACTTCTAGAGAATCAAGTTCGACAAACTGAAAAGCAAAATGAAATATTACAACAACAAGCAATTGCTGAGGAGAGACGGAGAGAGCAAGAACTCAAACAAAAACAGGAGCAATTTTATAAAGATAAAATATTTGAATTGAAAAAAATATGGGCTCAAGCTAAAGATAATAGTGAGCGTGATCGAATACAAATACTTCTCTCAGAAGTTGAGGGGGAATACGAGAAGTATAAGTTTGAGGAAGCTGAAAAAGAGAGAAAACTAGCTTTACAAGCTGAACGCTATAGGCAGGAAGAATTAATCAAACAAGAAGAAGAAAAAAAGAAACAACGAAGGAAAAGAATTATAAGTCTAGTTATTGGATTAGTCATTTTAATTCTAATGTTATGGCTTTTTTTACCAAAAAGTGGACGATATCAAAGACAAAATGATTCAGTATCTATTTCAAGAAAGTCGGAAAGTTCAAAAAAAGACAATAAAGGAAAATCGGATCTAGAAAAAAGCACAGATACTACAGTTGTTCCTAATCTCTCAGGGAAAACAGTAGCAGAAGCAAATGCAATCATTGAAAAGCAAAATTTAAAATTAGGAAAAGAACAAGAGGAATATAGCGATTCGATTGCAGAGGGGTATATTATAAAAACAAATCCAGTCACTGGTAGCAAAATAAAACGAGGAAATAAAATTAATTTGATCGTTTCAAAAGGACCAAACAGCTTTGAAATGCCAAATTACGTGGGCGAAACACGGGCAGCAGCTGAAGAGGATCTGAAAAACACTTATAAAGTATCGAGCAAAATGATCACCGTTGAAGAAGTTGAGACCTTTGATTATCCTGCAGGGACAGTTCTTGAACAAACCCCAGCTCCAGGAAAGCAATATTCTTTGAGTTCAAAGATCAAGATTGTTTTAAAAGTAGCAAAAGAAACAACTTCAATTGAAATGCCAAACTATGTTGGATCAACCTATGATTTTGCTAGAAGTAATTTGATTGAAATATATGGAATCAAAGAATCTAATATTAAAATCAGAAAAACTAACCATCTTCCTGATGGAGTATCCGTTTCTGCAGGTCAAATTGTCAGTCAAACTCCAGAAGTTTCGAGTACGGTGGATATTAACCGCACACGAATTGTATTGACCGTTTATGAACCAAATGAAGGTGGACAGAATAGAAATAGAGTAGAACCTAATGATAATTCTGATGATTCAAATTCAAAAGTTAACGATACTGGAAATTCTTCAAGTGGATATGATGATTAGCCATTAAATAACATTTAAGGGGAATGATTGGAAGAGACTGGGACAAAAGTCCTAGCCTCTCAATTATTTTTAGGTTGTCGAGCAAGACGCAGTGGTTGAGTGGGCTCTACTACGCTGATTTCATCAGCTTTTACAGCCCTACTTAACTGTGCAGAGGTGGGACGACGAAATCGAATTCTAACGAATTACCGATTTCTGTCCAACTCTCTCTTTTCTCACGGCGGAAAGTTTCAGTATATATTTACATTCTAACAGGCACCTTTTAGTGTCTGTTTTTACTTTTTTAAAAGGAATGAAAAATGGATTTTAATTGACAAAGTCTTCTGGATTTAATACAATAAAAAAACAGACTATTGGTCTGTTTTTTGGAGGAGAGTTACTTGAAACAAGAAATAAAATCAAAAAGAAGTAAAGATCAAATTATTCAAGCAGCCTTGTCCTTATTTTCAAATAAAGGCTATAAAGAAACAACGATGGCTGATTTAGTAACAGTGACAGGATTGTCAAAAGGGGCTGTTTACCATCACTTTAAAAGTAAAGAAGAGATTCTACAGCTCTTAATGGAGAAAGAAACGAACTCCCTCTCAACTTTTCTAGAAGAATTGTCAAAAAACGAAGGAGTTTCATCAACAGATCGCCTATTACAATTAGTTGATTATTTAATAGGCAATGAGAATATGAAACAACTTACGGGCATTGACTGGACACAAAAGATACCGTTCGGCTTGTTGTTTTCTTTAAAAAATACGGTAAATATACTTTCCAAATATGTAGGAATAATCATTCATCAGGGAAATGAGAGGGGCGAGTTTTCTTGTAAATATCCTTTAGAGACAGCTACAACACTATCTCTATTAATTGATGTGTGGCTTGATCCAACTATATCAGGTGAAGAAATGATCTCATTCTCACAAAAATTAGACTATATTGCATTTTATTTAAACAGTAGCGGTGTTCCTGTTTTAACAGAAAACAAGTGTCAAGAGATTAATCAGTTTTTTCTTAAAGGAGGAAGAAGATGAATCGGCTGTTAAGATTCTTATTTATTTTACTTATCATCTCTATGTCTGGAGCGATTATCTTCCAGCTATTCTTTCCATCCTATATGGGAAGTCATTCGGGATATGGTATTTCTGTCGGTTGGCAACGGGAGATTGGGATTTGGAATGTGGCGGTCCTTGTGATCCTGATTGCTGTCAATCTCAAATACGATTGGTTTTATCTTCGGACGGTTCTATTGGCTTTGATCCTAGGTGGGCTTGGGATCGGTACTAATCATCTCTTTAGTTATTTTCACTATCATCTGCCGGTCAATGGGATCGGTGCGCTTGAAAATTATCTCCTAGTCCTTGGTTGGATTGTTGGGTGGAGATTGGAATCTTCTCGTATCAAGAAGAAATAAGAAGGAGCAGTCAAAGGGCTGCTCTTTTTCATCTTCAGTTTTTCCTTGACAAGCAAAAAGAAAACGTTTACAATATGTTATATAAAGTTTCCTGAAAAGAAAACAAAAAACGTGAAAACAAGGAGATCATCATATGGCTACTATGAAAGCAGCTCGCTGGCATGCAGCAAAAGACGTTCGTATCGAGGAAGTGGAAGTACCTGAAGTACAACCACATCAAGTAAAAGTGGCAGTTAAGTTCACAGGGATCTGTGGTACGGACTTGCATGAATATTTGGATGGACCGATCTTCATCCCAACTGAAGAACATGTTTATTCTGGTCAAAAAGCACCGGTTACTTTGGGACATGAATTCTCCGGTGAGATTGTAGAAGTCGGAAGTGATGTGACTCGTGTCAAAGTTGGCGATCGTGTGACTATCGAACCAATTCTTGCAGAGCACAACTTAATTGGTGATTACAACCTCGATCCAAACTTGAACTTCGTCGGCCTCGCTGCAGATGGTGGTTTTGCTAAATATTGTGTTCTTGATGGTGATCTTGTCCATGTGATTCCAGATAGCTTGAGCTATGAACAAGCAGCTCTTACAGAACCTGCTGCGGTTGCTGTGTATGCCGTTCGTCAATCTGCTTTGAAAACTGGAGATACAGCTGTTATCTTTGGTTTGGGCCCAATTGGTCTTTTGATTGTTGAAGCCCTTCGTGCAGCAGGAGCATCAAAAATCTATGCGGTTGAATTGTCTCCTGAACGCCAAGCCAAAGCAGAAGAATTGGGAGCGATCGTTGTTCGTCCAGAAGAAGGAGAAACAGTCGTAGAAGCCATTCATCGTTTGACAGGTGGTGGAGCAGATGTTTCTTATGAAGTCACTGGAGTTCCAGTTGTTTTAGGCCAAGCCCTTGCAGCAGTTCATAAAGCTGGGGAATGTATGGTTGTATCTATCTGGGAACGTGAAGCGAGCATCAATCCAAATGAATTTGCTATCCAAGAAAAATCTCTCAAAGGAATTATTGCCTACCGTCATATCTTCCCTAAAGTGCTGGAATTGATGGAACAAGGCTACTTCTCTGCTGAAAAATTGGTTACCAAGAAAATTAAATTGGAAAATATCGTTGAAGAAGGATTTGTTGAATTAACACAAGATAAATCTCAAATCAAGATCTTGGTTCAACCTGAATAAGCGAATAAATTTATATGAAATATATGAGGCTGAAACGTTTCGTTTCGGCCTTTTATGATACAATAAAAGTAAGGAACAGATTTAGGAGGGGACTATGTCAAAGACGATGAAAGGAACACTCATGACCTTGATCGCTGGGATCGCTTGGGGCTTGTCAGGAGCCTGCGGCCAGTACCTGCTGGTTCATGGATTTACAGCAATTGGTTTGACAACGATTCGTTTAGTGTTTTCAGGGGCTGTACTACTGCTTCTTGCTTATCTAGCAGACCAGGAAAAAGTAAAGGCCTTTCTAAGAGACCGCTCGTCCTACCTTCCCTTGCTCTTATTTGCTTTTTTAGGGTTGTTAATGACCCAATTGACTTATCTAGAAGCGATTGATGCGACTAATGCAGGTACGGCAACTGTTTTTCAATATCTCTGTCCCATTGTAGTTTTGGCCTATTCTTGTGTTAAGGACCGAGTAGCTCCGACAGTATCTGAAATCTTTTCGATGGTCTTAGCGATCGCAGGGACCTTTCTCATTGCAACCCATGGTCAACTCAATCAATTAGCCATCACTCCTAAAGGACTAGTTTGGGGACTGGTTTCTGCCTTTGCCTATGCCCTCTACATTATTCTGCCTATTCAATTAATTCAAAAATGGGGCAGTATGTTGGTGATTGGTATCGGTATGCTGATTCCAGGACTTGTGATGATTCCCTTCACAGGAAGAAGACTCTTTCATGGCCAATATAGCATGGATAATCTAATGGGCTTAGTTGGCTTAGTGGTGATTGGGACCATATTTGCCTATACGGTCTTTTTGAAAGGGACAACTCTGATTGGACCGGTCAAAGGTAGCCTTCTTGCAGCTATTGAGCCTATTTCAGCTGTATTCTTTGCTTTTGCCATTATGAATGAACATTTCTTTGCCATTGATTTTATAGGAATGGCCATGATCCTCCTTGCAGTTCTCTTGGTTTCCCTCAAGGATTTCATGATTCAAAAAGAAAAAGGAATCTTGTAAAACCAAAACCAATCATATTTTAGTTAAAAGGTTGAGACGAAGGTCTTGGCCTTTTTGTAATCCTCGCCCTCTGAGGGAGAGTTATCACTATATAGCGTATACATCGCTAGAAAAAGATGTTAAAATAGAACAAAACTTTTTTAAGGAGATGAGGATGAAAAAGATTTTTAAATGGATCCTATTTGCTGTAGCGACCTTGAGTTTAGCGGCTTGTGGAATCAGTGCTCAAAAGACAAATTCGCAGCAAGCAAAGACAGAAAAAGCAGCGAAAACTTCCGCATCTGACGGTCAAGTAGAGGTGAGCCTAAAAGGAGGGCAATACATCAAGCCACCTGTCCTCAATGACTCAGAAGACGGCACTTATTTGGCCCTTCAATTGGAATTTAAGAATGTTGCCAAAGAATCTATCAACGTGTCAGATTCAGATATCACTATTTACGATGCGGATAATAACAAGGTCAAATTGCAGTCAGGAATTTATGACCACAGTGAAGCCTTCCAACTGCTCAAGAGTGATCAGTTGGCCCAGGATAAAAAATTAACCGGCTATATCGTTTTTCCAGTCGAAAAAGGCAAGAAGTACGAAGTGCAGTATGAACGAAAAACCTATAGCTCTGATAAAAAATCCAAACCTCTAAAATTTGCGGTGAATTCTTCTCAGTATGAGGACAAGGTGGAAGCTTCCACTATTCTAGCAGATGAATACATCAATCAAGTTTACTTCAGTGGCCAACGAAAGGTCAAAAAGGATGATGCTTTTGTTTTGGGAACTGATTTGAAAAAGGAAGCCAGTGATTTCCGTGCGAAATTTGCGGCTGACTTCACTCGCAAACTACATGATTACCAATTCCCTGAAGAAGAAGTGACCCAGTTTATCGATGCTTATGAAAAGGAAAATGCTAAGCGTGCGAAATTAACCTATAAGGTCAAACAATACTTCCCAGACAAGGTAGTCATTAGCCTGAATCCTGAGACAGTCAGCATGGAAAAGACGATCTTAAACCACATGCAGACCTTCTATCAAGAACATCGAAAAGACTATCCAGGTATCATCGAGGCGAATCAGGCTCAAAATAAAGCCTATAGAGAGGAAATGATGGCTTCTCTTGCAGATCGTCCCTTGACGACGCCGGATCGGTATGACTACCAGTTGACCTTTGTTAAGAAAGATGGCAAATGGGAAGTAGAAAAAGCCTACAATAGTGATAGCTTTATGGAAAAATTCGAGGGAAATCTTTCTTAATGCTGAAGTTGGCACTCCTAGGACATGAATCTAGGAGTGTTTTTGTCTATAGCTTTAAACTATATCAAAATCCAAGAAACAGGAATTAGACGGAAACACCTATTAGTGATAAAATAATTTTAAGTTCGAAAGGAGATGAAGGCTTGTGTCTTTTTCTTATGAAGAGTTAGCAGAGATTCGCCACTATATCCACCAACACCCAGAATTGTCTGGTCAAGAATACCAGACAACCGCCTTTCTAAAGGAACGTTTAGAAGAGTTGGGGATTCGTATTTTAGAGAGTGGATTAAAAACGGGTCTGATTGCAGAAATTGGGTCCGGCCAACCGGTGGTGGCACTTCGAGCAGATATCGATGCCCTTCCAATTTTGGAACAAACGAATCTGCCCTACCAAAGTCAGAATCCAGGAGTCATGCATGCATGTGGCCATGATTTTCATCAAACCAGTCTTCTAGGAGCAGCAGCTCTTCTCAAGGAAAAAGAAGACCAGCTTGAAGGAACCGTACGCTTGATCTTTCAGCCCGCAGAAGAAATCTCAGAAGGTGCTTCTGATGTTTTAGCAACGGGACTGTTGGAGGATGTTCAAGGAATTATTGGTTTTCACAACATTCCCCAGCTAAAAGCAGGGCAACTTGCCTTGAATGCTGGAGCTATGATGGCAGGGGTTGAGAAATTCAAGGTTACCGTGACAGGGGTTAGTAGTCATGCTGCAAGACCAGATTTGGGGGTTGACACTGTAACGGCCGTCACAACCATGGTTCAGAACTTACAATTATTAATTTCACGGACCGTTTCTCCCTTTGAAACAGCTGTTTTGTCCATTACGCACCTGGATGTGGGCTCAACCTGGAATGTGCTTCCAAAATCAGGCTATTTTGAAGGAACCATTCGTTCCTTTAATCCGAGTGTGCAAAGAGACTTGAAGGCACATTTTATTTCTATCATTCGACACATTGCAGAAAGTCTGGAAGTAGATGTGGCTTTTGAGTGGGGTGTGACCCCGCCCGTTACCTTTAATGATGAGGAATTGACGCAGGTGGTTTGGGAAGCTTCACAAGGTTTGGCTGAAGTGATTCCAGCAAATCCTTCTACTGCTGGAGAAGACTTCGCCTTTTACCAAGAGCGAATTCCTGGAGTCTTTGCCTTTATCGGTTCGAATGGAGAGCCGGATGCGCCAGACCTCCATCATGATCACATGACCATCGATGATGCAGCCTTTGAGGTATCGGTTCCCTATTATGTTGAAAATGCGCAAGCTTTATTGCGATATTTTAAGGCCAAAGAAGTGTGATAAAGAAAAACTATCACCTCCATAAAAAATATATATTAGGCAAGTAAATGCTTTTTTGATAAAATTAAAAAATACTTTTAAAATGGCGTTTTATGTGCCTGAAACGAATAAGGAGATCCTATGAATCTAAAAAAAGTGATTAAGTATTCTGCTTTAGGATTAGTTGCAGTCCTTGCAACCAGTGCTTTAGTAGCATGTTCATCTGGTAAATCAGCCAGTGGTAAGAAAACCATTGAAGTTGGGACTGTTGGAACAACCAAACCATTCTCTTACGAAGAAAAAGACGGCAAGCTAACCGGTTATGAAATCGAAGTTTTGCGTGAAATCTTCAAAGGTTCAGACAAATATGAAGTAAACTTTAACAAAACAGAGTGGTCTTCAGTCTTTGCTGGCTTAGATAGTGACCGTTTCCAAATCGGTGCCAACAACATTAGTTACTCAAAAGAGCGGGAAGAAAAATACCTCTATCCAAATCCATATGCTCGTAATCCATTAGTGTTGGTCGTACCAAAAGATTCTTCTATTAAATCGTTGGATGACATTGGTGGCAAGAAAACAGAAGTTGTTCAAGGAACATCTACTGCTAAACAATTAGAAGATTACAATAAAAAACATTCAGATAATCCAACTAACTTGCAATACACAGATGGAACCATTCAAACCATCATGGCTAATTTAGCGGATGGTCGTACAGATTACAAGATCTTCGAACGGATCTCAGTAGATACTATCATTCGTGATCAAGGCTATGACAACTTGAAGGTTATCGAGCTTCCAAGCGACCAACAACCTTATGTGTATCCAATTATTGCAAAAGAAGATAAAGACCTTCAAAAATTTGTCAACAAACGTATCAAGGAACTCTATGACAATGGAACCCTTGAAAAACTGTCTAAAAAATACTTTGGTGGAGTTTATCTACCAGAAGCAAAAGATATTAAAGAATAATATATAATTAAAGGAGACTTCAAAATGAAATTGAAAAAAATTCTTGGTTTAACAGCTCTTGCAGCTATTGCAACATTTGCTCTTGCAGCATGTGGTTCTTCAAAATCATCTAGCAAAGATGGTGAAACAACTGTAAAAGTGGGTGTTATGACTTTGAGCGACACTGAAAAAGCTCGTTGGGATCAAGTTCAAAAGAACTTGGATGACGCTAAAACAGGAATCAAATTGGAATTCACTCAATTTACAGACTACTCACAACCAAACGTGGCTGTAAAAGATGGTAGCGTGGATATCAATGCTTTCCAACACTACAACTTCCTTGATAACTGGAACTCTAAAAACGACAATGCCCTTGTTGCAGTAGCAGATACGTACATCGCTCCAATCCGTCTTTACTCTGGTACAGAAAACGGTAAAAACAAATACACTTCAATTAAAGAAATTCCTAAAGGTGGAACAATCGCTGTACCAAATGACCCAACAAATGAAAGCCGTGCCTTGTATGTCTTGCAATCAGCTGGTTTGATTAAATTGGATACCAAAGATGGTCAATTGGCAAACGTGTCAAACATCAAAGAAAATTCAAAAGATTTGAAGATTTCTGAATTGGATGCTTCACAAACACCATCTGCTCTTCCATCAGTAGATGCTGCAGTCATCAATAATACCTTCGTTCGTGAAGCAGGCGTTGATTTCAAAAAAGCTATCTATGTTGAAAAGAAAGACAACAACTCAAAACAATGGTACAACGTGATCGCTGCTAAGAAAGATTGGGAAAAATCTGATAAAGCAAAAGCAATCAAAGAAATCATCAAAGCCTATCACAAAGACAATGTGAAGAAAGTGATCGAAGAATCTTCAGAAGGAATGGACCAACCAGTCTTCTAAGATTTGATCTCAAGTGTATGAAGGAGGTGGAGAAGCAATTCTCTACCTCTTATCGTGTATTAGGAGGAATGCATGCCTTTTGCCACAGAAGCGGAACAAATCCGTAAATTTGAAAATGATGAGGTCGCACAACATTATTTTGAAGTGTTGCGAACATTGATTTCAAAAAAATCCATCTTTGCCCAACAAGTTGGTCTCAAGGAAGTGGCCAACTATTTGGGGGAAATTTTTACAGCTGCAGGAGCCAAAGTCGAAGTTGATGATAGCTATACAGCTCCTTTTGTGATTGCCAAATTTTTCTCGCCAAATCCTGAAGCCAAAACCATCATTTTTTATAACCACTATGATACGGTACCAGCTGATGGAGACCAACCTTGGACGGGAGACCCCTTCACCTTATCGGTCCATTATGGAACCATGTACGGTCGAGGGGTTGATGATGATAAGGGGCATATCACAGCTCGTCTCACAGCTCTTCGAAAATACATTCGTGAAAGTGGCGATTTGCCAGTCAATATCACCTTTATTATCGAAGGGGCAGAGGAGTCTGCATCGACTGACTTGGATAAATACTTGGCCAAACATAAGAAACACTTGCGTGGGGCAGACCTCTTAGTGTGGGAACAAGGTACCCGAAATAATCAGGGTCAGTTGGAAATTTCCGGTGGTAGCAAAGGGATCGTCACATTTGATATGGTGGTGAAGAGTGCAGAAGTGGATATCCATTCCAGCTATGGTGGCGTGGTGGACTCTGCTTCTTGGTATTTGTTAAATGCCATCGCCAGTCTTCGTGACAAAGAAGGCCGAATCTTGGTGGATGGGATTTATGATCAGATCCAAGAACCCAATGAACGCGAACTAGCTTTGATCGAGCAATATGCCAACAAAGGACCAGAAGATGTAGCGGAAACCTATGGTCTAACCCTTCCAATCTTGAAGGAAGATCGAAAAGAATTCCTGCGCCGTTTCTATTTTGAACCAGCCCTGAATATTGAAGGCTTTGGCTCTGGTTACCAAGGCCAAGGTGTTAAAACGATTCTTCCGGCAGAGGCACGTGCCAAGATGGAGGTGCGTTTGGTTCCTGGACTGGATCCCAAGGATGTCTTAGAAAAGATCAAGCAACAATTGAAGAAGAACGGTTATGATCAGGTCGAATTGGTCTATACTCTCGGTGAAATGAGTTACCGAAGTGATATGAGTGCCCCATCGATTTTAAATGTCATTCGGCTGGCCAAAGACTTCTATAGAGAAGGAGTTTCTGTTCTTCCAACAACAGCGGGAACAGGGCCAATGCATACGGTATTTGAGGCTTTGCAGGTGCCGATGGCAGCCTTTGGAATTGGCAATGCTAATAGCCGTGATCATGGGGGCGACGAAAATGTGAAAATTGCCGATTATTACACCCATATTGAATTGATAAAGGAGTTAATAGTAAGTTATGAGTAAAGCAATGATTCAGCTGGACCACATTGATGTGACCTTCCAGCAAAAGAAACGTCAGATCCAAGCCGTCAAAGATGTGACCATTCATATTAATGAAGGCGATATCTATGGGATTGTAGGGTATTCCGGAGCCGGAAAATCGACCTTGGTTCGGGTGATCAATCTCTTGCAAGTACCTAGTGCCGGAACAATCACTGTGGATGGGGATGTGATTTATCAAGATCAGGTGACCCTAAAACCGGCTGCCCTTCGGGAGAAACGTCGGGATATCGGAATGATTTTCCAACACTTCAACTTGATGGCTCAAATGACTGTTGCAGAAAATGTAGCCTTTGCTCTTAAACATTCTAAATTAAACAAAGAACAAAAGAATGAGAAAGTGGCGAAATTGTTGGAATTGGTTGGTCTAGCTGACCGTGCAGAAAATTACCCAGCCCAATTGTCTGGTGGTCAAAAGCAGCGGGTAGCGATTGCGCGTGCCCTTGCCAATGATCCAAAGATTTTGATCTCAGATGAGTCAACTTCCGCCCTGGATCCAAAGACGACCAAACAAATTCTAGCTCTGTTGCAAGAATTGAACAAGAAACTTGGTTTAACCATTGTCTTGATCACCCATGAGATGCAAATTGTCAAAGATATTGCCAACCGGGTAGCAGTCATGCAAAATGGCGAGCTGATTGAAGAAGGGTCTGTGTTAGATATCTTCTCGAATCCGAAAAATGCTTTGACGCAAGACTTTATCACAGTTGCAACAGGAATCGATGAAGCCATGGTGAAAATCAATCAACAAGCGATTGTGAAGAACTTGCCAGATGACTCGATTTTAGCGCATCTCAAGTATGCGGGTTCTGTGACAGATACAGCTATCATCAATGATATTTACAAGCAGTACCAAGTATCTGCCAACATTTTATTTGGGAACATCGAGATCCTTGATAACACGCCTGTTGGAGAATTGGTGGTCATCTTATCAGGTGAAAATCAAAATCTGGAAACGGCCAAAGCTGAGTTAGAAAATGCAGGAGTTTCCGTGACTATTGTGAAAGATGGGAGAAAAGCATGATCCAGTTAATTCAAACATATTTACCAAATGTCTATAAATTAGGGTGGTCTGGCCAGTATGGATGGGGAACCGCTATTTACTTGACTCTTTACATGACCGTTATTTCCTTCATTATTGGTGGATTTTTAGGTTTGGTGACAGGACTTTTGTTAGTCTTGACCCGTCCAGGTGGTGTCATCGAAAATAGAATCGTTTTCCAAATTTTGGATAAAATTACTTCCTTGTTCCGCGCCATTCCTTTCATTATCTTGTTGGCCTTTATTAATCCTTTGACCTACTTGCTCTTGAAAAATACCATCGGTCCTACAGCGGCCCTTGTTCCGCTATCCTTGGCTGTCTTTCCTTTCTTTGCCCGCCAAGTCCAAGTAGTCTTGTCAGAATTGGATGGAGGCGTGATTGAAGCAGCACAAGCCAGTGGGGCAACCTTCTGGGATATTGTTGGTGTCTACCTTCGTGAAGGGCTTCCTGATTTGATCCGTGTAACAACAGTGACCATCATTTCCTTGATTGGAGAAACCGCCATGGCGGGTGCCGTTGGTGCTGGAGGATTAGGAACCTTGGCCATCAACTACGGGAAAAACATGTTTAACAATGATGTCATCTTTGTGGCGACCTTATTGATCCTGATTCTTATCGTTCTGGTCCAATTTATCGGGGACTTCCTTTCGAAGAAAATTAGCCACCGTTAGGATCAGTATCCAATGAATAGAATAAATGTGAATCAAATAAAACAAGTTGGAGCCTTCACTTTCCTCTATTTTCTTGCGATTGGACTGGGGGTCTTAGTTGGAAATCTGGTCGATCATCAAGGAAATATGTTTTATGCTCCTGCCTTTTCAGCCTTGTTTGGCGGGATGATCTACCGCTATTATCTAGAAAAAATAAAAGGAGTTGGATCTATCTTTATAGTTGGCTGCGTGATTGGATCCTTCTTCCTCTTTTCGCGTCATGGTGCAGGGGCCTTTATTCCAGCCTTGATCGCCGGAAGTTTTGCGGAAATGGTCGCCTCAAGTGGTCGTTTTCGCTCGAATTTACGAAATGCCTTGTCTTTTGTCATTTTTGCCTTTGCGACGACAGGGCCCATTCTTATGATGTGGTTCTATCCAGCCAGTTACCGCATGTCGTTACTGGATCGTGGTAAATCGATAGACTATGTCAATCGGGTGATGGTATCACCAGATCTAGCGACCATCACTTGGTTTGTCCTCACGGTCATATTGGGTGCTGGATTAGGATGGGGACTATCGAACTTCCTTCTTCCATTATTGGACAAAAAAGGAGATAAAGATGCACAATAATTTACTAGTTCTTCAGTCAGACTTTGGTTTGGTGGATGGAGCAGTATCCGCTATGATTGGGGTTGCTTTAGAAGAATCGCCAACCCTTAAAATTCACCACTTAACTCATGATATTACCCCCTACAATATCTTTGAAGGGAGTTACCGTCTCTTTCAGACAGTAGATTACTGGCCAGAAGGGACGACCTTTGTTTCGGTGGTCGATCCTGGTGTCGGTTCCAAACGAAAGAGTGTCGTAGCTAAAACGGCGAAAAATCAATACATTGTCACTCCGGATAATGGCACTCTCTCTTTTATCAAGAAACATGTAGGGATTGTTGCTATCCGTGAGATTTCAGAGGTGAAGAATCGTCGAGCCAATACAGAGTTTTCTTATACCTTCCATGGCCGTGATGTCTACGCCTATACAGGAGCTAAGTTGGCCAGTGGCCATATTAGTTTTGAAGACGTCGGACCAGAACTCAGTGTCGAACATATTGTGGAAATCCCAGTGGTTGAGACGGTTCTTGAGGACAATCTTGTTAAAGGTGCAGTCGACATTCTAGATGTGCGCTTTGGTTCTCTTTGGACTTCCATTACTCGGGAAGAGTTCAATCATTTGGCACCCGAATTTGGGGAACGTTTTGAAGTGACCATCTATAACAATGACATGCTGGTTTACCAAAACCAAGTAACCTACGGTAAGTCTTTCGCCGACGTGCGAATTGGACAGCCAATCCTTTATATCAATTCCCTTTACCGTGTTGGTCTTGCCATCAACCAGGGATCCTTTGCCAAGGCCTATAATGTAGGAGTTGGGGCTTCTTGGCATATCGAGATTAGAAAAATGGAAAATTAATAGGAGATATCAGAATGAAACAGAAATCATTATTTTCAATTAAAGATGTAGTAGCTATTGGGGTTGGAGCAGCCCTCTTTGTCGTGATTGCTATGTTGCAAATCCCTGCACCTGCACCGAATACGAGCATTCAGTTGCAATATGCCCTTCAAGCTCTCTTTAGTGTAGTTTTTGGTCCGATTGTCGGTTTCTTAATCGGCTTGATTGGTCATGCCATTAAGGATGCTATGTCAGGTGGTCTTTGGTGGACTTGGATCATTTCAAGTGGTTTGTTTGGACTTTTTGTTGGTTTCTTCCGCAAACAAATCGGTGAATTCAAAGGGGAAGTGACAAAGAAAGAATTAATTGTCTTTAACATCGTTCAAATCGTATCCAACCTTGTGATCTGGGGCTTGATTGCTCCGGTTGGAGATGTCTTGATCTACAAGGAAAGTGTCAATAAAGTCTTCCTACAAGGTGTTGTTGCGGGTTCTTTTAATGCATTAACAGTAGCTGTTGCAGGTTCTCTTCTCTTGATCGCTTATGCACGGACTCAAACAAAAGATGGAAGTTTGACCAAAGATTAAATGTACAGAAGATAAGAGAGTGGGACAGAAATCGGTAATTCGTTAGAATTCGATTTCGTCGTCCCACCTCCGCACAGTTGAGTAGGGCTGTAAAAGCTGATGAAATCGGCGTAGTAGAGCCCACTCAACCACTGCGTCTTGCTCGACAATCCAAAGACAATTGAGAGGCTAGGACTTTTTTCCAGCCTCTTTTTTTGTTTTGTAAAAAATATTTTTTACAAAATGCAAGATATATATTGCAAAATAGAAAATATAGTGTATAATAGAGCTATAAAAATAAGAAAGGAAAAGCCTGTGGCGAAAAATCTCAAATTAAAAATGGCCCGGGTCGAGCATGATATGACCCAGGGGGATCTTGCAGATGCCATTGGAGTGACGCGCCAGACCATCGGTCTGATTGAGGCGGGAAAGTATAACCCAACCCTCAGTCTCTGCCTTGCCATCTGTAAGACCTTGGATAAGACGCTGGATCAACTGTTCTGGGAGTAACAGTTTTAATAATAGAAAGAGGAAGAATATGAAACAAAAGAAAGAACCAATTGTAAAAGATGAACGGACTATGCTACTTGATGGAAAAATCGCAGGAGAACTTGTCCTTGGCATGACCTGCTTTATTGCCCTATCTGCCTTTGTGAAGTCCAGTATCCTGGACTTAGACCTAGTCGCTTATCTCCCTGAGATGTTCCTTCTGATTGCCATGGGGGCTTATGCTCTGCTAAGAAGGATCAGTTCAGGGATTGATATCCGAGATGTGTTAGAAAAAGATAGCTGGTTGAGTCGCCTTGGGTCAGGTCTAGTCTTTGCTGTGCTGATGATAGCCATGGATGTGATTGGAAAACGAGAGGCAACGAGCTTTATCTTGAGTCCCAAGTATCTGATCAAAATTTTATTAGAAATCATCGTTTTTGCCATCCTGACAGATCTGCTTGAAAAACCACTTGCTCTTATCAATCGGAAAAAACAAGAGAAGATCGAGGCAGAGTTAGAGGATGAAGAATAAGGAGAAAGCAATGAGATTACAATTGCTGAACAAACAAATCATAGATGAACGAGAAGAAGGCTTGGCACATAAGGCTGGTGCTGAGACGGCTGGTTTTCTTTTCCTTGCCTTAACTGTATTTAGTGTGGGATCCATTTTTACATCTAAGGTGGGGCTCAGTCCAATCATGGTGGTAGCCTTACTCATCGTCTCAGGATTGTATTACTCTGTTCGTTGTCAACGATTGGGTGTGAGATTTATCAGTTATAGCTATCTAAATGTGACGGGAATTGTAGCAGTAACCTCTATTCTCTCCTTGTTCATCTGGGCTCAAAATTTTCAATTAAACCAAGCTGTCTATCAGTCCAATCCCTTCCATTCAAAATTTTTGCTGGTGCTTCCTATCACATTTCTCCTGAATCTTCCGATTGTATGGGGGATGAATACCCTTGTGATGCTTTTTGCAAAAGTTGAGAAAAAACGCTATGAAGCCTATCTGGATCAGATGGAAAAGGAAGAGTAGGAAAGTTGGAACCTTGGTGTCGTCGTGTAAAAGTCTGGAAACCCAGGCTTTTATTTTTCAGTCAAATAAATTGCATTCGTTTTCTTGGGAGAGTATACTGGTATAGTTGAATGAAAAATTCTGATAATTTAATCTTAGAAAAGAGAATGACATGGCAAAACCTATTCGTGTATTACTTTACTATAAATATGTTCCCATCGAAAACGCAGAACAATTTGCGGCTGATCACTTGGCTTTTTGTAAATCAATCGGCCTTAAAGGTCGTATCCTAGTCGCTGACGAAGGGATTAACGGAACCGTTTCTGGTGACTATGAAACAACGCAAAAATACATGGACTACGTTCACAGCCTTCCAGGGATGGAAGACCTCTGGTTCAAGATCGATGAGGAAGAAGAGCAAGCCTTCAAGAAGATGTTTGTACGTTATAAGAAAGAGATTGTCCACCTTGGTTTAGAAGATGATAATTTCGATAATGACATCAATCCTCTTGAAACGACAGGTGCTTATTTGTCTCCAAAAGAGTTTAAAGAAGCTCTTCTCGACGAAGATACCGTTGTCCTTGATACTCGGAATGACTACGAGTACGATCTTGGTCACTTCCGTGGGGCTATTCGTCCAGACATCCGCAATTTCCGAGAATTGCCACAATGGGTCCGTGATAACAAGGAAAAATTCATGGACAAGCGTGTTGTCGTCTACTGTACTGGTGGAGTCCGTTGTGAGAAATTCTCGGGTTGGATGGTGCGTGAAGGCTACAAAGATGTCGGTCAATTGCACGGCGGAATTGCAACCTACGGGAAAGACCCAGAAGTTCAAGGCGAACTGTGGGATGGGAAAATGTACGTCTTTGACGAGCGGATTGCAGTCGATGTCAACCATGTCGATCCAAGCGTTGTCGGAAAAGACTGGTTTGATGGAACACCATGCGAACGCTATGTCAACTGTGGAAATCCTTTCTGTAACCGTCGCATCTTGACCTCAGAAGAAAACGAAGACAAGTACCTCCGTGGCTGCTCACATGAGTGCCGAGTTCATCCTCGCAATCGCTATGTAGAAGAACACAACTTGTCACAAGCAGAAGTTCGTGAGCGTTTAGAGGTTATCGGTGAGACGCTTGATGGAGCACCTGCATAATGGAAACAAACAGTCTGAAAGCTCAGGCTGTTTTTATATGGAAATTGATTGAAAATTGTGCTATACTTTAGGTAAGCGATTTCACAAAGGAGAAAACAAATGAGTATCGTGTTTTCAATCAAAAATAAAAAGAGCTTATTTGGCTATCAGAAAGTACTCGCAGCACAGGAAGTTCTTAAATTAGTAGAAGGGTTAACAACCTACAACTATGATCCTGCCACCCTTCATCGTCCCTTAAATGATTTTGAAGGCTTGAACTGTATCGTATTTGGTAAGAGCGGTCTTCCTCTGCAGTTACGCTATTTTGATGAGGAAGAGTCTTATCAGATTCAGGTGCCCTCTTTTGCGATAGAAGAAGATTGGCAGTTGGCCCTTCGATGGATCAGTCGCCTAGGAGAAGTATTAGGAACGGAGATTGTGGCCAGTGACGGCGTAAGCTATACTCCAGATTCTGTTTTCCATTTTGATTATGAAGTCGTTATCCTAGAAACGCTGGGTAATGTGACGAAAGAAAAAGATCTAAAAGAGTTTGAAGTACAAGGCTTCGCTCATCCAGTCTATTTGGATCGGGATACAGTGCAGGAAGTCTTGAACCATGTCCATCCACTAGAAGCCTACTCTGCCTTTATCAAGAAGATTCAATATAGTGCAGCTTATTTCAGTCAAGTCCGTTTTTATCAACAGGAGGAGACAGGAGCATTTTTAGCTAGCTATAGCTTGACAGAAGATACGGATACGGTCTTGCCAAGCGTGCCACATGTTCCTGCAGAATATGTAGAAATTGTGGGCTTAGCGGGTATCATTGATTGGCAAGTTCTTTTGGTTGCGATCGATGGAGATCCGGATAAGCCAGAAAATTACCATCCAATTGGCTCTCTTGCTCTGAAGAATCTATTGGCAACGCTAGAGCCAGATGAATTCCAGCTGCTAGATGCTAGTCAAATTGAAATCAAAAAATTGTCCAAAGAACGGTTGCTAGAATTAGCGCAATTGGAAAACAAGTAACAATATCGAAGTGAACTGTCCCTCCGACGTTTGATCCGAAAAATCTAACGTCTGGGAGCAGTTCTTTTTTATACTCCTTCCTTTGATCAAAAACCAATGACTAGGCTAATTGTGGTATAATAGGGGCCTAGAAGTAGAATGAAAGAGGTGCACGAAATGCTGTTAGAAGAATTTGATGCCAATCGACAGGCGATTATCAATCCACAAGACTTACACCAACCAATTGAAGGATTTCCCAAAGTAGTCATCTCTTGCTTTTCAAGAGTAACTTTTGCGCGCCTCCTTGAGAATTATGACCATGAGGTCATTGCAAGAACCTCCATGGCTAATTTTGAAGTCTTGGTCTATGGGATCACTATCGGAGACCAACAGATTGGTGCCTTTAATGCACCAGTTGGGGCTGCTTCTTGTGTGGGGATTATAGAGGACCTGATTCAATTTGGGATGGAAAAACTCGTTCTTTTTGGGACTTGTGGGATTTTAGATCGAGATATCGAAGCAACATCCATCATCATTCCAACAGCTGCTCTTCGCGACGAGGGGACCAGTTACCACTATCTTCCAGCTAGTGATGAAGTGGAAGTAAACAAGAAAACCCTCCCTCTCTTCCAAGCCTTTCTGGATAGTCACAAGGTTTCTTATCAGTCAGGAAAAGTGTGGACGACAGATGCACCCTACCGGGAAACCATCGACAAGATGAAGCGACGAAAGGAAGCGGGAGCCATCTGTGTGGATATGGAATGTTCGGCAGTGGCCGCCTTAGCAGCTTATAGAGGCTTTGAGCTCTGTCATTTCTTCTACGCAGCTGACCACCTCTCGGAAGAAAAATGGGATATCCGAACCTTATCTAGTCATGAGGATTTAGATAGCAAGGATCGAATCGCGGAGTTAGCCATCCAATTTGCGCTCTTTTGGGAAAAGGCAAACTAAATGAAAGAAGCAATGATTGAACTGAAGGATTTTTCCTTCCAATACAAGGCACAGTCTGAACCAACCTTAAAAAATCTCAACTTAACCATTTATAAGGGGGAAAAGGTTCTGATTGTTGGGCCATCCGGTTCTGGCAAGTCAACCATTGGCCAGTGTCTAAATGGGATTATCCCCAATATCTATAAGGGAACCAGTAGTGGGCAATTCCTCATTCAGGGGAAAGAAGCCTTTGATCTCAGTATTTATGAGAAATCTCATTTGGTCAGTACGGTTTTGCAAGATACAGACGGCCAGTTTATCGGTTTGAGTGTCGCAGAAGACTTGGCTTTTGCCCTTGAAAATGACATGGTGGATCTGGGAACGATGAAAGAGCGTGTGCAGAGTTGGGCAGAACGCTTAGATTTGATGAAACTCTTGGATCATCGGCCACAAGATTTGTCCGGTGGGCAAAAACAGCGAGTGAGCTTAGCAGGTGTTCTGATTGACGAAAGTCCGATCCTGCTCTTTGATGAGCCACTGGCTAATCTAGATCCCAAGTCGGGTCAGGATATTATTGATCTGATCGATCAGATTCATGAAGAACAGGGGACGACCACCATTATTATCGAACACCGTTTAGAGGATGTACTCTACCGTCCTGTCGATCGGGTTATCTTGATCAATCAAGGACAAGTTCTCTTTAATGGTCGACCCGATGAGTTGTTGAGAACGACACTGCTGGCTGAAAATGGGATTCGAGAACCCCTCTATTTAACAACTCTTCGCCAGCTTGGGCAGGATATCGATCAATTGGAGCATCTAGATCGTCTAGAAGATATCGAGCTTACTGGTGTGAATCGTTCCATTCCAGAAGCGACCTTTACTAAAACGGGTGAAGCAGAAGAACTATTGAAGTTGGAGCAGATTTCCTTTGCCTATCAAGAAAATCATCCAATCTTAAAAAATATTTCCCTCAGTATACCCAAGGGGCAGCGCTTAGCGATTGTCGGGAAGAATGGGGCAGGGAAATCAACTCTTGCGAAAGCCATCTGTGGATTCATTACCACAGAAGGGCAATACACCTCTAGAGGTGAAGATATCAAGCAGGAGAGTGTCAAGGAACGGGCTGAGCGAGTCGGCTATGTCCTGCAAAACCCCAATCAAATGATTTCGACCAATATGATTTTTGACGAAGTTGCTCTAGGTTTGCGCTTGCGGGGTGTCGCTGAAGAAGACATCAAAGAGCGTGTCTATCAAGCACTGAAAACTTGTGGCCTCTATGAGTTTCGTAAATGGCCGATTTCTGCCCTCTCATATGGGCAAAAGAAACGAGTGACCATTGCCTCTATACTAGTTTTAGGACCAGAAATTTTGGTCTTGGACGAGCCGACAGCAGGTCAGGACCAACGCAATTACACTGACATCATGGAATTTCTAGATAGCTTGCAAGAAAAAGGCCATACCATTGTCATGATTACCCATGATATGCAGCTGATGTTGGATTATTCTGATCGTGCCCTTGTAGTATCAGACGGACAAATTCTAGCAGATCTCCCACCTGCAGAGCTGTTCACTCATCCGGATATTTTACAAGAGGCTAATCTCAAAGAGACTTCGATTTTTGCCTTAGCCAATCGATTAGGAATGGATCCCTTGGCGCTAACGCAGTTTTATATGCAACAGAAAGGAGCAGGTCATGAATCATCGATTAGTCGGCTACCATGAGGGGACGAGTTTTCTTCATCGCCTTTCAGGTGCGAGTAAGTTACTCTTTCTTCTTTTTGTATCTCTTGCGGCCATGTTGAGTTATGATACCCGGCTCCTTCTAGGAATTGGTGTGGGCGCCTTACTGTTATTCTCTACAGCTCGTATTCGATTTCGGGATATTTCATTTGTACTTGCATTTGCTCTTGTTTTTGCACTGTTAAATGTTGTCATGGTCTATCTCTTTGCCCCTCAGTATGGTGTAGAGATCTACGGGGCAAAGACGGTACTGATGAAGGGGTGGGGCTCCTATAGTATCACCTCGCAGGAACTCTTTTATCTTTTTAATCTAGCTCTTAAGTATGTCTGTACCATACCTCTAGCCTTGATTTTTTTGATGACGACCCATCCTAGTCAGTTTGCTTCAAGCCTCAACCAAATTGGCGTATCCTACAAGATTGCCTATTCTGTCAGCTTGACTCTGCGTTACATTCCTGACGTACAAGAAGAATATCAAACGATTAAATTGTCTCAGGAAGCCAGAGGGGTGGAGTTGTCCAAAAAGGCCAAGCTGATCCAGCGGATCAAAGGCAATTTACAAATCATCTCTCCCTTAATCTTTAGCTCACTTGAGCGGATTGATAGTATTTCTACAGCCATGGAATTACGTCGCTTTGGTAAAAATAAAAAGCGGACCTGGTATTCTCATCAAGCCATGGAAATGAAAGATTATGGGATGATTCTATCAGCCTTGGCTGTTCTGGTTTTGAGTATTGTCCTGATCTTTGTCAATCAAGGACGTTTTTACAATCCATGGAGGTAATGACATGTCAGAAACGATTTTAGTAACAGGAGCTTCAGCTGGTTTTGGTCAAGCGATTTGCCGTCGCTTAGTAGCAGATGGATACCGTGTGATCGGATCAGCTAGACGCATCGATAAATTACAGGCACTTCAAGAAGAGCTGGGAGAAGCCTTTTATCCCCTGCAAATGGATGTGACGGATCTTTCTCAGGTAGATCATGCACTTGCCAGTTTGCCAAAAGATTGGGAGAAAGTGGATGTTTTGGTCAATAATGCTGGCTTGGCTCTAGGCCTCGCCCCAGCTTATGAAGCAGAGGTCGCAGACTGGCTGACCATGATTCAGACCAATATTGTTGGTTTGACCTATCTGACAAGGAAAATCTTGCCCCAGATGGTGGAACGAAATGATGGCTATATTATCAATTTGGGCTCTACAGCAGGAACTGTGCCTTATCCAGGGGCCAATGTTTACGGGGCATCCAAGGCTTTTGTCAAGCAATTCTCCCTCAATCTTCGGGCTGATCTAGCTGGCAAGAAGATTCGTGTCAGCAATATTGAACCCGGTCTTTGTGAAGGGACAGAATTCTCTTCTGTTCGCTTTAAAGGAGACGAGAAACGGGTAGAAGCCCTCTATCGAGGTGCCCATGCCATTCAGCCGGAAGACATTGCCAACACCGTAGCTTGGTTGATCCAACAGCCCAAGCATGTCAATGTCAATCGGATTGAAATCATGCCGGTTTCCCAAACCTTTGGCCCTCAACCTGTTTATCGTGACTAAAAAGAGAAGCAACCACTCCACATGGGGTTGGTTGTTTTTTATCTTTCCTCTGGTATAATAGAAGGCAAAGTAAGGAGAAAAAGATGACAGCTGCCTTAATTATTGGTTCTACAGTTTGTGATGTGATGATTTACTTGGATCGTTTGCCGAGTCGTGAAGGAGATGCCCATATTGATCACCAGCAATGGTCTGTGGGAGGTTGTGCCTTTAATGTCGTTAATATCCTTCATTTTTTGTCGCAACCCTACCAGTTTGTCTCGCCAGTCGGTTCTGGGATGTATGGTGATTTTATTCGGAGAGAGTTGAAACAATTAGGGATTTCCTCTAACATCTCATTAGAAGGGGACAATGGTTGCTGTTACTGCTTTGTAGAGTCTGATGGTGAGAGGACCTTCTTATCGGATCACGGAGTGGAGTACAGCTTTCAAGCAGAGTGGCTAAAAGAGCTCGAGACAGATCGGTTTGATTACATCTACTTATGTGGCCTTGAAGTCGAGGAGCCAACCGGTCTTGCATTGGTCCAGTCTGTTTCGCAACTAGAAGGTCAGGTGATTTTTGCACCAGGGCCACGCGGACTCTTGATTCCAAAGGATCGACTGGAAGCAATTTATGATCTGCATCCAATTCTCCATGTTAATGAAGCTGAAGCACTGGCTTTTTCAGGGTGTAGAGAGATCCAGCCAGCCATCGAACACTTGTATCAGAGAACGGGACAATTAGTCATTGTCACCTTGGGTGAAAACGGAGCGGTTGCCTATGATGGCAACTGGTATGAAGCAGACGGTTTTCCAACAGAAGTTGTCGATACAGTAGGTGCTGGAGATAGCCATGTGGGAGCCTTTATATCCGCTCGTTTAGAAGGTTTAGATATGACGCAAGCCTTAAGATTTGCTAACAAAGTCTCTAGCCAGATTGTTGCAAGTAAGGGCGTTCATCTGACAAAAGAGCAACAAGAAGCCCTGCGAACAGAATTGAAACAAAAATAAAAAAGAGAGTGGGACAGAAATCGGTAATTCGTTAGAATTCGATTTCGTCGTCCCACCTCCGCACAGTTGAGTAGGGCTGTAAAAGCTGATGAAATCAGCGTAGTAGAGCCCACTCAACCACTGCGTCTTGCTCGACAATCCAAAAACTATTGAGAGGCTAGGACTTTTGTCCCAGCCTCTTATTTGACTTTATCCGCTTGGCCCTTTGTATCTTACTACAATGGCCGCTTATTGGGCATGCCTGCTTTTCTTGGATATTTATTAGGGGTTTCTTTTTTCTTTTCGACAACAGTGATATAGCGTGGATCCCCATTTGGCAATTCATACTGTAGATTGTCTCCAACCTTACTAAAGAGCAGGTTGAGGGCGTTTTTGGCTTCTTCCAACTCTTCTGGAGCATTGCTAGCCTTGAGAGCAAAAAGACGTCCTCCTACTTTCAGGTAAGGAATGGTCAGTTCAGAGAGGACCTGCATGCGGGCAACAGCGCGGGCAGTTACGATATCAAATTGGGCACGAAAGGCCTTGTCTTGCGCAAAGTCCTCCGCACGTCCATGGTAGAAATGAACTCCGCGCAAACCCAACTCTTCAGCCAGCAAGTGGAGAAAATTGATCCGCTTATTAAGGGAATCAATGATGGTCACATCCAGCTCAGGGAAAAGGATCTTCATGGGTAGGCTGGGAAAGCCAGCGCCAGCTCCGATATCCAGGAGACGGATGGGTTGGTTTTCGATCAGGCCCTGTAAAATGGGTGCGATCGAATCATAAAAATGCTTGAGATAGACTTCGTCTTTTTCGGTGATGGCGGTGAGATTAATCTTTTCATTCCATTCCACGAGGAGCTCGAAATAGCGTTCGTATTGCTCTTTTTGACGATCAGTTAATGGAAAGCCGAGATCGGCTAAACGGACATAAAATTCTTCTGGTTTCATGCTATTATTTTACCACAAAATAAGGGAAATTTGATATACTGGTAGAAAGAAATGAAAGGAATTCAATAAAATGATTTGGATTATTCTTGGGATCATTGTGGTCCTTGTGTTGATTGTAGTAGGAGTTTACAACGGTTTGGTGAAAAGCCGCATGCAAACTCGTGAAGCATGGAGTCAAATTGATGTGCAATTGAAACGTCGGAATGACTTGATTCCAAACTTGATCGAAACCGTTAAAGGCTATGCCAAGTACGAAGGAGATACACTAGCAAAAGTGACTCAACTTCGCCAACAAGTAGCGCAAGCTTCTTCACCTGCAGAAGCAATGGCGGCCAGCGATGCTCTTTCCCGTCAAGTAGCCGGCATCTTTGCGGTGGCTGAAAATTACCCAGACTTGAAAGCCAACACCAACTTCATGCAATTGCAAGAAGAATTGACCAACACAGAAAACAAAATTTCTTATGCTCGTCAATTGTACAATAGTGTCACAAGCAATTACAATGTCAAGTTGGAAACTTTCCCAACAAACGTAATTGCTGGAATGTTCGGCTTCAGACAAGCTGAATTCCTTCAAGTGCCTGAAGAAGAAAAAGCAGTACCAAAGGTGGACTTTAGCGGATTAGGAGACTAATATGCTCTTTGACCAAATTGCAAGCAATAAAAGGAGAACCTGGATTCTCCTTATTGCTTTTTTCATACTCTTAGCTCTTATCGGAGCAGCCGTTGGTTACCTCTGGTTAGGCTCCTCCCTTGGTGGCGTCATCCTAGCTTTGATTATTGGTGGAATCTATGCCTTTAGCATGATTTTTCAATCCACCGAAGTTGTCATGCGGATGAATGGGGCGCGTGAGGTAACGGAAGAGCAAGCCCCTCAACTCTACCATATTGTACAAGATATGGCTATGGTAGCCCAGATCCCCATGCCTCGGGTCTATATTGTAGATGATCCTTCTATGAATGCATTTGCGACAGGGTCTAATCCTCAAAATGCTGCTGTTGCAGCAACGACAGGTCTTCTAGCTGTGATGAACCGTGAGGAATTGGAGGGAGTCATCGGACACGAAGTCAGCCATATTCGCAATTACGATATTCGCATCTCTACGATTGCAGTTGCCCTTGCTAGTGCCATCACCATGCTTTCTAGCATTGGTGGTCGGATGATGTGGTGGGGCGGTGGCCGTAGCCGGGACGATGATCGAGAAGGTAGCGGTGGTTTGGAGATTGTTATTTTGATCCTTTCCTTGCTTGCCATCGTTTTAGCACCATTAGCAGCGACCCTGGTCCAGTTAGCCATCTCTCGTCAACGGGAGTTCCTAGCAGACGCTTCAAGTGTTGAATTGACGCGGAATCCTCAAGGGATGATCAATGCTTTGTTAAAACTAGAAAATAGCGAACCAATGCAACGACATGTCGATGATGCGAGCAGTGCTCTTTTTATCAACGATCCTAAAAAAGAATCCGGATTGCAAAAACTCTTTTATACCCACCCACCCATTGCTGAGCGGGTGGCTCGCCTAAGAAAAATGTAAAAAAAATCCACCAAACGGTGGGTTTTTTATTTGGTAGTTAAGAGGAGGGTAGTGAAACCAAGGATGGCAAAGGTCCCCCAAGCTAGGGGAAGGCTCCAGATAGCTAGACTAGAAAAGAGAGCTGTCCCAAGTGGCATGGCAAAGCTGACCATCAGTCCCAAAAAGCTAGAGGTAGAAGCTAATTTTTCAGCGGGTAATTTACTCATTAAAAGACTGGAAACTTTTGGGTTGATTTTTGCAACAAGATAACCAAGGAATGTGATGAGTAGAAGGGAAAGAATGTCCCAGTGCATCAGGATATTTGTGAGACCAAGCATGGTCAGCCCACCTGTGATCCACAGGAGGATATGGTGGAGCGATTGCTTGGAAAAATAATCGTGGGGTGTCAGGCTAGCCCATACCATGCTTAAAATAGTTACTGCCTCTAAAATTAAGAGCGACTGGCTAAAGCTCAATTGAAAGAAGGGGGAGTGAAGCAGTTGCAAATTGTAGATACCTGAGATGGATCCCCCAAGAGCATTGATGAGAACCAATGAGAAGAGCAACTTACCAAAGTGGTGGACCTCCTCATCTGCAAAAATACTTTTGGCGTTCTGGTACATCTCTTGGCATTCGTGTACCAAAGAATTCTTACTTTTGGGCTCAATGACGGGATCATGTGTCAGCTGCTTTTTTCTAATCAAGAGACAGGTAGAAGACAGGAGAAAAGTCACTGCATTGATCGAAGCGACCAGGGCAAAATTTTGATGGCTGATAGCTAGCAGCCAAACTCCTAGAGCTTGTCCAGAAATCGAACAGACCATACTAAGCAGTTGGTTGAAGGAATAAGCCTCCATTAAATCCTCGTCTGGGATGTTCTTTTTCATGATAGGGAGTTGCAAGCCTCCGCGATAGTCACTCAAACAATCTGAAATAATGTTTAAAAAGCAAACAATCGAAAAGGCTAGGTAACCCGGAATCTTGGTCATGAGAGCAATAAGGATGAAGAGGATGGCTTGAAGATAGCCAATGCGGATCAACCAGTTAGCTTTTTTCTTCGTGCGGTCAGCCTTCATCCCGACAAAAATGGTAAAGAGGCTAGGAATAAACACAATGAGATTAGCAATTCCAACTGCTAGGCTCGGCTGTGGCATACTGGCAGCAAAGACCACAAAGACCAGATTGTAGATGGCAGCGCCAAGGGTATTTAAAAAGCGTGAAAGACTAAGTAAGGCAAAAATTTTATTACGAGCTAAGAGTTTCATGAGCCTTCCTCCTTCACGTGATTAGTTGCTAGGACTTGTTTGATGGATCGAAAGATCTGTTTGAAGAGGTCCATTTTCTCCTCTTCAGAGAGAAGAAGTTCCTGATCCTTCAGATAAACGCTGGTATGTGAGAGAAGAAAGCGGAGGAAGTGGTTTTTTAGTTTGGTCATCATGGGAAGAACCTTCTTTCTTTACTTGATAGTCCTATTGTAAACCTAAAAAGCAAGAAAAAATTAATGTTGCATATTTTCAACAAAAACTCACAGAGTAGATCTGTGAGTTTTTAGGATTTATTGATCAGTTCTTGCAGGCCCTGTTTGTAGTAGTTGGCACTGTCCTTACAATCCAGAATAGAGAGAACCTGGATGGCCTGTTCCATCTTTTCAAGACCGATTTCTTTTTCTCCCTTTCGATAGAGAAATTCTCCTTTGGCGTAGAGATAAACCGTCCGAAGGTAGGCTTCGTTCTCAGAGTAAAAGTGGTCGTTAATTAGGTGGTCAAAAAAAGATGCATCTTCAAATTCATTTGAACTAATGGCGAGAAAAAAGCCATTAAGGAAAATAGAATTGATGGCAGGACGAGAGGAATCTAGGAGAAGCTTGAAATCCTCCCGTTGGACCAACTCCTCTGTGTATTGTCGATAGAGCTGACTAGAGAAAAGAGGAGAGGTCAGTGAAAATAGGCTTAACTCAAAATTTCCCCAGACCATGACAGAGAAGAGGTAGTCATAGAGGAAATCTAGTTCCTCTTGGCTAGCAGCCAACTCTACCTCAGGATATAAGCCAAGTATTTTGGCCTTGAGAATAATGCTGGCTAAGAAGTCTTCTTTTTTCTGATGTTTCTGGTAGGCTTGCTGGTAGCTTTGGTACAAGTCTTGGTCGTGTTCCAAGCTCATGTTTTCATAGTGCTCTTTCAACAATTTGGGAATAAAGGAGTGCTGATCGATTCCTGCTAGATGAGAAAACTCACTGAGGCTGGTTTTGATCTGTTGCAAAGCCTGAAAAAACCGTTGCGTCGTCAGGTCATTTTCTCCTCTTTCAAATCGAGATAACATGGAGCGCGAAAATTCGCCACCCGTAGCCTCCTCTAGAGAGATGTGGCGACTTTCACGTATTTGCCGAAAAACAGCTCCGATTTCTTTCATGAATTCTCCTCTATCTAACAATGCCCTAGCCAGTGACCCTCTTTTGTCCAAGAGATGGTGGAACCTTGTGTACAACACCAATTGGCCTAGTTACTGTATCTTTTTTCATGATTATAACAAATTTTTGAGGAGACTTCTTGGTTGAGGGGCAGCTTCATGATATACTAGTAGTATCTAGAAGATTTGAGGACAAAAGAATGAACCTATTTACACAAGAAATCCGTAAAAATCCTGAAGGACTAGCCTTTGATCAAGAGTTGGATTTGCTCAAGGAATTGCAAAAGCGTAATCCAGAAATTCTTGATTTAAAGAATGTGACAGCGACAGGACGAGTAGCCTATGATACAGGCCTCTATGTCTTGGATTATCAGTTGACCTACACCATCGTTTTGGCATCTAGCCGAAGCATGGAGCCTGTCGATCTTCAAGAAAGCTATCCTGTAACAGAGGTATTTGCGGAGGATGTACAGTCTGACGCAGATATCGAGGCCCTAGAGGAAGACTTGATCCTTCCAATCGAAGGTGGGAAGATTGACCTGAGTGAGAGTGTAGCGGATAATATTCTGCTCAATATTCCCCTCAAGGTTCTCACTCCAGAAGAAGAGGATGGACAAGGTTTTATCGAAGGCAATGATTGGAAAATCCTATCCGAAGAAGAATACCAAGCCGCTCAAGCGATTAAGAAAGAAGAAAACAGTCCTTTCGCTGGTCTTCAAGGATTATTTGACGAAGAATAAGCTAGAGATTGCATTTGATAAATTTAGACATAAATACAGGTCTTTTCTTTGAGGAAAGGCCTTCTTTTGATATACTAGGATTAATAAACAACAGAGGGGAGACCTCTAAAAAAGGAGAAAAAGTATGGATACTTTATTTATTCCAGGTTGGTTGATTACTTTTGTAATCGTAGCCATTCTTGTATTGATCTTGTTGGTCAAAGGGTATGTCAACGCTAAACCCAACGAAGTCGTGGTCATTACCGGTCTTCGGAAGCAACGTCACTTGCGTGGGAAAGCTGGCTTTATGATTCCCTTTGTCGAACAACGCTCTTATCTTGATATTGAGCAATTCTCGACAGATGTTCGGACGTCAGAAGCAGTCCCAACACTGGACTTCATTAACGTCCGTGCCGATGCAGCTGTTAAATTAAAAATTGGTACAACCGATGAAATGATTGCCCGGGCTGCAGAAAACTTCTTGAACTGGAATACGACAGATATTTCCAATTCTGTCCAAGATGTCTTGGAAGGAAACCTGCGGGAAGTGATCGGTCAGATGGAGCTCCGTAAGATGGTCAATGACCGTCAAGAGTTTGCCTCAAAAGTGCAAGACAACGTAGCGCCAGACTTGGCTAAAATGGGTCTAGAAGTCATCGCCTTTACGGTTCAATCCTTCTCTGATGAAGGGGGAGTCATCGATAACCTCGGGATTGAAAATGTTGAAACCATTAAGAAAGATGCCTTGATTGCCAAAGCCAAAGCAGAACGCGAACGCAAGGAAGTCGAAGCAGAACAAGATAAATTGGCCAACGACAAACGCGTCGCTGCCGATCTTGAAATTGCACAAAAACAAAACGAATTAAAACTTAAACAAGCAGCCCTCAAGCAAGAAGCAGATATTGCCCAAGCAAAAGCAGATGCCGCTAAAGGGATTGAGGCAGAAGTGCAACGTCGTGAACAAGAGCGCGTGGCAGCCGAAGCCAATATCATGAAACAGGAAAAAGAAGCGGAAGTCAAAGAGCGCGAAGTTAAGGTTCGTGAGCAAGAATTGGATGCCAACATCCGCAAACAAGCTGAAGCTGAAAAATATGCGCGTCAACAAGCTGCAGAAGCAGAATTGATTGAACGCCAACGCAAGGCGGAAGCAGAGCTCTTCGAAACACAAAAAGAAGCCGAAGCTCGGAAAGCCCAAGCCGAAGCTGAGAAATTTGCTCAATTGCAAGAGGCCGAAGCTATTGAAGCCAAAGGTCGTGCTGAGGCTGAAGCCATTCGCTTGAAACTGGAAGCCGAAGCCAAAGGTTTGGACCAAAAGGCCGAAGCGATGAAGAAAATGCAAGAAGCTGCCATTACTGAAATGGTCGTTGATAAGTTGCCTGAAATTGCGCGTGCTGTCGCAGAACCATTAACCAAGGTTGATAAGATCACCATGTACGGGGAAGGCAATGCTTCTAAGATGGTGGGCGATATTATGCAAAGTATCGACCAAGTCTCTCAAGGAGCCGGATTTGATATTCGTCAATTGCTAGCAGGAGCTCTTGGGGTCAATATGACGGTCAATAAACTCAAAGAAGGAGAACAACCGGTCATTGAAGCAGAGGAGTTAGCTTCTAAAGAAGATTAATGCCATTCATCAAGAAGTGTCTGAGAACTGTTTCTCGGGCGCTTTTGTTTTTAAGATCAAATGACTTGCATGATCTTCTCCCTCTAGAGAAGGCGGGAAGCTATTTTCTGCTTTCTTTTGAGGAGGAAAAATGGTAGAATAAAGGCAAACTATAAAGAGGAGTGTCACATGACTAAAGCAAACTTTGGTGTTGTTGGTATGGCCGTAATGGGTCGTAACCTTGCCCTTAATATCGAATCTCGTGGCTACACAGTTGCCATTTTTAACCGTAGTAAAGAAAAAACAGAAGATGTGATTGCTTGCCATCCTGATAAAAACTTTGTGCCAAGCTATGATATCGAAAGCTTCGTAAACTCAATCGAAAAACCACGTCGTATCATGCTCATGGTTCAAGCAGGACCTGGTACAGACGCAACCATCCAAGCCCTTCTTCCACACTTGGACAAAGGTGATATCTTGATCGATGGAGGAAATACTTTCTATAAAGATACCATCCGTCGTAATGAAGAATTGGCGAGCTCAGGAATCAACTTTATTGGTACTGGTGTATCTGGTGGGGAAAAAGGTGCCCTTGAAGGTCCTTCAATCATGCCTGGTGGGCAAAAAGAAGCGTATGACTTGGTAGCTGACGTTCTTGAAGAAATCTCTGCAAAAGCGCCTGAAGATGGAAAACCATGTGTGACTTACATCGGTCCTGATGGAGCTGGTCACTACGTGAAAATGGTCCACAACGGGATCGAGTACGGGGATATGCAATTGATCGCAGAAAGCTATGACCTCATGCAACACTTGCTTGGTCTTTCTGCAGAAGACATGGCTGAAATCTTCACTGAATGGAACAAGGGTGAATTGGACAGCTACTTGATCGAAATCACTGCGGATATCTTGAAACGCAAAGACGACGAAGGTCAAGATGGACCAATCGTAGACTACATCTTGGACGCTGCAGGAAACAAAGGAACTGGTAAATGGACTAGCCAATCAGCGCTTGACCTTGGTGTACCATTGTCACTCATCACTGAGTCAGTATTTGCTCGTTACATCTCTGCCTACAAAGAAGAACGTGTACACGCTAGCAAGGTTCTTCCAAAACCAGCTGCATTCAAATTTGAAGGAGACAAGGCTGAGTTGATCGAAAAAATTCGTCAAGCCCTTTACTTCTCAAAAATCATCTCTTACGCACAAGGTTTTGCGCAATTGCGTGTTGCTTCTAAAGAAAATAATTGGAACTTGCCATTTGCGGACATCGCATCTATCTGGCGCGATGGATGTATCATCCGTTCTCGTTTCTTGCAAAAGATCACAGATGCTTACAACCGCGATGCAGATCTTGCTAACCTTCTATTGGATGAGTACTTCTTGGATGTCACTGCTAAGTACCAACAATCAGTTCGTGACATTGTAGCTCTTGCTGTTCAAGCAGGTGTACCTGTACCAACCTTCTCAGCAGCCATCACTTACTTTGATAGCTACCGTTCAGCGGATCTTCCAGCGAACTTGATCCAAGCACAACGTGACTACTTTGGTGCTCACACATACCAACGTAAAGACAAAGAAGGTACCTTCCACTATTCTTGGTACGACGAAAAATAATCTTGCTCTATGGTCAAACGAGTTCTACTAGTAGAAAATGAGAAGCAAATCGCTCGCTTCATTGATTTGGAACTTCAAAAAGAGGGGTATCAAGTTGATGTGGTCGAGGATGGAAAAGCGGGTCTGGCCTTGATCGCTGCGACCAAATATGATCTGATCTTGTTTAATTACGATTTGTCAGATATGTCTGGTGAAACATTCGCAGAGGAAATCAGTCGGATTCGCCCAGCTTCTGTTTTGATTGTTTTGGATAGCCGCGAAAAAATTGCTGAGCACAAAGAGAGTATTCAGCGCTTTGCCGTTTCCTATATGGTTAAACCCTTTATTATCAGCGATTTGGTAGATAAGATCACAGCCATTTTTAGAGGACGTGATTATATTGACCAACATTGTAGCCAAATGAAAATCCCAACATCATACCGCAATTTGCGCATTGATGTGGAACACCATACCGTCTATCGTGGGAAAGACATGATTAGTTTAACCCGCAGAGAGTATGATCTCTTAGCGACTCTGATGGGAAGCAAAGAGGTGGTGACACGAGATCAGTTGTTGGAAAGTGTCTGGAAGTACGAGAGTACAGGTGAGACTAATATTGTGGACGTCTATATCCGTTATCTCCGTGGGAAAATTGATCTACCCGGTCAAAAAAGCTATATTAAGACCGTTCGTGGGATTGGCTATGCCATGCAAGACACATTAGAATAAAATATTCGAACCCTTAGAGGGTTCGAATATTTTTATGACTCAAGGGAAACGTTTGCGTTTGAAAAGGATGGGTTTTAAAAAGGATTTGGCTAAAAAAAGATAAAAAAAGATAAAATTTAGAGAAAAAAATGAATGTAAGGCTTTACAAATTTTTAAAATGTGGTATACTAGAAACAAATTAAGCGCAAACGTTTTCTTAAAAACAAAAGCCTTAAACAATATAAGGAGGTTGAATGATGAATAAAGGATCATTCAAAAGTTTATTTAGCTTTGAATTCTGGCAGAAGTTTGGTAAGGCCTTGATGGTCGTTATCGCTGTCATGCCAGCTGCTGGGTTGATGATTTCAATCGGGAAATCAATCCCTATGATCAACCCGAATTTATCTCCACTTGTTATTACAGGTGGGATTCTCGAACAAATCGGTTGGGGGGTTATCGGTAACCTTCACATCCTCTTTGCACTCGCTATCGGTGGTAGCTGGGCCAAAGAGCGTGCTGGGGGTGCCTTTGCGGCTGGTCTCTCTTTCATCTTGATTAACCGTATTACCGGTGCAGTTTTTGGAGTTACATCTGCAATGTTGGCTGATAAGGATGCTACCGTTCATACGATCTTAGGTGGATCAATTAAAGTTGCAGACTACTTCATTAGTGTCCTTGAAGCACCGGCACTTAATATGGGGGTGTTTGTAGGGATTATCTCAGGTTTTGTTGGAGCAACTGCTTTCAATAAATACTATAACTACCGTAAACTTCCAGAAGCCCTTTCTTTCTTTAACGGGAAGCGCTTTGTCCCATTCGTTGTTATCGTTCGTTCAGCTCTTACAGCCTTGGTTTTGGCAGCCTTGTGGCCAGTGGTTCAATCAGGAATTAATGGATTCGGTGTCTGGATCGCCAACTCACAATCAACAGCTCCAGTATTGGCACCATTCTTGTTTGGTACCTTGGAACGTCTTCTCTTGCCGTTTGGTCTTCACCACATGTTGACCATTCCAATCAACTATACTCAATTGGGTGGTAGCTACCAAGTTCTTACAGGTGCTGCCAAAGGAACAACTGTATTTGGACAAGATCCACTTTGGTTAGCTTGGGTAACAGACCTTGTTAACTTGAAGAAGGCAGATCCTAGCCAATACCAACACTTGCTTCATGCGTACACACCAGCTCGTTTCAAAGTTGGTCAAATGATTGGATCATTTGGTATCTTGATGGGGGTTGTAGTTGCTATCTATCGCAATGTGGACCCAGATAAGAAAGAAAAATACAAAGGGATGCTTTTTGCAACTGCCCTTGCTACATTCTTGACAGGTGTTACTGAACCAATTGAATACATGTTCATGTTCATTGCAACACCTTTATACCTAATCTATGCCTTTGTTCAAGGAGCTGCCTTTGCAATGGCTGACTTGGTTCACCTTCGTGTCCACTCATTCGGTTCAATCGAATTCTTGACACGTACCCCAATGGCCATCAACGCTGGTTTGGCACTAGATATCTTTAACTTTGTATGGGTAACAGTCCTCTTTGCCTTTATCATGTACTTCATTGCTAACTTCATGATTAAGAAATTCAATTATGCAACTCCAGGACGTAACGGTAACTATGAACAAAATGATGATGCCCCTGCAGGAGATGGTGCAGCAGCAGGTGCTGCTACAAGCTCAGCAAGCTCACAAGTCATTAACATTATCAACCTTCTTGGTGGACGTGCTAACATCGTCGACGTTGACGCATGTATGACTCGTCTTCGTGTAACCGTTAAGGACGCTGAAAAAGTCGGAACAGAAGAACAATGGAAAGCTGAAGGCGCTATGGGTCTTGTCATGAAAGGACAAGGGGTCCAAGCGATCTACGGACCTAAAGCTGACGTATTGAAATCTGATATCCAAGACGTTCTTGATTCAGGTGAAGTTATTCCTGAAACACTTCCTAGCCAAATGACAGCAGTTCAAAAGGCTGAAGCAACCTTTAAAGGGGTAACTGATGAAGTTCACTCTGTTGCAGATGGTGAAGTGATTAACATCGAAGATGTGAAAGATCCTGTATTCTCACAAAAAATGATGGGAGACGGATTTGCAGTTGAGCCTGAAAATGGGCACATCGTTTCACCAGTTGCTGGTAAAGTTACTAGTGTCTTCCCAACCAAACATGCCCTTGGTTTGGTAACAGATAATGGTTTGGAAGTCTTGGTTCACATCGGTCTAGATACTGTTAGTCTTGAAGGAAAACCATTTGAGGTTAAAGTTTCTGAAGGTCAAACAGTGGCTGCTGGAGACCTCTTGGTGGAAGCAGACCTTGATGCAATCCGTGCAGCTGGTCGTGAAACTTCAACAATTGTTGTCTTCACAAATGCAGATGCGATTAAATCCGTTAAGGTCGAACATACTGGTAAATTGGCTGCAAATGCGCCAGTTGCAACAGTAGAATTATAAGAGACGTCGGCAAAGAAAATGAGGTTGGGGCAGTGCACCCGGCCTCTTGCCGTTTCTTGATTTGGAGAGAAGGAGAAATCAGGGGATGAAATTTTTAACATTAAATTCCCATAGTTGGATGGAAGAGAATGCTCAGCAAAAATTTGAAACCCTCAAGGAACAAATTTTGGAAGCGCAATATGATGTGATCTGTTTCCAAGAGGTCAATCAAGAAATGGCCTCAGAAACAGTCGAAACAGATGAGTATTATCAAGCTTTGCCATCAGCTGTAGCCATTCACAAAGATCACTTTGTTCGCGTATTGGTAGAAGAGTTAGCTGCTCAAGGACTCCATTATTATTGGACTTGGGCCTACAACCATATTGGTTATGATCATCTCAATGAGGGTGTAGCGGTTCTTTCGCGTCAACCCTTGAAGGCGGATGAGATTTTGGTATCCAATATGGATGACCCAACGGACTATCATACGCGTCGAGTGGCCGTTGCCCATACAAGTGTGGATGGCAAAGAAATTGCTGTTGCCAGCGTCCATCTTTCTTGGTGGGACAAAGGTTTCCAATTTGAGTGGCCACGCATTGAGAACTACTTCAGCCAAGTAGGCAAACCCTTTATTCTAGCTGGTGATTTCAATAATCCTGCTGGTCAAGAAGGGTATGAGACGATTCTATCCAGTTCCCTTAAACTTCAAGACAGCTTTATAGAAGCCAAAGAAACCAAGGGTACTTATACTGTAGGCCCTGGAATCGATGGCTGGACGGACAATCAAGTTCCATTGCGAATCGATTACATCTTTGCAAGTCCAGAATGGGACATCCAGCGTCTACATGTCATTTTTGATGGTCAAAACAAAGCCCATGTCAGTGATCACTATGGCTTAGAAGCTGAATTGTCACTTTAATATTAACGGAGAGTCGAAAGGAAAACGATTTTATTCAATCGTCCTTCGACTCTTTTTTATGGATCAATGAGGAGCAAGCATAGGGGATTCTCCTGTTCTTCTGCTTTCTTTACGATTCAATTTATGGTAAAATGAAGTGTTAAAACAGTTTAAGGAGGTAGCAAATGCGTTGTCCAAAATGTGGTGGAAGTAAGTCTAGTGTGGTGGATAGTCGACAAGCTGAAGATGGGAACACCATCCGTCGTCGCAGGGAATGCGAAGAGTGCCATTATCGCTTTACTACCTACGAGCGAGTGGAAGAGCGGACCCTAGTGGTTGTCAAAAAGGATGGGACACGCGAGCAATTTTCTCGTGATAAAATCTTTAACGGTATTATCCGCTCGGCTCAAAAACGGCCTGTTTCTAGTGACGAAATCGAAGAAATTGTAAACCGAATAGAGCAAAAGGTTCGGAGCCAAAGTGATAATGAAATCAACAGTGAGTATATTGGTTCGTTGGTCATGGATGAGTTAGCAGATCTAGATGAGATCACCTATGTCCGTTTTGCTAGTGTTTACCGGAGTTTCAAGGATGTCGGTGAGTTAGAAACCCTCTTGAAACAAATTACGAAGGGAACCAAGAAGAAAAAGGAAAAATAGATGAAGCCCAATACGCCTTTCGCATTTTTAAAAAATAATCTTCTTCCACCGGCAGGGGCTGCATTGGAGCAGTATTACCTGCCTATTTTGGAGACGGAAACGGTAGCAGTTTATCGTTATCTGCTGGCCTCTTATGATCAGGGTGAAAAACAATATTTACTTGCTCAAATCCTCAATCACTTGAATATAGGATTTCCACAGTTGCTACTAGCCTTTGATCGCTTAATTGCTATGGGGTTGATCGATCTCTATGAGGAAGAAGTTGGGATCGCCATCCAATTACATGCTCCTCTTGCCTCAGAACAATTTTTTTCGAATGCTGTTTTTAAACGCTTGCTTGAAAAAAAGATTGGGGAAAAGGCCGTGGAGGATTTGCTCCCAGCACGCTCTTTAGGGACTAGACGGCAAGTTTCCTTCTCGCAAGTCTTTGGACTAGATGCTGGGGAGACGACCGTTCTTCCAAGTAAGAAACAGCAGTTTGATATGGAGATGTTTAAGCGAATGATGGGGCGTGATGGACTTCGTTTTGCGGATGAAGGAGAAGCAACCTTAGCCCTCTTTGCCATCGCAGAAGAACAACAATGGACCTGGTATGAAACCTATCTCCTAGCAAAAGAAACGGCTGTAGACCGGATTGTCTCTCCAAAGAGAATGAAGCAAAAGTTGGCTCAGGCGAGCCAAGAGCAACCACGCATGTCCTATAGCCGTCAGGAAGAAACCATTCTGAGGGAAGCTAAGGCAAAATCCAGCCTACAATTTCTAGCAGAGATTAAGAAGGCGCGCAATGCGACCATTACGCAGAGCGAACGCAAGACTTTATCCAAGTTAGCTGATCTAGGCTTATTAGATGAGGTGATCAATATCATCTTATTGTTGACCTTTAATAAGACCCAGTCTGCTAATCTCAATGAAAAGTATGCTTTGAAGGTAGGAAATGATTTTTCTTATCAAGGGGTCAACAGTGCAGAACTGGCGATTTTAAAAGTTCGAGAACGCCAGGAACAAGCTAAGGCTCAAGGAAACAAGGGAACGAGTCCTACATCAGCCAAGAGCAAGCACAGCAATGTTCCCAAGTGGAGCCAACCAAACTATCAAAATCAAACCAGTCAAGCAGAAAAGGTGGATCTTGCTAAAGAGAAACAACGCCTGTTAGAAAAACTGAATCAAGGAGGTGAGTAGATGGAAAGTGTAGGTCAAACTATGTCTCACATGAACCGTGCGCGTCAATTTAACTATGAGGATTTGGTCGCACAGATCTTGGCAGACCAAGAAGTTGCTGCCTTTATCAAGGACCAGTCTTTGTCTGAACAAGAAATTCGACGGAGTATTTCAAAATTTAATCAATACATTAGTGAACGCAACCGTTTCTTATTGGGAGATCCGGATTATATTGCCAAAGGTTATAAGCCCATCCTCACCATGAATGAAGGCTATGCGGATGTCGCTTATGAGGAAACACCAGAGTTAATCGAAGCCCAAAAACGAGCTGCGATCAACCAACGTCTCAACTTGATCAATCTCCCTTCAACCTTGAAAGAAGCGAGTCTAGCCAAGGTAGAACTCGATGATAAGGGGCGATTTGAGGCCTTTGAAGAATTAGCTAATTTTGTGGCCAACTATCCTGAATATCAAAAGGGGATCTACCTCTATGGTGATTTCGGAGTAGGAAAGAGCTACATGATGGCAGCCTTGGCTCATGATTTATCCGAAAAACGCCAGGCCTCTACTACCCTACTTCATTTTCCAAGTTTTGCTATCGATGTTAAAAATGCCATCAGTTCAGGCTTGGTCAAAGAAACCGTCGATCAGGTGAAAAAAGCCGAAATTTTAATTCTCGATGATATCGGTGCGGAACAGATGTCAGCCTGGGTGCGAGATGAAATCTTACAAGTGATTTTGCAGCACCGAATGCAGGAAAATCTCCCAACCTTCTTTACTTCTAACTTTAATTTTGAAGAGTTGGAACGTCATTTTGCAGCTTCGCGTAATGGAGATGAAACCTGGCAGGCCAAACGTGTCATGGAGCGCGTAAAATTTTTGGCCAAGGAAATCCATCTGGAAGGAGTCAATCGTCGATGAATGAAACCATCCGTTTAATGAAATCTCATTTTTCTGTTCGCCGTTTTAAGGAAGAAGCCATCAAAGAAGCTGACCTCAAGGAAATTTTATCAGCTGGGCAGATGGCATCAAGTTGGAAAAACTTTCAGTCTTATTCTGTGATTGTGGTCAAAAGCAAGGAAAAGAAAGAAGCTCTTTACGACTTGCTTCCTCAAGAAGCGATTCGCCAATCAGATGTCTTTCTCCTCTTTGTTGGGGATTTAAACCGCGCTGGAAAAGCTGTCAAACTTCATGAGCAAGATTTCCATCCTGAAGGGGTAGACAATTTACTGATTACCTCAGTGGATGCGGCTCTAGCAGCTCAAAATACGCTATTGGCAGCTGAAAGTCTCGGTTATGGTGGAGTGATTATCGGCATGTTACGTTACTGTTCAGAAGAAGTCGCAGAACTCTTCCGTCTGCCAGACTATACCTACCCTGTTTTTGGGATTGCTCTCGGAGTACCTAATCAGCAGCATGCAGTGAAACCACGTTTGCCATTGGAGCAGGTTGCTTTTGAAGAAGAATACCAAGAACAAGACCTTTCAGTTGTGATTGCCTATGACAAGGTTCAGGCAGATTATGCTGGAGCGCGTGCAACCGACAGCTGGAGCGAGCGCCTTGCAGCTCAATTTGGTCAACCTGAACAAGAAGAGACCAAAAAACTACTAGAAAAACACAAACTATTATGAAATGAAGAGAGGCGTTCTTGAACTGAAGTCTCGCCTTTCATTAGAAAAGAGGAAATCATGGCCCTACCAACTATTGCGATTGTAGGCCGTCCCAATGTCGGAAAATCGACGCTCTTTAACCGGATTGCCGGTGAGCGGATTTCCATCGTTGAGGATGTAGAAGGAGTCACTCGTGACCGCATTTATGCAACAGCTGAGTGGTTGAATCGGAAATTTAGTATCATTGATACAGGGGGGATTGATGACGTAGATGCCCCATTTATGGAGCAAATCAAGCATCAGGCAGAAATTGCTATGGACGAAGCAGATGTGATCGTCTTTGTCGTTTCTGGGAAAGAAGGGATCACGGATGCGGATGAATATGTCACTCGTATCTTGTATAAGACCCATAAACCGGTGATTCTTGCAGTCAACAAGGTGGATAACCCAGAGATGCGCAATGATATCTATGACTTTTATGCCTTAGGACTGGGTGAGCCACTACCGGTATCGTCTGTCCACGGGATCGGAACTGGAGATGTGCTCGATGCCATCATTGAAAATCTTCCGAATGAAACAGAAGAAGAAAATCCAGATATCATCAAATTTAGCTTGATTGGTCGCCCAAATGTTGGGAAATCAAGCTTGATCAATGCGATCCTTGGAGAAGACCGCGTTATCGCAAGCCCTGTTGCTGGAACCACACGGGATGCCATCGATACCCATTTTACCGATGCAGATGGCCAAGAATTTACCATGATCGATACAGCCGGTATGCGCAAATCTGGTAAAATCTATGAAAACACTGAGAAATATTCTGTCATGCGTGCCATGCGTGCCATCGACCGTTCAGATGTGGTTTTGATGGTCATTAATGCCGAAGAAGGAATTCGGGAGTATGACAAGCGGATCGCTGGCTTTGCTCATGAAGCTGGTAAAGGTATGATCATTGTTGTCAATAAATGGGATACTATTGAAAAAGACAACCATACCATGAAGCAGTGGGAAGATGACATTCGCGATCAATTCCAATACCTTTCTTATGCGCCGATTGTTTTTGTCTCTGCCTTAACCAAACAACGCTTGCACAAGTTGCCAGAGATGATCAAACAGATCAGTGAGAGTCAAAATACACGGATTCCTTCAGCTGTCTTGAACGATGTGATTATGGATGCCATTGCCATTAATCCAACGCCGACCGACAAAGGAAAACGCCTCAAGATCTTCTATGCGACACAAGTGGCAACCAAGCCGCCAACTTTTGTGGTCTTTGTTAACGAAGAAGAACTGATGCACTTCTCATACCTCCGTTTCTTAGAAAACCAAATTCGCAAGGCCTTTGTTTTTGAAGGAACTCCAATCCATTTGATTGCGCGAAAACGGAAGTAGGGAATATGAGACAAATGGATCAAAGTGGAGAAGGATATTTCAAATGATAAAATGCTCATTCTTCCAACTATGAAAACAACTAAAAGTAGCGCATAAGCGTTGCTTTTTTTAATAAGTTGGTAAAATGAAGTGGAGGATAGTCAGATGCGTAGTTTCATAGTCCGGATATTCTTTATTCCTTATGCTTTTTTAAGGATGAGTAGAGTAAACTCATGAAGATCATGAGAGCTTTAGGTTTGTGTACTTATTATTTAAAATCTATCTGTATCTCTTGTTTCTCGGTTCGATCGTAAGCTTGGAGCTCTTGATCCTATTGTTGGGGATTTTATTAAAAAATAGGTCGTGTTTTTTGTCTTTTTCTGTGGGCTATCAGGATCTTTCTCCTCTCTATTTATCTATTCTGTCTATTGTTCGCTCAGACGGTTAAAAGAGAAAAATCATGGATAGCTGATTGAGGTAACTCTATTACGAAATCAGGTGAAAAGCTGGGACAATACTGTCTCAGTTTTTTCTAAAAGTAAGTTAAAATCCTTTTAATAGTAAAATTATCTTTTATAATTTTTTCTTAAATATGGTATAATAAAGGGATTAATCTAAGGTGGTAAACATGGCAAAATTAATTCCTGGGAAGGTTCGTTCACAAGGGAGCCTTCTCTATGAAGCTGGGAAAGTTTCCCTTCAGGAAGTAAATGAAAAATACCTGTATTTTCGGGTGGAAGAAGAAAGCTTGCGGTACAGTTTGGACGACGATGCCGTTTTTTGTAGCTGTGCTTTCTTTCAAAAGAAAAAATTCTGTACGCATCTGGCAGCTGTGGAAGCTTTTTTGAAGAATGATGACAGTGGGAAAGCAGCTCTTGCAAGTCTTGAAGAAGATGCCACGGCGACTGAAGAAACGCAGGAGAAGGTCTCTTTTGGAAGTTTGTTTTTAGACCAGGTCCTTCCAAAAATCGAAAAGAAAGCAACACGCTATGTCTTATCAGCAGTCGGGCAGGAGGATGAATACTCTGGTCAATTCTTATGGACCCTTCGCATTCGTCGCTTGCCAGACGAGCGTTCTTATGTGATCAGAGATGTACTAGCTTTTTTGCAGACCCTTCAGAAAGAAGGCCACTTTGCAATTGGCAAAAGTTACTATGAACCCATTTCTTATTTAGAATTTGATGGGCCTAGTCAGGATGTGATCAATTTCCTACAAGGCTTGGTCACAGATAGTGGCTCGAAAGAGCAAGATTTCTTTCCCAATGCTGGGCGCCATCTTTATTTTCCACCGACTCTCTTTGAAGAAGCTGTAGAATTACTGATGAATTTGGATTCCTTCCTCTTGCAATACAGCTTGTATGATTTTTCTGAAGTCTATTTTCAGGATGTCCATGGGGAGGAAGATCTCTTTCACTTTCAGGTGGAAGACCATGGTGATTTTTACGAATTGATCATTACTGAGCCACAAGTGAAGGTTGTCGAGTCTGCTGTTTACCTGTTTCGAAATGGTGTCTTCTATCACCTGACGCCCCAACAGCGAACCCTATGGAAGGCCATCCAAGATCTTCCAATGGATCAGGATCGCAAAAAACGACTGCATTTTGATCCAACGGATCAAACAAAGCTTTCCTATAGTTTAAAAGAGTTCAAAAAACTGGGACAAATAACAGCCCCGACCAGCTTTTTAATCCACGATTTCACTCCGGAATTTCATTTTGATCTAGCACAGGATCAGACTGTATTACTGGATGTTGTCTTTCAATACCAGGATCGTGTGGTGACCACGCGTGAGGAACTTCTCAATCTTCCTTATTCTAGTGATTTCGATAAGGAGCAAGAAGTCTTTTCAACCATGCTAGCAGCAGGTTTTACGGATGATTTTTCTTCCCAAAGAAGTCCTTTATCAAGTGAGCAAATCTATCCATTCTTTCACCAACAGATCCCGACTTTTGAAGCCTTAGGAGAGGTTACCCTCTCTGATAGCCTTTTAGATCTTTATCAAGTGGAGCGTCCAAAAATTGATGTTAAAACCAATGGCAGTCTACTGGAGATCGGTTTTGACTTTGAAAGTGTGGATCCAGCCGAAGTGGACCAGGTCCTCAAAGCTCTAGTAGGGCAAAAAGACTATTTTGTCAGCCATACAGGGAAAGTTCTTGTCTTTGATGAAGAAACCAAGAAGATCAGTCGAGCCTTAGCAGATCTGCGGGCGAAAATGAGCAAGGGTGGGAAACTACAAGCCCGCCGGATTGCCGCTTATCAGCTATCTGATTTGTTGGCAGATCAAGACAATGTTCATTTTTCAGAAGACTTTCGAAATTTAGCTCATGATTTGACTCATCCAGAAGACTTCCAACTCCCTCAGATGACAATCCAAGCGACCCTAAGGGATTACCAAGAAACAGGGGTTAAATGGTTCTCCATGTTAAATCATTATGGTTTTGGTGGTATTTTAGCGGATGATATGGGGCTTGGGAAAACCCTGCAGACTATTTCCTTCTTGACCAGTGTCGCAAAAAAAGAAACTAAAATCTTGATTCTAGCTCCATCTAGTCTCATCTACAATTGGAAACAAGAATTTTCAAAATTCGCTCCTCAGATGGAAGTGGCAGTCGTCTATGGTCTCAAGCAGCACCGAGATGAACTCATCGCAACCAATCCACAGGTAGTTATCACTAGTTACGCGTCTTTTCGTCAAGATGTGGAGGAATACCAGAAGAATCAGTATGAGTACTTGATTCTAGATGAAGCCCAGGTCATGAAAAATGCCCAAACCAAGATTGCCCAACACTTACGTGGCTTTGAGGTTCCGCATGTGTTTGCCCTATCTGGGACACCGATTGAAAATCATGTGGGTGAACTCTGGTCCATTTTCCAAATTGTCCTTCCAGGGCTCTTCCCAGCTAAAAGAGAATTTCAAAAATTGAGTCCTGAGACCATTGCACGATTTGTCAAACCTTTTGTCATGAGACGGAAAAAAGATGAAGTGCTCCAAGAATTACCGGACTTGATTGAAACAACCTACCACAATGAGTTGGATGAAAGCCAAAAAACGATCTATTTGGCTCAATTAAAACAAATTCAAGATCGGGTTCGAAGCTCTAGCGAGGAAGAACTAAATCGGAGTAAGGTGGAAATTCTCTCGGGTCTCATGCGCCTTCGCCAAATCTGTGATACCCCCGCCCTCTTTATGGAAGACTATCAGGGAGATAGTGGGAAATTGGAGAGCCTTCGAGATCTTTTGGGTCAAATCAAGGATGGCGAACACCGGGTTTTGATCTTCTCTCAATTTAGAGGCATGCTGGATATCCTAGAGCAGGAGATTGACCAGCTTGGCATGACCTCCTTTAAAATCACAGGTTCTACTCCCGCTAAAGATCGACAAGAAATGACCAATGCTTTTAATGCAGGTGAGCGCCATGCTTTTCTCATTTCTCTGAAGGCTGGAGGGGTTGGATTGAACCTCACTGGTGCCGATACGGTCATCTTAGTCGATTTGTGGTGGAATCCTGCAGTGGAAGACCAGGCTATTGGACGTGCCCATCGAATGGGACAGGAACAAAATGTTGAAGTTTACCGCATGATTACTCGTGGTACGATCGAAGAAAAAATCCAAGAACTACAAGCTTCCAAAAGACACTTGGTCTCAACGATTTTAGACGGAACGGAAACACGATCTAGTTTATCGGTTGAGGAAATTCGTGAGATTCTTGGAATTCAGTCAGAATAGCTTGAAAAATTCTGTGAATAGTTTATAATTAATGGAGTGTCGAAAGGAAGAAAGCATGACAGAAAAATATTTTCCTCAAGTAGGGGATAATGAGTTGATGTTAACAGAGATGCCCCACATGAACCTGTATGATGAAACAGACTTGATTAGTAACATTACAGGCGACTATGTGGATAAAAATTATTTGGAATGGCAACCGATTGCTGAAAATACCAAACCTAAGCATCCTTACCACCAACCATTAGAAGAGCCCCTACCGAAAAGACGGCCAGTAAGAAAACCTGATTTTAAAGAGCCGATTGATAAAAAAAGCCCAGCCAATCGTTATGCAGAGGAAGCGAGAGAGCGCGCTCGTGAAGATTTGAAAAAGAAACGCACAGCTCCCTATCTGACAACGGATCCAGCAGCTACTACAAGTAAACGGAAAAAACCATTTATTTCTGAACGAAAACCTGGTCAGCCAACGGCTCCCTTCCAAAAGGAAAATCCGGGTGAATTATTGAAATATAGCAAACGATTACGACAAGATCAGTTGATCCTTGCAGAGTTCGAATCTGCAGGAGAACCAGAAGTGGCAGAACCGACTGAAAAGAAAAACAATTATGATTTCTTAAAGACTAGCCAAATATACAATAAAGATCAGCACAAGTTGAAACCACAGCCAATCAAACAAGAATTGGATTTAACCCATCTAGATCAAGAATAAGGAGAAAACATGTCTAATACATACCATTTTATTGGAATTAAAGGAGCAGGGATGAGTGCTTTAGCCCTCATGCTTCACCAAATGGGACATACGGTTCAAGGGTCAGATGTTGAGAAGTATTACTTTACGCAACGTGGCTTGGAACAAGTAGGAATTCAAATTTATCCATTTGATGTGAAAAATTTGGAAGGCGACAAGATCCTCATTGCCGGGAATGCTTTCCGTCCAGATAACAATGTGGAAATTGCTTATGCAGATGAGCATGGCCTAACTTATAAACGCTACCATGAATTCCTTGGTGAATTTATGCGTGACTTCGTCAGCATGGGGGTTGCCGGAGCACACGGAAAAACCTCGACAACAGGGATGCTTTCTCACGTCTTATCAAATATCACTGACACCAGTTATTTGATTGGTGACGGGACAGGTCGTGGCTCTGCAGCAGCCAAATACTTTGTCTTTGAATCAGATGAGTATGAACGCCACTTTATGCCTTACCATCCTGAATACAGCATCATCACCAATATTGACTTCGACCATCCAGACTATTTCACGAGCTTGGAAGATGTCTTTAATGCTTTTAACGATTATGCCAAACAAATCAGTAAGGGCCTCTTCATCTACGGAGAAGACAAAGAATTGCGTCGGATTACCTCATCAGCACCAATTTATTACTATGGTTTTGATAAGGAGACGAACGATTTTGTGGCAAGCAACTTGCTTCGCTCAACGACAGGTTCAACCTTCAACGTTCATTTCCGTGGAGAAGATTTGGGGCAATTCCATATCCCAACATTTGGTCGTCACAACATCATGAATGCTACAGCAGTCATTGGTTTGCTTTACATTGCAGGATTTGATTTAGATTTAGTCCGCGAGCATTTGAAGACCTTTGCTGGAGTGAAACGTCGCTTTACTGAAAAAGTAGTCAATGGAACAGTGATCATCGATGACTTTGCGCACCATCCAACGGAAATTATTGCAACCTTGGATGCGGCCCGTCAAAAATACCCAAGTAAAGAGATTGTGGCCATTTTCCAACCACATACCTTTACACGGACCATTGCCTTGTTAGATGAATTTGCAGAAGCCTTGAATCAAGCAGATGCTGTTTACTTGGCACAGATCTATGGCTCTGCGCGTGAAGTCGATCACGGCGATGTGAAAGTTGAAGATTTGGAAGCAAAAATTGTCAAACGCTCAGCGATTATTACAGCTGAGAATGTTTCTCCTCTTCTTGACCATGATAATGCAGTCTATGTCTTTATGGGAGCAGGAGATATTCAAACCTATGAATACTCATTTGAGCGTTTATTATCTAGTTTGACACATAGTGTACAATAAGAGATGATTGAGTCTGGAATCTTTTGGTTCCAGACTCAAATTTATCTGTCCACTGAAGGAGTATGAGATGAGGAAAGCAGGATGATGATTCGATCAATCACCCCAGCTGATCAAGAACAGCTGCTGTTACTAGAAGAAGAACTTCATGGCAATGAAGGAAAGGAGCACAGGGCCACTCTTGAGGAAGCGCTAGGTTCGAAGGAAGCCATTTCTTTGCTTGCAGAGCAGGCGGGGGATGCTGTGGCTTACTTGTTGGCGACAGAAGACCAGCCTTTAAAAAGAGACCTAATTGTATTGCGACTAGCAGTGAGACCAGCCTTTCAAGGTCAAGGCTATGGTTCTATTTTAATCGCTGCTTTAAAGGATCTAGCTGTTCAAAAGGAAAAGGAAGCCATTTGGATCGATTGCCCAGAAGACTTACTATCTTATTTTTCCCAGCAAGGATTTCGAGATGAAGCTGAGTCTGATCGAGGTGTCCATATGGTTTGGGAACGATAGAAGGAGTAAATGATGAAAGAAAAGATTCACATTAGACAGGCAGAGCTGCAGGATTTGGATGCCATCGAGCGCATTGAGCTTGAGAATTTCTCAGAAGAAGAAGCGATTGCGCGTGAGATTTTAAAAGATCACATCGAAAAGATTCAAACGACATTTCTTGTAGCAGAGTGCCAGGGTCAGATTTTAGGCTATTTAGAAGGACCTGTTAGACCGGAGCGCTATTTGATCGATTCCTCTTTTTCAGAGGTTGAAGATCTAAGTCAGTTAGAACAGGGCTTTATTTCCATTACGAGTCTATCCATTGCTAAAGAAGCTCAAGGACTTGGAGTGGGAACCCTTTTGCTTGAAGCGATGAAAGAGATTGCGTTGAAAGATAATCGCCAAGGGATCAATTTGACCTGTCATGATTATTTGATTCCTTATTATGAAAAGCAAGGATTTACCAATGAAGGCCGGTCAGAATCCCAATATGCGGGTGAAGTTTGGTACAATCTGGTCTGGGAAAATGAAAAACTTGATTAAATAGGTATTTTAAAGAAGAAAGGCGATTTGTATTGCTTTTCTAAATCTTTTAAGATATAATATTAAGGATTATGATGAGGGAGGTCAATTATTTGACTGATAAATCACAAGACAGTGAGAAGTTATTAAGCTTCAAAGAGCAGATCCTCAGAGACTTAGAAGAGGCCAATGAGCAACTTCTAAAAATCGAAAAAGAGTATGATCTACCTGATCGAAGTATTGAAACCCCTTCTTCACTGAAAGAGGAGGAAGAAGCAACACTACCTCCAAAAGTAGAAGAATCTGCGTTGGCTCCCAAAGAAGAACCAGTGGAGCCGGTAAAGGCGACTCCTGCTGTGGAAGAAAAGAGTGAGCTTACAAAGCCTGCTAAAAAAGAACCAAGTCAGGAACCGGTAGAGGAAAGCTTATCGCGCTCTTCTCGTAACCAGCGCCAACAAAAACAAAAGAAACAAAATAAAATCGCTAAACGAATTGTGCGGACAGTAGTCAGCCTTTTGCTGATTGTGATCGTAGCTACAGGGATCTTTGCTGTGACCTATATCCATTCAGCTGTCAAGCCGATGGATAAAAATGCAACAGAATTCGTAACGGTTGAGATTCCAGCAGGTTCAAGTAATCGTGAGATTGGCGCGATCCTTGAGAAAAAAGGACTCGTGAAAAATGGTCAGTTCTTTAACTACTATACCAAGTTCAAGAACTATAGCAATTTCAAATCTGGTTATTTCAATTTGCAAAAGAGCATGGATCTAGAAACCATCATCCAAAAACTGCAAGAAGAGGGAACCAAAACTCCTCAGGCTCCAGTTCTTGGAAAGGTCACGATTCCAGAAGGTTATACGATCGATCAGATTGCGACGGCTATCACCACCAATGTCTCCACTAAGAAGGCAGGCAAGACTCCATTTAAGAAAGAAGATTTCTTGAAGGCTGTCCAAGACGATGCCTTTATTGAGAAGATGGTGGCCAAATATCCTAAGCTCTTGGCGAATCTGCCAAGTAAGGATTCTGGTGTTCGCTACCGTTTAGAAGGTTATCTCTTCCCAGCAACTTATAACTATGGGAAAGATACCACAGTGAAAGAGATGATCGATCAGATGCTTGCGGCAATGGATCAAAACTTAAGCCCATACTATGAAACACTTGAGAGCAAGAACATCAATGTAAACGAAGTATTGACTCTTGCTTCCTTGGTTGAAAAAGAAGGGGCGACGGATCAGGACCGCAAAGATATCGCGAGTGTCTTCTATAACCGTTTGAACCAAGATATGCCTTTGCAAAGTAATATTGCAATTCTTTATGCCGAAGGGAAACTTGGTCAAAAGACGACCTTAAAAGAAGATGCAACGATCGATACAGAGCTGGATTCACCTTATAATATTTATAAGAATACCGGCTTGATGCCTGGCCCAGTGGATAACCCTGGAGTATCAGCGATCGAAGCGGCAGTGAACCCAAGTAAGACCGATTACTTGTATTTTGTCGCAAATGTCGAAAATGGTGAAGTTTTCTTCGCTAAGACATACGAAGAACACAATAAAAATGTTGAAGAACATGTCAATAGTAAATTGACACAAGCAAGTTCAAACTAGAAAAAGCATGTGGCGCGTCCACAGCTTTTTCATTCAAATAATAGAAAGAGAAGAATAATGGCAGAAAAAACATACCCAATGACACTAGCAGAAAAAGAAAAATTGGAACAAGAATTAGAAGAATTGAAATTGGTCCGTCGACCTGAAGTGGTAGAACGGATTAAGATCGCTCGTTCATATGGTGACCTCTCAGAAAACTCTGAGTATGAAGCAGCAAAAGATGAACAAGCTTTTGTGGAAGGTCAAATCTCTAGCTTGGAAACAAAAATCCGTTATGCAGAAATCGTCGATAGTGATGCTGTTGCAGTAGACGAAGTTGCGATCGGAAAAACCGTTACAGTCCAAGAAGTTGGCGAAACAGATGAAGAAGTTTACAGCATCGTCGGTTCAGCAGGGGCAGATGCCTTTGCAGGAAAGATTTCTAACGAAAGCCCAATCGGTCACGCTTTGATTGGTAAGAAGACAGGTGACGTTGTCACTGTTGAGACACCAGCTGGAAGCTACCAAGTGAAAATTTTGAACGTAGAAAAAACAGCGTAACTATAAAACGCAAGCCCTCCAAGAGGGCTTGTTTTTTTGTGCTCTTAATCTTTTTGTGAGAGTGAAAATTCTTTGCTGACTGAACGATATCAAAAAAAGCACTTGAACCTTGGGTTCAAGTGCTACTGTATACCGCTAGAATTAGTAGTTTGTACTACTTTCTATTGCGTTGTTTTCCTGCATTGCGGTTGTTTTTTGGTTTGTGTTGGATTTGTGTCGTTGCAGTAGGTGTGACATCTTTTTTCACGCGGTGACTAGTCGCTTTAGGAGGATTGTTTTTGTATTCCTCAGCGACTCGTTTGCGAAGATTTGGACGAATCAAGTAGTTGATGACAAATTGTTGGATAATTTGGATCACCCCACCGACTACCCAGTAAAGAGTTACTCCGGCTGAGGAGATCAATGAGAAGACACCGATCATAATCGGACTCATCAGTGATGCTTTGCGCATGCTTTCCTTTTGGGTTTCATCTTCAATTCCATGAAGAGAAAGCATACTTTGGATATAGTAAAGAACTGCTACGATCGCTGTCAAGAGCAAGCTTGGTTTGCCGAGAGCAATGCCAAGGAAGCTACTATCTGCTACCCCTTTGGTGTGCTGAGCTGCAAAGAAGAGAGCTGAGAAGAATGGCATTTGGATCAAGAGTGGCAAACACCCAACTCCACCAAACATGCTAACTCCATTTTCACGTTGAGCAGCCATTAATTCCTGTTGCGCCAATAGCTTTTCTTCTTGTGTGCTAGCGTTCTTTATGCGCTCTTGGATTGGCCCAAGGATAGGTTTTAAGTAGTTCATCTTTTCAGATTGGTAGGTTGCCTTCCATGATTGGTACAAACCAAGTGGCAAGATGATTAACCGTACGATCAAGGTGACGATAATAATCCCGATCCCAAAGCCTAAGCCAAGGTTGTTGGCAAAGAATTTGATGGCTTCGCCCATTGGACGGCCAAGAAGATTCCAGATCAATCCAGTCGGATTTCCAGTTTTCCGATCGACACTCACGCATCCTGATAAGAAGACAAGCGAAGCTAGTCCCATCGATGCAAGTAATGCAAGTTTATTTTTTTTCACAAATAGTTCCTTCTTTTTTTTAATGTTACCTTTCTATTCTACTGTTTTTTTTGAAAATACACAATAGTTCTCTAGTCTTAATTTGCAATTTTGAAGTCTGTATAGTTTTCAAAGTTTGCGAGCGTAACATCTAAATAAGTCACATGCGCAAAAGGCGTAGGACCTTTGCGAATTTCTTGGATGAATTTGGCCATTTGGCTACTAGACTCTGCCTGTGCCAGAATGCCAACTGTTCCGTCGTCATTATTCCAGACACGGCCAGTGATCCCACCGATCTCTAAAGCAAGACTGTAGACTCCCCAGCGAAAGCCAACCCCTTGAACCCGTCCTTGGGCAATCATTTTTACCTTTTGCATGTGCGACCTCCTTGACTCGAAGAAATCTATCTGAGGTATGATTTCTTCTTTTTCTTTGTGCTATAATAGTTCTATGAATATTATAACGTCTAAATCCAATAATGTAATCAAAAATGCAAAAAAATTACATCAAAAAAAATACCGGACAGATTCTTATCTCATTGAAGGCTGGCATCTGTTTGAAGAGGCAGTAGAAAATCATGCGAAGATTCGGCAGGTCTTTGTTTTAGAAGCCTATTTAGACCGGGTAGAGGACATCCAAAAAGTCACTATCGTGACTCCGGAGATCTTAAGCCTCTTGGCAGATTCGAAGACTCCTCAAGGGATTGTCGCAGAGATTCTTCTAGAGCAGCCAGAGCTTCCGGATCAGCTACAAGGGCGATTCCTCTATTTGGAGGATGTACAGGATCCTGGCAATGTAGGGACGATGATTCGAACAGCAGATGCAGCAGGTTTTGATGGCGTCATGCTTTCGAAAGCCTCCGCTGATCTATACAGTCTCAAGACCCTTCGATCCATGCAGGGCAGTCATTTCCATATTCCTATCTGGAAACTGGATCGAGAAGAACTATTGGAGCGAGCTGCGCACTCTCATCTAGCAGTTCTCGCAACGACGCTTTCAGAAGCTTCCATTGACTACCGTCAGCTTTCTCAGACCGATCAGTTTATCCTGGTTATGGGGAATGAAGGAAATGGCATCAGCCAGGAAATGGCGGCACAAGCAGACCAGCTGGTTCATATTCCCATGCCAGGTCGGGCAGAGAGTTTAAATGTTGCAGTGGCAGCAGGAATTTTGATGTTTTCTTTAAGGAAATTTTGAGAAAAAGAAGTATACTTAACCTGTAAGAAGAAGTTGATGGAGATCTTATTGGGAGAGCTTATCAACAAAAGGTGGTTATCTTATGCAATATCATCGTGACAAAGAATACATGACCTATGTAGGCCATCTGATCCAGCATCCTAAGGTTCAAAAATTAGCCGACATTCCCCACCATATTCATTCCAATCGTTTGGAGCATTCCATTCATGTTAGCTATACTAGTTATAAATTGGCAAAAAAATTTGGCTGGGATGCCAAAAGTACGGCTCGGGGTGGGCTCTTGCATGACCTCTTTTACTATGATTGGCGCGAGACCAAGTTTACCAAGAGTCACGCCTGGATCCATCCCCGCATCGCCGTGAGAAATGCGCGAAAGATTACAGATCTCAATGCCAAGGAAGAAGACATCATCATTAAACACATGTGGGGAGCTACCCTTGCTCCGCCTCGCTACAAAGAATCCTTCGTAGTGACCATGGTAGATAAATACTGGGCTGTTAAAGAAGCTTCAGAACCTTGGCGTAAAAAGATGGCTAAAAAGAGATTTTTTCATCGAAAAATGTTAAAATCGTAGTAAACAAATTTGAAAGGAACTTGTTAATATGTATAATGATTCAGTAATCCAAGAACAAAGTGGATTGAATGCTTTTTATAACAAAATCTATTCATTAGTTGGGATCGGTGTAGGGATTTCAGCCCTTGTGTCTGGCCTGATGATGACAGTCTTTCAAGACTTCTTCGTACAAATCTTGACAACCGCACCAATGGTTTACTACGCAGCAGTTGTTGTAGAATTGATCTTGGTCTTTGTTGCAAGTGGGAAGGCTGTTAAAAATAGCCCGTCTGCTCTTCCGATCTTCTTGATCTACTCAGCTTTGAATGGCTTTACCTTGAGCTTTATCATTGCTCGCTACATGCAAGCGACTGTCTATAAGGCTTTCTTGGTCAGTGCCTTGATGTTTATTGTCATGGGAGCTATCGGACGCGTCGTGAAAAAAGACCTGTCTGGTATGGGACGTGCCTTGATGGGAGTCTTGATCGGTGTGATCATCGCTTCTGTTGTGAATATGTTCTTGAGAAGTTCTGGAATGGACTATATCTTGAGTATTATCTCTGTCTTCCTCTTTGCAGGATTGACAGCTTGGGATAACCAAAAGATTCGCTATGTCTATGATCAAACAAATGGTCAACCTGCTACAGGCTGGGCAGTTGCCATGGCTTTGGAACTTTATCTTGACTTTATCAACCTCTTTATCAGCCTTCTTCGTATCTTCGGAAGAAACGACTAATCAAAGAGTAATTGAGCTGGGGCAGTTGCCTCGGCTTTTTTTGTCTTCCGACTTGTGCTATACTAATAGTGACTAAAGTATAGAAATGAGCGCTTATGAAAACACCTTTTGTAACCCGTGAACAATTAGAAAGCCTGACCCAAGAATTTCCGACCCCTTTCCATCTCTATGATGAAGCAGGAATTCGTGAAACGGCTCGTGCCCTCCATCAAGCTTTTGCTTGGAATGAAGGATTTAAGGAATATTTTGCCATCAAGGCGACTCCTAACCCATCGATCCTAAAAATTTTGCAAGAAGAGGGCTGTGGTGTCGACACTGCCAGCTATGTCGAATTGTTAATGGCGGATAAACTGGGCTTTAGTGGAAAAGAGATCATGTTTTCTTCTAACAATACGCCAGCAGATGAATTTGTCTATGCTAGAGAATTAGGGGCAACGATCAATCTGGACGCCTATGAAGACATTGCTTTCTTGAAGTCTGTGACTAGCATTCCCAAGGTCATTTCTTGCCGCTATAATCCTGGTGGAGTTTTTGAACTGGGAACCGATATTATGGACAATCCTGAAGAAGCCAAGTTTGGAATGACCAAGGAGCAATTGATCCAAGCCTTTATCGAGTTGAAAGAACTAGGTGTGGAAGAGTTTGGCATTCACGCTTTATTAGCTTCTAATACTGTATCCAACGACTACTATCCAGAGCTAGCGCGTCAACTTTTTGAATTAGCAGTAGAAGTCGTAGAGAAAACAGGTGTCCACTTGGGCTTCATCAACCTCTCTGGTGGAGTTGGGGTCAATTACAAGCCAGAACAAGAACCAAATGATATTGCCATTATTGGGGAGGGCGTGCATCGCGTTTTTGATGCGATTCTTAAACCAGCAGGACTTGGTCATGTGAAAATCTATACCGAGCTTGGTCGCTTTATGCTGGCTTCACACGGCCTCTTGGTAACCAGAGTGACGCATAAAAAGAAAACCTACCGGACCTATGTGGGTGTCGATGCTTCAGCTGTGAATCTTCTTAGACCGGCTATGTACGGTGCTTATCACCATATTACCAATATGGATCGTTCAGATGAACCAACTGAAGTGGTCGATGTCGTGGGAAGTCTCTGTGAAAACAACGATAAATTTGCCAAACAACGAGAACTACCCGTGACGGAGATTGGAGATTTACTCGTGATCCATGACACTGGAGCCCATGGATTTTCAATGGGCTATCAGTACAATGCCAAGTTGCGTTCGGCAGAAGTTTTGCTTCAAGAAGATGGGCAGGCCCGTTTGATTCGTCGAGCAGAAAAACCAGAAGATTATCTTGCGACACTCTACGGCTTTGACATTGAAAAATAAGCGATTGTCTGATATAATGATAGTTATGTAAAAATAATGGATCGGAGAAAATTGTATGAATCTCTTTTTAGGAATTTTGTTGATTATTTTAGCTTTCTTTGGTGGGATGGTTGCAGGAATGTTCTTGCTTCGTCGTCAATTTGAAAAAGAATTTGCATCAAACCCACGTTTGAATATTGAAGCAGTCCGTACGCTTTTAGGTGCGAGTGGCCAACGTCCAAGCGAAGCAAAAGTTCAACAAGTCTATCGCCAAATTGTGAACCAACAAAAATCAGCAATGGCGAAAAACAAGAAAAAATAAGAGTGGGGCAATCTCACGATAATAAATGAGAGGGGCTTGGAGGAATTTCTTAGTCCCTCCTTTTGGAAGGAAGAGATATGGATAACCGACCGATTGGTTTTTTAGATTCTGGAGTAGGGGGCCTAACTGTTGTCCGCGAATTGCTCCGTCAGCTTCCTCACGAAGATGTCGTCTATATTGGAGATTCAGCTCGTGCACCTTATGGTCCTAGACCAGCAGACCAAATTCGCGAGTATACTTGGCAGATGGTGAACTTCCTTCTGACCAAAAATGTCAAGATGATTGTCTTAGCCTGTAATACAGCGACGGCAGTTGTTTGGGAAGAAGTCAAGGAGAAACTTGATATTCCTGTTTTAGGAGTGATTTTGCCCGGAGCTTCTGCAGCCATTAAATCGACGACCCATCAAAAAATTGGGGTCATTGGGACACCGATGACGGTTTCTTCTGGAATTTATAAAGAGAAGATTCAAAGTCTAGCACCAGACATGGAAGTCAGCAGTTTAGCTTGTCCCAAGTTTGTTCCTTTAGTGGAATCAAACGAGTTGGCATCCAGTGTGACCAAAAAGGTGGTTTACGAAACCCTAAAACCACTAGTTGGAAAGGTTGATACCTTAGTCTTGGGATGCACCCATTATCCCCTTTTAAAACCGATCATTCAAAATGTGATGGGACCGGATGTCAAATTGATTGATAGTGGGGCAGAGTGTGTTCGGGATATTTCCGTCTTATTAAACTATTTTGAGCTCAATAAGAGTCGCGAACTCTTAGAGCAGACCTACCGCTTTTATACCACTGCAAATGCCAATAGCTTTGCAGCGATTGCCGAAAAATGGCTAGAACGTTCAGTGAATGTGGAGCATGTAAATTTATGAGTGACAAACTATTTGAATACAAAGATCCCCAAGATTGGTATATTGCCCAATGGGGAGAAGATGCAGACTACAACCAATTTAGTCAAGTGCCTGCGGAAGCTTCCACTCTGTTAGATCAGCTGGAACTTCTCTTTGCCAAGGATCCTGAAGGATTCCCTCTCAATCTATCGGTGGTGCGCTATGGTTCAGCCTTTCGTTTTCTGACCTTTTTGACCGAAATCTTGAATGAAGTCAAGGGAAGAGCTTTTGAAATCGTACAGCGTCAAGGAGCCTTGCTCTTGGTTGAAAAAGGGAAATTGCTTTACTTGCATTTGCCAAGTGATGGGGTGGATGTGGAAGCCTTCTTGGGTAAAGACAAGGTCAAAGATACGATTCTTATTGCGACTCGAAATGAGGGAAAAACCAAAGAATTCCGTAATATGTTTGAAAAGCTGGGCTTTGAAGTGGAAAATCTCAATCAATACCCAGAGCTTCCAGAAGTCGAAGAGACAGGTCTGACCTTTGAAGAGAATGCCCGCCTAAAAGCTGAAACGATTGCAGAGCTAACTGGGAAAACAGTCTTAGCGGATGATTCAGGTTTGAAGGTAGATATCTTGGGAGGCTTACCAGGAGTTTGGTCAGCTCGCTTTGCGGGAGTTGGTGCGACAGATGCGGAAAACAATGCGAAATTGTTGCACGAATTGGCCATGGTCTTTGACTTGAAAGATCGCTCAGCTCAGTTCCATACGACCTTGGTGGTTGCAAGACCAGGCAAGGAAAGCCTAGTGGTGGAAGCAGATTGGCCAGGGTATATTAATTTTGAGCCCAAAGGGGAACACGGCTTTGGCTATGACCCTCTCTTCTTAGTTGGGGAAACGGGCCGTGCTGCTGCTGAATTAACGCTAGAAGAAAAAAATACACAATCACATCGTGCTTTAGCTGTTAAAAAGTTATTGGAGGTATTTCCATCATGGCAAAGCAAACAATCATCGTTATGAGTGACTCGCATGGAGACCGCTCCATTGTTGAAGCTATTAAAGAAAAATACCTAGGCCAGGTCGATGGGATCTTTCACAATGGGGATTCTGAACTAAAAAGTGATGATCCTGTCTGGGAAGGGATCCACGTTGTCCAAGGAAATATGGATTTTTATGATGGCTATCCGGAACGCTTGGTGACCCAACTAGGGCCAACACGGATCATCCAGACCCATGGGCATCTCTTCCAGATCAATTTTAGTTTTCAAAAATTGGATCTGTGGGCCCAAGAGGAGGAAGCAGATATCTGTCTATACGGCCACCTTCATATCCCAGATGCTTGGAAGGAAGGAAGAACCCTCTTTGTGAATCCTGGATCCGTTAGTCAACCACGTGGTCTGATTCGCGAATGTTTGTATGCCAAGATAGAGATTACCGATTCGAACTTCAAGGTAGAGTATTATACGCGAGATCATGAATTGTACCCTGAATTGACAAAGGAGTTTAGCAGATGATAGCAAAGGAATTTGAACGTTTCTTGCTGGCGCAGGAAGAGACGTTCTTAACTCCTGCCAAAAATTTAGCGGTCTTGATTGATACCCACAATGTAGACCATGCGGTTTTGCTGTTGAGCCAGATTAGCTATAGTCGCATCCCGGTAGTGACGGATGAACGCAAGTTTGTGGGGACGATCTCCCTAACGGATATTCTATCTTATCAATTGAAACACGAGATTCCTGAGGAGACTTTTGCTTCGATGGATATCGTAGACGTTGCAAAGAAGGAGGTCGGGGTCATCGGCTTAGACTTCAATTTGACAGAAGTCCTTCACAAGTTGGTGGATGACTCCTTCTTATCAGTGGTGGATGAAGAAGGTTATTTCCAAGGGATTATTACGCGGAAATCGATCCTCAAAGCCATCAATTCGCTCATGCATAATTTTTCAAATGAATACGAGATGATTCCAAAATGAAAGAATTTATTGCAAGTTTTATTGATCAAAAAGAACTAAGTGAAAATTCTCAGTCAGCCTATTTCTATGATTTGGACCAATTTGTTGAATCAATTCATGGAAAAGTGACGCCGACAAATTTGAGAATTTACCAAGCTTCGATTAAAGATTTTAAACCGGCGGTTCAAAAACGAAAATTATCCGCTGTTAACCAATTTTTATATTATTTGTATCAAGAACGCTTTATTTCTGAATACCATCGTTTGGTCTTGCCTAAAATTCAACCGGTCAAGACCCATGATCGTGAATTGTTGGATCTGACCCATTTTTGGGAAGAATCAACTAACCCACAGGGACGCTTGATGGCCTTATTGATTCTGGAGATGGGCTTATTGCCAAGTGAGATCCTCCAAGTCAAGGTCGAAGATATTCAGCTGGACTTTCATGTCATTCGAGTGGGCAAAGATGGCCAAAAACGGGTTTTAAAAGTTCCAGAGCCTTTACTGGAAGAGTTGCAACTCTTCCTCGATGGTGTCTATCTCTTTGATAATAAAGGAAAATCATACTCCCGTCAGTGGGGATTCCGACAATTAGAAGCCTTCTTGATCGAAAAAGGCAACCAAGACCTTTCGGCACAATCGATTCGTGAGCAATATATTTTGAAACAACGAGAACTCGGTGTGGATCTTTTTAGTATTGCGCGTGAATTGGGCCTAAAAACCATGGTGACATTAGAAAAATATAAATAATGGATATTAAAATTAAAGATTTTGAAGGGCCTTTGGACCTCTTGCTCCACTTGGTCTCTAAATACCAGATGGATATTTATGAGGTTCCCTTGATTGAGGTGATCAAACAGTATCTGGCTTATCTGGCGACCCTCCAGGCTATGAAACTAGAGGTAGCAGGGGAATACATGCTGATGGCTAGTCAACTAACCCTGATAAAGAGTCGTAGACTTCTTCCTAAGGTCGCAGAGGAGATGGATGAAGCAGAGGATCTAGAGCAGGTCCTCCTTTCTCAATTGGAAGAGTACCGTACTTACAAGCAATTAGGAGAGTTGATGGCCTCGCAGCATGAGGAGCGCGCCCTCTATTATTCAAAACCGAAGATGGAATTGGTCTATGACGATACCGAATTACTTCATGATCGCACTACGGTGGATCTCTTCTTGGCTTTCTCAAAATTATTGACTAAGAAAAAAGAAGAATTCCGCCAGAACCATACAACCATTGTAAAGGATGAATACAAGATTGAGGATCTGATGGACCAGCTGCGTCACCGATTCCACGATCGCTCACAAGTTCTCTTGCAGGACTTGTTTCTAGAAGCAGCGGATCTCCAAGAGGTCATTACCCTATTTCTTGCAACCCTTGAATTAATCAAGATTCAAGAGGTCACAGTGGTACAGGATACGGCTTTCGGAGAAATTTACTTAAATAGGATTGAACATGAGCAAATTAGCTGAAATTGAAGCACTCTTATTTGTAGCGGGTGAAGAAGGAATTACTGCCAGACAAATCGCAGATCTTCTCTCTTTACCCCCAACAGGTGTGGTGCAAAGTTTAGAAAAATTGGCCCAAAAATACCAGGAGGACTCAGATACCAGTCTGTGTTTGATGGAGACAGCTTCCCGTTATAAATTGGTGACAAAGGCAGACTACGCTTCGGTTTTACGAGACTATTCTAGAACGCCTATGAACCAAAGTTTGTCTCGGGCTGCCCTTGAAACCTTGTCAATCATTGCTTATAAGCAACCGATCACCCGCGTGGAGGTCGATGACATTCGAGGCGTCAATTCCAGTGGTGCTATTACCAAACTACTGTCATTTGATCTGATCCGTGAAGATGGAAAAAAAGAAGTCATCGGGCGTCCTAATTTGTATGTTACGACGGAGTATTTTTTGGATTACATGGGGATCAATCATTTGGAGGAATTGCCAAAGGTTGAGGAAGTGGACATCGATCCAGAAGAAGGTCAATTATTTTCAGAGAGAACAGAGGAACTAGATGAGAATTAATAAATATATTGCCCATGCAGGTGTGGCTAGTCGTCGCAAGGCCGAAGAACTGATCAAGCAAGGCTTGGTGACGGTCAATGGCCAAGTTGTGCGTGAATTAGCGACCATCATTAAAACCGGTGATCAGGTTGAAGTAGAGGGGACTCCAATCTATAACGAAGAAAAGGTCTACTATCTTTTAAATAAGCCACGTGGCGTCATCTCTAGTGTATCGGATGATAAAGGGCGGACAACAGTCGTTGACCTTTTATCTCAAGTACCAGAGCGCATCTACCCAGTGGGACGTTTGGACTGGGATACATCTGGTGTCTTGATTTTGACCAATGATGGTGATTTTACAGATGAGATGATTCACCCGCGCAATGAAATTGATAAGGTCTATGTGGCGCGTGTCAAAGGGATTGCCAATAAGGAAAACTTGCGTCCCTTGACGCGAGGGGTGACCATTGATGGAAAGAAAACCAAGCCAGCGACTTATGAGATCTTAAAAGTGGATGTCGAAAAGAACCGTTCAGTGGTTCAGTTGACCATTCATGAAGGGCGTAACCACCAGGTTAAAAAGATGTTTGAAGCTGTGGGACTTTTAGTGGATAAACTCTCCCGGACCCAGTTTGGAAATTTGGACGTCTCAGGGCTACGTCCGGGTGAATACCGTCGCTTGAACAAAAAAGAAATCAGCCAGTTGCACAATCTAGCAGTGACTAAATCTAAAAAAGCATGAAAACAATCCTGATTGCGCTGGTCAGAGGCTATCAAAAATGGATCTCTCCCCTATTTCCGCCTTCTTGTCGCTTTCAACCGACCTGTTCCAATTATATGATCCAAGCGATTGAACGTTTTGGTGTGAAAGGTGTCTTGATGGGGATTGCAAGGATCTTACGATGCCATCCTGGAAGCCAGGCGGGGCCAGATCCCTTGCCAGACCACTTTAGTCTGAAGCGAAATGAAGAATCAAAATAGGATGATCGCAAATAAACAGAAACACCCTTAGAAATTATTTTTCTAAGGGTGTTGATTTTGTACAAGAGTTGTCTATCAGCGTTTAGACCATGTTTTAGGGAGGAAGAGAAGAATCATTGGATAGATTTCAAGCCGTCCGGAAATCATGGCTAAGGAAAGCAACAGTTTTGAAATCGGACTAAAGATGGAGAAGGTTTGACCTGTTCCAATCATAGGTCCAATGTTGTTGAAACAACTAAAGACAGCGCTGACAACCGTCATGAAGTTATTATTGTCTAGACTGACTACAAAGAGCAGACCGATCGTGATAAAACTGTATATTGTAAAGTACTTGAGGATCTGATGCTGTGTATCCTTATCCAATACCGTATCATTGACATGCAAGGTCAGAACGCGATTCGGAGACAAGGTCGAAAGAACCTGATTTTTTGCGATTCGCCATAAGGTCAAGCACCGAATGACTTTAAGCCCCCCAGCGGTCGATCCAGCAGAACCACCGATGACCATCAGCATTAAGAGGATAAACTGAGAAAAGAGAGGCCATTTTTCCGTCGTTCCATAACCAAAACCGGTAGTGGTGATGATATTGGAAACTTGGAAGAAGGAAATCTCAAAACTCTTAGCGACATTGGCATAGAGATGAAGGACATTGTAAGCGATCAAGACACTGGACACGAGGACGATGGTGATATAGGTCCGCAATTCCTCGTCTTTAAAGAAGGCCTTGAATTTTCGGATCATGAGGAAGTAGTAGAGGTTAAAGTTAACCCCGAAGACTAAAACCCCGATACTGACTAAATAGGTGATCAAACTACTATTGTAGTGGGCGATCCCATCGTTAAAAACGGTAAAGCCCCCAGTCCCAGCCGTCCCCATGGCGATGACAAAACTATCATAAAGGGGCATGCCGGCAAGGAAATAAAGAACCACAAAGAGGAAGAACAAGCCCAAGTACAAGAAGTAGAGGATTTGAGCTGTGTTTTTTAATTTGGAAACGACCTTTCCAAAAACTGGACCAGGAACTTCCGCCTTCATGACTTCGAGGTGGCTGTTCTTGTTATTGTCCATAATGGCAAGGGCGAAGACCAATACTCCCATCCCACCGATCAAGTGGGTGAAACTGCGCCAAAAGAGGAGGGAGTGGCTGAGGACACCCACATCATCTAAAATCGTTGCCCCTGTTGTTGTAAAGCCGGAGCTGACTTCAAAGAAGGCATCGATAATGTTGGGGATTTGTCCCGAAAAGACAAAGGGAAGGGCACCAAAGAAGGACCAGAGAATCCAACAGAGTGCTACAATCAGGACTCCTTCTTTAGCATAAATGTGAAAGTCCTTTGGTTTGTGAAAACTACCAAGTAGCCCCAGCCCAAGTAAGATGGCCATGGTTGCCCCAATAGAGACAAAGACCTTGGCAGGTTCCTGATAGATCGTAGCGACGACTAAGGGAACGATCAGGAGAGCTGCCTCGATTAAGAGGAGCTTGGACAAGAGGTAACGAATCATGCTTCTATTCATCAGGCTTACCTCTCAAGTAGATCGTAGATTTTTGTGACATTTTGAATCAAGGTGGTTACGATAATCCGATCTCCTACCATCAAACGGTCATCTCCATTTGGGAAAATAGCCTTGCCGTCTCGAATAATGGCAGCGATCAAGACGCCTTTTTTCAATTTCAATTCAGAGAGGGGATATTGGGTTAGTTTATTGTCTTCCTTAATTTGGAACTGCAAGGTTTCAATCCGGCCGTTTGCGACATGATGCAAGGCTTCTAGGTTTGAGAACTGTGCATTGTAGCGTCCACGAATAAAGTGCATAATGGTATCTACAGCGATGCGTTTTGGCGTAACGATACTGGTCATATCTTGATCGCCAATGATCTCCAACAGACTAGTTCGGTTGACCTTGGTAATGTTCTTTTTGACTCCGACAGAATTTAAGAACATGGAGGTGATGATGTTTTCTTCATCGACCCCTGTCAAAGTAGCCACAGCATCGAAGTTATTGGCACTCTCTTCTAAAAGAATGTCTTTAGCAGTTCCGTCTCCATGGACGACATAGAGATCAGGAAATTCCTGACTAAAGAATTCCGCCCGTTCGCGATTGACCTCTAAGACCTTGAGATCGATCTTGCGGCGCACATCTTGAAGAATGTTGAGTAGGTAATAGGCAATTTTCCCAGCACCAATGATCATCATGCTCTTAATGACCTGAGGGCGAACATTGTTGTGGAAGAGAACGACCTCGATCCGATTACCTGTTACGAAAATCTTGTCTTGAGGTTGCAAGACAAAGTCTCCGTTTGGAATGGTGAGTTCGTTGCCACGCTCGATTGCACAAACAATGACATTTCCGTATTTCTTCCGGAATTGGGATAGACTCATATTGCAGAGATTGCTATCTGGCTTGATTTTAAATTCCATCAAGGCTACCCGACCATTGGCAAAATGCTCCACAGAAAGCGCATTTGGGAAATCGATAATATTGGCAATATAACGTGCTGTCAGCAATTCCGGATTGACAACCAGGGAGAAGCCCAAGATATTTTTTTCCTTGAAGTAGGAATTGGAATATTCCGGATTCCGCACCCGAACGATGGTCTCTTTGGCTCCCATTTTTTTAGCCAAAACTGCAGAGACCATATTAACCTCGTCGTACTCGGTCATGGAAATGAAGATGTCGCAGTCTTCAACATCCGCCTGCTCCAAGATCTTGAAATTTGCCCCATTTCCTAAAATTCCAATGATATCAAACCGTTTGGTAATATGGTTAAGAACGGATTCGTCTTTTTCGATCAAAATAACATCGTGGTTTTCAGCAACGAGAGAACGACAAAGGGCCGTTCCGACCTTTCCTCCACCAACAACAATAATTTTCATAGAATACCTCCAGAGTATGCTTCTATCATACTCTATTTTCAAGAAAAATTCATCTTTTTTAAGGATTTTCTGGTGGAATTTTGAGAAGCTAAGAACAAGTAGGAGAAATCGTCAAAAGAGTAGAGCTAGGAGGGATTGAAAACTTTGATAAAGTTTCTTAAAAAAATCTAAAAAAACTATTGACAGGAGCTTCAAAAGTGATATACTTAGAAAGTACCTTCGTTGATTTACCTCAAACCTGTTGTGAGTTAAGTTAATGAAGCTGTAACCACGCTGTTTGCTGAGCTTGACTCCGGGCAGTGTGGCTATTTTTTTATCAGAAAGAGATCGAGTATGAATATTGAAGAACTGGACTACCAAGAGTCAGCTGCTCAAAACCACATCGTCTTGTTCCAACCTCAGATTCCACAAAATACGGGAAATATTGCACGGACTTGTGCGGCGACCAATTCCCCCTTACATATCATTCGCCCCATGGCTTTTCCGATCGATGATCGCAAAATGAAGCGAGCAGGACTTGATTATTGGGACAAGCTGGATGTCCGCTTTTATGATAGCCTGGAAGAGTTTATGGAAGCGGCGCGCGACGGTCAGGTACACCTAGTGTCCAAGTTTGCAAATCAGACCTATTCGGATGTTTCTTATCAGGATGGGAAGTCCCATTATTTCTTGTTTGGACGCGAGGATAAAGGTTTGCCGGAAGATTTTATGCGCCAGCACGAGGAGAAGGCCATTCGCATTCCGATGAATGATGAGCATGTCCGTAGTTTAAATGTCTCCAATACTGTCTGCATGATTGTCTATGAGGCACTCCGCCAGCAAGGTTTTAAGGGGCTGGAGTTGAGCCATCGTTATGAGCACGACAAGCTCAAATAAGAACGAAAAATTAAAACCCGAACGATGTAATCCATGACGTTACAAAAACTTGCCTAGGCAAGTTTTTTTTGTTATCATAAAAGGGTCTTCAGGGCAGGGTGTAATTCCCGACCGGCGGTGACTTTTACTAGGAAATGTTCTTTTCCATACTCTAAAAGAAGTCCGCGAGCGCAAGCTGATGTGGTGTGACTCCACAACCGACAGTATAGTCTGGATGGGAGAAGACGAGAGACGAATAGACTGACATCTATTCTGATCTGTTTAGAGCTGATGCATGAAAATGGAACGTTAGGGTCTAAGACTGACTAACGGCATGTTTCGATGGAGACCAGCTAAAGTAACTAGAATATTTTCTAGTTTAAGCTTTGTTTAAATAGTTTAGAGTAGAATGATGGAGTAGACGTCTTTCCAGCTTCTCTAATTTTTAAAAAATTGGAGGAACCTGTTATGACAAATACACGTAAACTGACCCTAGTGGCTGTTTTATCCGCTTTATCTTTTATTTTGATGTTCTATCAATTTTCTTTCTTGATAGATTTCTTCAAAATTGATTTGAGTATCATCGCCATTTTGTTGGCCTTGGTCCTGTTGGATTTTAAAAGTGCCGTTTGGGTGACCTTGATCCGATCTGTCCTTAAGTTAGCCCTTAATAATAAGGGGCTTGAAACCTTGATCGGATTGCCAATCAATATCATTGGAGTTCTTGTTTTTGTCCTTGCTTTTGCATGGATTTGGAACAAGGAACGGACCCATGGTCGATTTGTCCTGGCAACGATTGTTGGAACGATCAGCTTGAGTATCACCATGGTATTGGTGAACTATGTCTATGCAATCCCTTTGTATGCTCGTTTTATGAACTATGATATTTCGAAAACACTAGGGCTTGTCCACTATTTAGCCGCAATGGTTGCACCGTTTAACCTAATCGAAGGGGTGATTTGGGCCGTCGCATTTGGGTTGATCTATACCTTATTGCAACCGATTTTGAAAAAATATGAAAAATAAACAACAACATTGGGCGAGGGCAAGCTTCGCCCTTCTCATTTTTGTGATTCTCGGGTATGTGATTCGCTTTTACCCGCAACAATTAACAGGCTTTGATAGCACGATTCAATCTGCTATTCGAGGCGATCTGCCTGCAGCACTGACGGCTTTCTTTACCAAAGTGACCCATGTCATGGATACCAAGATCATTGTCATCTGGGTGGGTCTTTTGCTGGCGGTCTTTGCCTATAAGAAATGGTACAGTGAAGCTCTTTTTCTAGGGAGCAATCTGGTATTGACTGGTCTTTTGGTGCTTCTTCTAAAGAATATCTACCAGAGACCGAGACCAAGTATTCTTCATCTAGTAGAGGAAAAAGGCTTTTCTTTCCCGAGTGGTCATTCACTGGCGTCTACCCTTGTTTTGGGAAGTTTGATCATCATCATCAGCCAACATGTAAAACATAAAACAGCCCGCTATTGCCTTCAAGGCTTGCTGGTTCTGGGAATCGTGACCATTGTGGTTTCCCGCGTTTATGTCGGGGTCCACTACCCATCAGACGTTCTCGGCAGTATGATTTTGGGTCTTGCTGTCTTACAGTTTGAGTATCCCTTGTATGATCGCTTGCGGTTTCAATGGCGCTTTACAGGGAAGCAAAAATAAGCATCTAACAACTAGGAGTTGAACTCGCGTTTTGAGTTCGATTCTTTTTTTGCTATAATGAAGGGTATGAAATCCTATAATACCTTGAATAATTATTATCGAACCTTATTTGGAGAAAAGACCTTTAAAGTCCCTATTGATGCAGGCTTTGATTGTCCCAATCGAGACGGAACAGTCGCCCACGGTGGCTGTACTTTTTGTACGGTCTCAGGTTCAGGAGATGCCATTGTGGCCCCAGAAGCTCCGATTCGAGAACAGTTTTACAAAGAGATTGATTTTATGCATCGGAAATGGCCAGATGTGAAGAAGTACCTGGTCTATTTTCAAAATTTCACCAATACCCACGATAAAGTGGAAGTCATTCGAGAGCGGTATGAACAGGCCATCAATGAACCAGGAGTGGTAGGAATCAACATTGGTACGCGTCCGGACTGTTTACCAGATGAGACCTTGGCCTACCTAGCAGAGCTGACAGAGCGCATGCATGTGACGATCGAGTTGGGGCTTCAGACGACTTATGAAGCAACTTCTGAATTGATCAATCGGGCCCATAGTTATGATCTCTATGTTGAAACAGTCAAGCGTATTCGCAAACAGGTGCCCAAGGCAGAGATCGTATCCCATTTGATCAATGGCCTTCCTGGGGAGACGCATGAGATGATGGTGGAAAATGTTCGCCGTTGTGTGACCGATAATGAAATTGATGGCATCAAGTTACACCTCTTGCATTTGATGACCAATACACGGATGCAACGGGACTATCATGAAGGACGACTTCAACTCATGAGCCAGGAGGAGTATGTCAAGGTCATCTGTGACCAGTTGGAGATCATCCCCAAACACATTGTCATCCACCGGATTACAGGGGACGCGCCACGGGATATGTTGATTGGCCCTATGTGGAGCCTCAACAAATGGGAAGTCCTAAACGCCATTGAAACTGAAATGCGTCGGCGTGGAAGTACCCAAGGATGTAAGCTAGAAGAAAAGGAGACTGCTGATGCTTCGACCACTTGAAATGGCCCATCAATTTTTAGCAGAAGTCATCACCAAAGAAGATGTGGTGGTGGATGCGACCATGGGAAATGGACATGATACGGCCTTTTTAGCCCAACTAGCAGGCCAGGTCTATGCCTTTGATATTCAAGAGCAGGCACTTGTCAATACCCAAGAAAGATTGGAAAAGTTGGGACTTCAACATGTCCGGTTGATTTTGGATGGCCACCAGCATGTGGACCAATATGTGGAGACCATCAAAGCAGCTATTTTTAATCTGGGTTATCTGCCATCTGCGGATAAATCGGTCATTACTCTTCCAGCTACCACGATTGAAGCGATGGAGAAAATTTGTGTTCGCCTAGAAAAAGGTGGGCGAATGGCTATTATGATCTATTATGGTCATGAGGGAGGAGACATCGAGCGTGATGCAGTGCTGGACTTTGTCAGTCAGCTCCCTCAAAAAGACTATACAGCGACCATCTACCGGACACTGAATCAAGTGAATCAGCCACCGTTTTTGGTCATGATCGAAAAATTAGAAAGCTACCGTCATGGATAAAGAATATTTAAAGAATAAAATTGAAGGATTGAGACATCATTTTGTCGAATCAACCATCCACGAGCGTGCAATGGGTTTTTATGATGAAGCTCATATGACCAAAAAGATGCTCAAAATAAAAAAGAAATTGGTTTCGCTTGAGATGGAACGGTCCCAAAAGAAGATTGAGCACAAGGATGTAACCAAGACAGACCAAAAGATTGCGGAGTTAAAACAGCAATTTGAGACCTGCTGCCAAGAACGCTAAGGAGGGAGTGATATGGAACTACTCCTTTATGCAGTGATCTTTTCGATGATTTTGATCATCTCAAATGCCACGAATAAACTTGTGCCGAGTCTTCCTCTACCCTTGATTCAAATTTTACTAGGGATTGGTTGGGCTCTCTTTGTGCCAGAAGAAAATTTTCATCTGGATACCGAGCTCTTTCTGGCCTTGGTCATTGGCCCTCTCTTATTTCGAGAAGCAGAAGAAGCAGATATTACTTCCGTCTTAAAGCACTGGCGGATCATCCCCTATTTGATTTTCCCAGTGATTTTTATCTCAACCATTAGTTTGGGCTGGGCAGCTCACTCCTTGTGGCTGAGCCTTCCTTTAGCAGCCTGTATGGCAGTTGGGGCAGCCCTTGGGCCTACCGACTTAGTAGCCTTTGCTTCCCTGTCTGAGCGCTTTAGCTTTCCAAAGCGGGTTTCGAATATCTTAAAAGGCGAAGGATTACTAAATGATGCCTCAGGTCTAGTTGCCTTTCGAGTGGCCTTGGCAGCTCTTGCGACCGGGAGTTTCTCTCTTGGAGAGGCAGGGATTTCCTTAGGAATCTCCATTATTGGAGGATTTGCGGTGGGGATCTTGACGGCCTTTGTGAACCGTTGGCTGCAAACCTTACTCTTGAGTGTTCGCGCCAGTGATATTGCCAGTGAATTGTTATTAGAACTGAGTCTCCCTTTGTTGACCTTCTTCTTAGCAGAAGAACTCCATGTCTCTGGTATCATTGCAGTAGTTGTGTCAGGAATCCTAAAAGCCAGTCGCTTTAAGCACATTACCCTCCTTGAAGCGCGGGTAGATACTGTGAGTCATACTGTCTGGAATACGGTCAACTTTATCTTAAATGGGTCGGTCTTTGTCATCTTAGGAATGGAATTGGAAATGATTTCCAAGCCCATCTTAAGTAGTCCCATTTACAATAATCTGCTTTTAGTTCTTTCTGTCTTTTTGTTGACAGCATTGCTCTTTTTGATTCGTTTTGTCATGGTTTACCTCTTTTATTGGTTCCGAACGGCTCGATTAAAAAAATCGTTGAGAAATTATCTAAAAGATGCCTTATTGCTGACCTTTTCGGGTGTGAAGGGAACGGTTTCGATTGCGACGATTCTTTTGATTCCAACCAAGATCGAAAAAGAATACCCTATCCTACTCTTTTTAGTGGCAGGAGTTACCCTTGTCAGCTTTATTGCTGGCTTAGTGGTACTTCCAAAATTATCAGAAGACAAGGAAGAAACCAATGACTACCTGATGCAGATCGCGATTTTAAATGATGTCGTCATGGAATTAGAAGCAGACCTAAAGAATAGCAAGCACAAAGGTCCCTTATATGCGGCGATTGATAACTACCATGGGCGCATAGAAAACTTGATTCTGGGCCAAGAAAACAGGCTCATTCAAAAGGACTGGGAACAGTTGAAGCTCCTGATTTTGAGTATTGAAAGTGACGGCTTGGAACAGGCTTATGAAGAAGGGAAGATTCGAGAGCGGGGCTACCGTGTCTACCAACACTATCTTCGCAATATGGAGCAACGTGTCAATCGCAATCTTTCGTCTCGCTTAACCTATTACCTCTTGGTGTCTTTCCGTCTTTTGCGTTTATTAGTCCATGAGATCTTAACTTTTGGGTCTGGCTTGCGAAACTGGTGGACCCGAGAAGACAGTAAGTTAGAGGCCATTGATTATGACCAGATTGCGGCCCTTTATTTGGCCAATACAGAAATCATTATCGAAAGTTTGGAAGACCTCAAGGGGATTTATCGGAGCAGTTTGATCTCTTTCCTACAAGAATCTCGTCTGAGAGAAACTGCTATTATTACCAGTGGGGCCTTTGTGGAGCGGGTTATTAATCGCGTGAAACCAAATAATATCGATGAAATGTTGAGAGGCTATTATTTGGAGCGTAAGATTATTTTTGAATATGAAGCGCAACACCTGATTACCGCCAAGCAAGCGCGCCGTATGCGGCAAAATGTCAATGAATTAGAAAGCTATTCCCTAAGAGAAAGTGCCAATACGCTTCCATACGATTTGATCGAGTATGCACGGAATCGTTGAGATAAGAGTAAAAGAGACTGGGACAAAAGTCCTAGCCTCTCAATTATTTTTAGGTTGTCGAGCAAGACGCAGTGGTTGAGTGGGCTCTACTACGCTGATCCCATCAGCTTTTACAGCCCTACTCAACTGTGCGGAGGTGGGACGACGAAATCGAATTCTGACGAATTACCGATTTCTGTCCCACTCTCTTTTTGCTTTATTCATTTTCTTTTCAGTGTGCGATTTCTGGTTTGACAAAGAGTCGCTCATCACCAAGATCAATAAGGGATACTGGTGCTTCATAAAATTGGCTTAGGACATGGGGAGTTAGGATCTTTTCCTTTGGTCCTTGCTCGACCACTTGGCCATGTTTGAGTAAGAGGACATGGGTCATGTCTGTTGTAATTTCCTCGGCATGGTGGGTGACGTAGATCATGGTTGGTGCGTGATCCAGTTGTTTGATATGATGGATCTGACGGAGGAGTTTTTCTCTGGCAAAGAGATCCAATCCACTAGAAGCTTCGTCAAAAATGATCAGATCTGGCTGGTCCATGAGGCTTCGTGCAATGAGAACGGTCTGCTTTTCTCCCTGGGAGAGCTCCCGGTATTTGCGACCGATCAAAGAGCTAGCCCCAATTGAAGTTAGCATATCCCGTGCCCAGTTTAGTTCTTCCTCCCCGTAAGCAGCATATAAGATACTACTCTTGTATTGACCAGTTAGGACAATTTGTTCTGTCAAAAGATGTTCTGGCAGTCTTTCTGAAATAAAGGAGCTAACGATCCCAATACGCTTCCGCAACTCTGGAATGCCCCCTTCTCCAAAGCGGGTTCCAAGGACAGTTACCTGGCCAGAACTAGCCCAGTATTCAGACATGAGCAGTTTGAGGAGGGTCGATTTTCCTGCTCCATTTAAGCCTAAAATCGCCCAACATTCATTTTCTTTTACTTGCCAGTTAATCTCTTTTAAAAGGGCTTTTCCATTGCGGATCAAATTGACGTCTTGTAGTTCAATCAAATTATTCATAACTTCATCCTTTTGATTAAAATCTCCTTTATTCTATCATAAAATATGGTAGAATAGAAAACAGGAGGTAAGGAATGTTTCGAAATAGTAAATTGTTATTCTGGACATGTGAGATCTTATTATTGACGGTGATTTTCTATATTTGGAAATCAATGGGGACTTTAATTTCTCCATTTGTATCTGTTCTGAATACCATCCTCTTACCATTTTTAATTGCAGGTTTTTTATATTACATTACCAATCCGATTGTTGAATTGTTGGAAAAACACTTAAAAATCAAGCGTGTGTTTGGGATTTTGATCACCTTAGTACTGTTGTTTGGGATCATTGGCTTAGGGATCTTTTATCTGCTCCCTATCTTAATCAATCAGTTAACCAGCTTGATCAATTCAACTCAAGGACTTTACTGGGAAGTTCAAAGTTTGGTTCGAAAACTCTCGACCAATCCTTTGTTCCAGAATGTGAATATCCAGTCGACGATTCAGCAGTTGAATCTCTCTTATATGGATATCCTACAAAATCTCTTGAATAGTGTGACCAACAGTTTAGGAAGTGTGGTTAACACTATTGTCAATACGGTCTTTATCTTGATCATGACCCCTGTCTTCTTAGTTTATTTCTTGGTCGATGGGAAGAAGTTATTACCGATGTTGGAACGGACCATTTTACGCAATGACAAACTCCACATTTCAAGCCTCTTGATTAGTTTGAATGAAACGGTCTCTCGCTATATTAGTGGGATTTCGATCGATGCCTTTATCATTGGAACCCTAGCCTACATTGGCTATAGTTTTATTGGATTGAAGTACGCTTTGGTCTTTGCCATTTTTTCTGGATTAGCCAACCTCATTCCATATGTAGGACCAACCATCGGGTTGATTCCGATGATCATCACCTATGCCTTCACAGATATGGATATGATGATCAAAGCAGTCATTTACATGTTGATTATCCAGCAGATCGATGGGAATATTCTTTATCCGCGTATCGTTGGAGGCGTGATGAAGGTTCACCCGATTACCATTATGGTTCTCTTATTGCTCTCAAGTAATATCTACGGCATTATCGGGATGGTCGTTGCGATTCCAGTCTATTCGATTGGAAAAGAAATTGTAAAATTCTTGGTAAATCTTTATGATAACCACCGTGCTGCTAAGGAGCAGAAGAAAAAAGAAGAATTTGGTATCATTAATAAATCATAGACTCTAGCGCCTATATGGGCCTTGGAGTCTTTTTTGTACAGTTTTTTGAAAAAATGCTGGAAAAAAGTCAACAAGTGCTATGAAATGTGTTAAAATATAAGTGATTTTGAAAGAAAATATGAAAAGGTAGGAAAAGATGAGACTGCTCTTATCGAAAAAACAAAGACGGCAATTGCAATTATTGGAAATCTTGATTAAGGAAAAAAGATGGTTCCACTTGAAAGAGTTGGCCAAGCGTTTGGATTGTACAGAACGTTCGTTAAAAGAAGATTTGTCTAATCTTCGTAGTACATTTGATGACTTTTTAATTGAATCCTCTACCAATGGGATCAAGATCAGTTATGAGGATTCGGTTGGGCTAGAAGTGATCTATCATCACTTTTTTAAAGAATCACAAGCCTTTGCCTTGATTGAATATCTTTTCTTCAACAAGGATGTTTCTAATGAATATATTTGCAGAAAGTTTGATCTGAGTTACCAATCTTTCTACCGCTTGATTCGGACGATCAATCAGAAGCTTCAAACCAAATACAATGTAAAGATTGATTTGAAACCCTTGAATCTTGTCGGGGATGAGATTGACGTTCGTTTCTTTTATGCCCAATATTTTGCGGAACGTTATTACTACATGGAGTGGCCTTTCCCAGAATTTAAGGAAGAGGCTGTAACCGATTTGATCACCTTCTTCTTCAAGCTCTATGGCTATCCATTGACCTTCTCTGTACTCAGGTCTTATAAAGTTCTCTTGACAGTCTACTTATCACGGATTAAGCAGGGCTATTTTATTGACATGCCAACGAACTATGATGTGTATAAGGACCAGTATCAAGGGGTGACCAATGTCGAGGAGATGTTGCGCTACTTTAGCTTGCAGTTGGGTGTCGAGTTGAATGAAAAAGTGCTGGAGCAGTTCTTTATTATCTTTATTCAAGAGAATTTCTATTTCAGTCCAGAAAGCTTGATCGAAGCTGCAGAAACAGATCCTTATGCCAAAGAATCAACGACGCTCATCAGAGATATGTTCAAGGATCTATGCTTTACCTATGATTTAGACATTGAAAATCTTGATGAGATGTTGATGCATGTCCATAACACGTCTCATCTCGATCGGAAGGAATTATTCTCGGAGTTCCTCTTATTTGATACCAAGACCAATACCAACGAAGATTTCATGAGCATCTTCCCAGCCTTCTATGATGATTTGAAGAAGCATATCATCACTTATATGAAGACCATGAAGCATGATCTGAACGAAGAGATCATCAAGCACATGATCTACACGGTCTACACTCACTGGGAACGTCTCTTGCCGCAGTTATTGCGCCGTCGGAAGTCCATTAAGGTCTTGATTATCAGTCGTTTTGACGATCACCATGCCAAATCCATGATTGATTTCCTAGATTTCTACTGTACGGATAACTTTGAATTTACGCAGATGATCAAGTACAATCTAACCGTAAACGATATCGAAGCTTCGGATGCAGATGTGGTGGTAGCCAACTTTATGATGCCCGAATTAAAGAACAAACCATTTATTTGTACAAGTAGTCTCTCATCGCTTGAGCTGGTTGAAAAACTCAATGCCTTCTTTTATGATTTTACCAGTGCAGAACACTAAAATCAGGACTTGTTCCTGATTTTTTGATGGTAAAAAAAGAAAATTTTATAGAAGAATGCAGGCTCTCCTATTTTGTGGTATAATATACAATATTATATACTGGAGGAAACTATCCATGGAAGACCCTGGCAGTCAGGAAATTTTACTGGAATTTATTTTATTGATTGTTTTGACATTGTTGAATGCCTTTTTCTCGGCGACTGAAATGTCAATGGTATCGTTGAATCGCTCTCGTGTAGAGCAAAAGGCTGAAGAAGGAGATAAAAAATACATTCGTCTTCTTAGCGTATTGGAGCAACCGAACCATTTCTTATCCACTATTCAGGTGGGGATCACCTTGATTACCATCTTATCTGGGGCGAGTCTTGCGGATAGCCTTGGACATGTCATTGCTGGATGGATGGGCAATACTAAAACGGCTATTGCAGCTGGAAGCTTTTTATCTCTAGCGTTTTTGACTTATATTTCGATCGTATTTGGGGAACTCTATCCGAAACGAATCGCTATGAACCTGAAAGATGAGTTAGCTGTTCGAACAGCTCCGATTGTCATTTTATTAGGAAAAATTGTTAGCCCCTTTGTTTGGTTGCTTTCAGCGTCGACCAACCTTTTGAGCCGTATCACGCCAATGGAATTCGATGATCCGGATGAAAAGATGACGCGGGATGAAATCGAGTATATGCTGACCAATAGTGAAGCAACACTAGATGCGGACGAGATTGAGATGCTCCAAGGGATCTTTTCATTAGATGAAATGGTAGCGCGTGAAGTCATGGTGCCACGGACAGATGCCTTCATGGTTGATATCAATGATGATACCAAAGAAATCATTGAAAGTATCCTTAAGCAAAACTTTTCACGGATTCCTGTCTATGATGATGACAAGGACAATGTCATCGGTCTCATCCATACCAAACGTCTCTTGAACGAAGGATTTATCAATGGCTTTGATAATATTGTCTTAAGAAAGATTTTACAAGAACCTTTGTTTGTTCCAGAGACCATTTTTGTGGATGATCTTTTGAAGGAATTGCGCAATACCCAAAATCAAATGGCTATTCTGCTTGATGAATATGGTGGGATGTCTGGTTTGGTTACTCTTGAAGACCTTTTGGAAGAAATCGTCGGTGAAATTGACGATGAGACTGACAAAGCAGAAATTGATGTCTTTGAAATTGCGGACAATACCTATGTCGTACAAGGAGCCATGTCACTAAATGACTTTAACGAATATTTTGATGTTGAGTTGCAAAGTGATGATGTGGATACCATTGCAGGGTATTATCTGACAGAGGTTGGGCGAATTCCAACCTTGAAAGAGCGACTCAGCTGTGAAGTCGATAGTCAAAAGAAACACCTCATTTTGACAAACGACAAAGTAAAAAATGGTCGTGTGACCAAGGTGAAAGTTGAAATTTCTGAAATCGTCGAGGAAGATGAAGAAACTAAATCAAAAGAAGATTAAAAAATAGAGGCCTGGACGTGTTCCAGCCTCTGTTTTTTTCTTGTCAGGAGCAGTTGAATTTTCAAAAAATTTCAAAAATTTCTGAAATAGTCTTGACAGCCAAAAAAAATTAAGGTAAGATAATACCCATAAAAAAAGAAAGCAGAAAATAAACATGAAGCAACAAGCCATTTCAACTCAAAAATTTTACTTTAGCTACTTTAGATAGTGTTTGTAGACATGATCTCATGGATGCAAACAACCCAAGCAATTTGTTTGTATCTATGTGGCTAAGATTTTTGATGATGGTCCATAGAGCTAGTATCTAAATGGACCGAGGTTTTGTAACTTGTTGGAGAATTTCAAGCATCCGTTTAGAGTATCATCTAAGCGGATTTTTTGTTTATTTTGCAGAAAAGGAGTCAATAAATGAAAGTAGTGAAAAAATTGCTAGCACCTGTCCTGGTTGTAGGACTTCTGTTAACATCATTGGTGACCTTACACAATCTAAAGGATACTAAAAAAGACAATGTCTTTCGAATTGGGATTTCCCAGTACATCACCCATAAGTCGCTCGATGCGACACGAAAAGGCTTTATCGAGGAGTTGAAGAAAGAGGGTTATGTAGATGGGAAAAATATTCAGATCGATTTCCAAAATGCTCAAGGGGAGCAACGAAATCTGAAAAATATTTCTAAACAATTGGCAGAAAAAAGTGATCTAGTCTTTGCGATTGCAACCCCTTCTGCACAAAGTTTGGCTAATACCACTAAATCAACACCTATTGTCTTCTCAGCTGTCACAGATCCTTTGGCAGCGAAATTGGTGAAAAACTTGAAAGAACCAGGTGGCAATATCACAGGGACAAGTGACCAGTCAGAAGATGCGATCGCTACACAGGTAGACATGATTAAGCAAGTGCTTCCAACGGCGAAAACAGTTGGGATTCTCTATACGCAAAGTGAGCCTAACTCCGTCGTCCAAAAAGACAATGCGAAGAAGATCCTAGAAGCTAAAGGCTATCAAGTGGTTGAAAAAACAATTCTCGATAGTAACAATGTGAAAGCTGCAGCAGACAGCATCATGTCAGAGGCAGATATCGTCTTTGTTCCGACGGACAATATTATCTCTTCTACAATGGACACTGTCAAACAGGTTTCTATCAGCCATAAGGTGCCCGTTTTTGGTGGATCTGCTGAGATGGTGGCCACTGGTGGTTTGTACAACTTTGGTACCGATTATGAGGAATTGGGGAGACAAGCTGCTCGGATGGCTATTCGTATCATGAAGGGTGAAAAACCTGGAAAAGTCGCAGTTGAAACACCTGAAAAATTAGAATTGCATACCAATAAAGAGATGGCTAAAGAACTAGGAATTGATATTAGCTCGTTGAAGGTAGAAAAATAGGAGGTTTGAGATGAATTTCGTTTTATCAAGTTTATCAGAAGGTTTATTGTGGTCGATCATGGCGATCGGTGTTTACTTAACATTTCGAATTTTAGATATTGCCGATATGACGGCAGAAGGAGCCTTTCCACTTGGGGCAGCAGTTGTAGCCTCACAAATTCAAGCAGGAAGAAACCCTTGGCTGGCGACCTTATTGGCTTTTCTGGCAGGGATGATCGCAGGATTGGTTTCAGGAATTCTCCATACAAAAATGAAAATTCCAGCCCTCTTGACAGGGATTGTCACTTTGACCGGTCTCTACTCTATCAATATTAAAATCATGGGGGGAGTACCCAACCTCTCTATTGGCGATGCCAGTACCATTTTCAAAAGTGTCATGAAATTGGGCTTGTCCAATGAAGAAGCTGTCTTTTTGATTAGTATTTCTTGCTTGATCATCGTCTGTATCTTGTTAACTCTCTTAATGAAGACGCAACTTGGCTTGGTTTTGCGCTCGACTGGTGATAACATTCCAATGAGTGAGGCAAATGGGGTCAATGTAGATAACATGAAGATGTTGGGCTACATGATTTCCAATGGCTTGATTGCCCTTTGTGGAGCCATGTTTGCACAAAATGATGGTTTCTCAGATGTGACTTCTGGTACAGGGACGATCGTAGTCGGTTTGAGTGCGGTGATTATCGCTGAAGTTTTGATCCACGAATTGACCATTGGTTGGCGCTTGCTTTCCATCGGGGTTGGAGCCATTGTGTATCGTTTGATTATCTTAAATATTTACGAGATTCCAAATCTCGATCAAAATATGGTCCGTCTCTTCAATGCGATCTTGCTCGCGATTGTCTTGTTCGCTCCTGAGGCGCAAAAACGTCTTCGTGTTCGTGGACTGAAGTTAGGAAATAAGTAGGAGAAAAGTATGGCAACATTATTATCAATTGAAGGTATTCATAAGACATTTGAAGCTGGAACAGTCAATGAAAACCATGTCTTAAAAGGCTTGGATCTCCAAGTAGAAGAAGGGGACTTCATTTCGGTCATCGGTGGAAATGGAGCTGGGAAATCAACCTTGATGAACATCTTGGCAGGAAATCTGGTCGTGGATGAAGGGGATATCTTGCTAGAAGGTAACTCCATCAAAAATACGAGTGTTCGTAAGCGTGCGAAAGATATTGCGCGTGTCTTCCAAGATCCTAAGATGGGGACAGCTTCTCGTTTGACCATTGAAGAAAATATGGCCATTGCCCAACGTCGTGGAAAATCTCGTGGTTTGGGCTGGGGCGTTCGGGAGAAGGATCGTGAATGTTTCCGTGAAGCCTTGAAGGAACTGAATATTGGTTTAGAGAACCGTCTCAAAGTCGATACTCAATATCTATCTGGTGGGCAACGTCAAGCTTTGACTTTGGTCATGGCAGCCTTGGTCAAACCCAAACTCTTGCTTCTGGATGAACATACCGCAGCGCTTGATCCCAAGACCAGTGAAATGGTCATGGAATTGACACAAAAGATCGTGGAAAGCCATGATTTGACAACCTTGATGATTACGCATGATATGAACCATGCTATCGAATACGGCAACCGCTTGATCATGCTCTACCAAGGCAAGATCGTTGTCGACGTCAAAGGAGAAGAAAAGAAAAACCTAACGGTTGAAGATTTGGTGCACCTCTTCCAACAAAACAGTGGTGAAACTTTGGTGAGTGATGAATTGGTATTAGGATAAAATAAAAGAGAGTGGGACAGAAATCGGTCATTCGTTAGAATTCGATTTCGTCGTCCCACCTCTGCAAAGTTGAGTAGGGCTGTAAAAGCTGATGAAATCAGCGTAGTAGAGCCCACTCAACCACTGCGTCTTGCTCGACAATTCAAAAATAATTGAGAGGCTAGGACTTTTGTCCCAGCCTCCTTTTTTATTTCCTCCGCTCTGCATAGTCGACAAAATGAAACTTGTCTAATTTGTGACGGCTTTCGGTGAATTGGAATTGTCGTCCGTCTGCTAAGTAAACTTGGGAACGGACCGTCACCACGTGTTGGTCTTTTCCAAGATCCAGTAAGATCTTATCGAGATTATCGATTGGTGAAATCAAAATTTCTTTCTTGGCATAGCCAATCTGCAATTTCAAGTCTTCTTCTATATATTGATAAATAGATTGCTGGGCAATTTCCTTGGTTAGGCCAGGAATCAGTTCTCTATCCAGGTAATCAATATCTAAGACAGAAGCGACGCCATCCACCACTCGTTGCCGGGTCACCTTCCAAACTAAGCGGTGAAGGGGAAATCCAGTTTTTTGGCTCCTTTTTCATCGATAGTGATTTTTTCCAAACGAATGACATTGGTTTCTGACTGAAGACCCGAAGCTTTGACGATTTCTTGGTAGCTGGTTAATTGCGAGACAGGAAAGTCAAAATGGGATTGCCTACAAATTTGAGACCCCATCCCTTGAACAGTCTCGATAAAGCCTTCCTCCTGCAAGAGCTTGAGGGATTTGCGGATGGTATCTCGGCTGACCTGGTAGTGCTCTTTTAAGTCGTTTTCGCTAGGCAGAAAATCCCCGACTAGATATTTTTCTTCTACTATTTGCTCTTTTAAAATTTGATAGATATGTTGCTATTTTTTCATGATTTGGACTCGCTTGTCTGTTTTTTTGAAAAATATTTTTGAAAGCGCTTGAAAATGTAAAACCATTCCCTTATAATAAAAGAGGAAAACTTTTTAGGGATGGAGAGAAGCATGAGAAATAACGGAAAAAAGATTCGATTATTAGCAGTAGCTACCTTATTGGTTAGTCAGTTGGGGGTCTTTAACAGTGCCCTCACGGTAGTTGCTGACGAGACCACAGCTTCGACTTCAGAGCCAGCACTTGTGACGAACACTAGTAGCGAGGAAGGCTTGACAAATCATTCGACTTCCGCAACAACAACTACAGAAGCTACGACGAGAGCTTCGAGTGATAGAGGAGAGATATCTAGCAGTTCCTCGGAGGATACCGAAGAGAAAACGGTTAAGATTGGGGAGATTCAAGGGGAAGCGCAACGCTCTCCACTTGAAGGCCAAAAGGTAGCCATCAAAAATGCGGTCGTGACCAAAACAGACCGCTATGGTTTTTATGCTCAAGACATTGAATCGGATGGTAATAGTCGGACTTCAGATGGGATTTATGTAGTTTCTAAATACAAGGTCAAGGTCGGTGACAAGGTAAAAATTACCGGTACTGTCAAGGAAGGTTATATGGAAGAAGTCACCTTGGGAGCTGGGAAGACCTTTAAGGAACCGACGAATAGTTTAACGGTGACCATGTTGGTTGATGCTTGGATCACAAAAGACGGGACAGCCCCACTTCCAGAAGCTGTGAATATCACTGCGGGGATGCCGGCAGAGGTGAAGACTAATCCAACTGCTTATGCTCCAGAAACCGATGCCCTCGATTATTGGGAAAGTCTGGAAGGCATGCTCACTGTAGTAAAGAAACCGCATGTTCTAGGTCCCCAGTATAAAGGAGATATCTATGTATTGGGAGAAGATTTTACAGGCCTTCCTTTAAACAATATTGGAGGTCTGAATCTACGGCCACATGCGCAAAATACAGTGACGATCCCGATTTATGTTGGTAATCAGTTTGTCGCAAAAGCCAAAGATTACTTTGCAGAAGATGTGACAGGAGTGGTAACGTATCGGAATAGCTTTTATAAGGTAGAGCCCACTCAACAGTTGACAGTCCAAGATGGTGGCTTGCAGCGTCAAGCAGCTCAAACCCAACCAAGTGAGGACAAGCTGACCATCGCTTCCTATAATATTGAAAATTTCTCGGCCAACAATGCCAAAAATGAAACGCCAGAGGATAAGGTGACGCTGATTGCCAATTCCTTTATCCATGAAATTCACAATCCGGATATTATCACTTTGATCGAAGTGCAGGACAATAATGGTAGTGTGGATGACGGGACGACCAGTGGTGTGGAAAGTGGACGCAAACTAGCTAGTCGGATCAAGGAATTGGGTGGCAAGAGCTATGAGTATACGGAGGTTGCTCCACTAGATGGCGCTGACGGTGGAAAGCCCGGTTCTAATATTCGTTTGGGAATCCTCTACAATCCAGAACGCGTGAGCTTAGCCAAAAAAGAGGCAGCGACTAGCAACGAAGCGGCGCAATTTGACAAGGGACACCTGGTTAAAAATCCAGCTCGGATTGCCCCTAGCGATCCATCGTTTGATCATACTCGCAAGTCTTTAGCTGTTGAGTTTGAATTCAAAGGCCAACCTGTTGTGGTGATTGCCAATCACTTGAAATCAAAAATCGGAGATGATGCTATTTATGGGGCAAGCCAACCAGCAGTGGAACATACCTTGCCAACTCGTGAAGCACAAGCAAGTGTCATTCATCAATTCGTCCAAGAAGGCTTGAAGCAAAATCCGAAGACTACCTTCGTTTTGACGGGTGATTTTAATGATTACGATTTCTCAACCACGGCACAGATCCTTGCGGGTAGTGAACTAACCAACTTAATGGCTCAACATGATGTAGGCGATCGCTATTCTTATTTCTACCGTGGAAGCAATCAAGTTTTGGATAACATTTTTATCTCAAACAACATGGCAGCCAAAGCAAGGTTTGAACCCGTCCATATCAATGCTTCCTTTATGAAGGAACATGGTCGTGCATCAGACCATGATCCTGTCTTGGTCCAAATCGACTTTAGTGGAGCACAAACTCCAGGAACGCCGACGGATGATCAACAAGGGAATACAGGACAACCAACGGATCAAACCATCCCTTCCTCATCGAATACAGGATCTCAACTAGTCCCTCATCAGGCTCAAGCCAATGAACAAAAGAGTTCACCATCTGAAAGCAAAGAGAAGGGCAAGAACGAAGATGAGAAGCAAGACGACAAGGAAGAGGCAGCAACAGAAACGAAGACACCAGGCAAGCGGAAAATCCTCCCATCTACTGGACAAGAAACAAGCTATCTAGCTCTTTTTGGAGTTGCAGTAGCTACGATGAGTCTTGTCTGGTATAAGAAGAAAAAGACTTACTAACGTTTTCAAAAGAAAGATCTAAAAAAGGAGTCGCTGGCTCTTTTTTTCTCCTAAAATACAGGACAGATAGTCCCATATTGGAAACTGTACTAGGACAATGAAAACTACTGAAAAGAACAGTTTCTTTTCAAAAAGAAGCTTAAACTCTTTAAAATAGATGGAATCGTGTTATAATAAAATCATAAAACGTTTTCAAGAGAAGAGGTTCCTCAATGGAAAATGAAACAGTTGACTATGGAAAAGTAACAGGAATGGTACACTCAACAGAAAGTTTTGGTGCAGTAGACGGGCCTGGGATCCGCTTTATTGTCTTCCTTCAAGGCTGTCAAATGCGGTGTCAATACTGCCACAATCCAGATACTTGGGCAATGGAAACCAACAAGTCCCGTGAGCGGACGGTGGATGATGTCTTAGAAGAAGCCCTCCGTTATCGTGGATTTTGGGGCGAAAAAGGGGGAATCACTGTCAGTGGTGGAGAAGCCCTCTTACAGATAGACTTTTTGATTGCACTTTTTACTAAGGCTCAAGAGTTGGGAATTCATTGTACCTTGGATACCTGTGCCCTTCCTTTCCGGAATACACCTCGTTATTTGGAAAAATTCGACCGCTTGATGGCGGTGACAGACTTGGTGCTTCTTGATATCAAGGAAATCAATGATGAACGGCACAAAATTGTGACCAGCCATACCAATAAAACGATCTTAGCTTGTGCTAAGTACTTGTCTGATATTGGAAAACCAGTCTGGATTCGCCACGTTTTGGTGCCAGGTTTGACGGACCGAGATGATGACTTGATCGAGCTTGGAAAATTTGTTAAGACCCTGAAAAACGTTGATAAATTTGAAATTCTCCCTTATCATACCATGGGGGAATTCAAATGGCGTGAGTTGGGAATTCCCTACAAATTGGAGGGTGTGAAACCACCGACAAAAGAACGGGTCCAAAATGCGAAGGATTTGATGGAAACTGAAAGTTACCAAGATTACCTGAAACGGGTCAAAGGATAAAGAAGAAAAACAGTTGGCAATCCCAACTGTTTTTTCTAACGAAATGCACAACTATTCCCTTTCTTTAAACGGAAAAACGTGCTAAAATAGAGTAACAATAGAAATGAAAATGAAGAGGTAGAAACATGTCAAAAATTCTAGTATTTGGTCACCAAAATCCAGATTCAGATGCTATCGGCTCATCTGTAGCTTTTGCTTATCTTGCAAAAGAAGCTTATGGTTTGGATACAGAAGCAGTGGCTCTTGGAACTCCAAATGAAGAAACAGCTTTCGTATTGGACTATTTTGGTGTGGAAGCACCACGCGTCATCACATCCGCTAAAGCAGAAGGTGCAGAGCAAGTCATCTTGACGGACCACAATGAATTCCAACAATCTGTTTCAGATATTGCTGAAGTAGAAGTTTATGGTGTAGTGGATCACCACCGTGTGGCTAACTTCGAAACTGCTAGCCCACTTTACATGCGTTTGGAACCAGTAGGATCAGCATCTTCTATCGTTTACCGCATGTTCAAAGAACACGGTGTAGCAGTGCCAAAAGAATTGGCAGGTTTGATGCTTTCAGGTTTGATTTCAGATACCCTTCTTTTGAAATCTCCAACTACACACCCATCTGATAAAGTGATTGCACCAGAATTGGCAGAATTGGCTGGTGTCAACTTGGAAGAATACGGTCTTGCCATGCTTAAAGCTGGTACCAACTTGGCAAGCAAATCAGCAGAAGAATTGATCGACATCGATGCCAAGACTTTTGAATTGAACGGAAACAACGTTCGTGTGGCTCAAGTGAATACAGTTGATATTGCGGAAGTTTTGGAACGCCAAGCTGAAATCGAAGCAGCTATCCAAGCTGCCAATGCAGCTAACGGCTACTCTGACTTTGTTTTGATGATTACAGACATCGTCAACTCAAACTCAGAAATTCTTGCCCTTGGTGCTAATATGGACAAGGTAGAAGCAGCTTTCAACTTCAAACTTGAAAACAATCATGCCTTCCTTCCAGGTGCCGTTTCACGTAAGAAACAAGTGGTTCCTCAATTGACTGAAAGCTTTAATGCATAATGATAGGTGGGAAAACCATCGTTAAAAAGGAGTTTCGGCTCCTTTTTTGCTAGGAGAGAAGTATGTTAGAAAATGGTGATTTGATTTTTGTTAGAGAAGATACGGAAATGGGGCAGGCCATTCAGACTTCGACAGGTAACTACAGCCATGTGGTTATCTTTTTGGACGGTTCCATTTATCATGCCACGGTGGAAGGTGGCGTCCTTGCCCAATCCCCTGAAAATTTCTTTGAAGACGGGAAAGTATATGACCTTTATCGCTACCCGAAAATCGATCTCAAAGAAGTCAAGAAGCGGGCAGAGAGCCTTTTAGGGGCTCCCTACAATGCGTCCTTTTATCCAGATGGAGATGGTTTCTATTGTTCCCAGTTCATCGCTGAATTACTTCCTATTTTTGAGACCATTCCCATGAAGTTTGGAGATGAGGATGAGGAGATTAGTCCGTTCTGGCTGGATTACTACAAGGAACTTGGCCTAGCCGTTCCCCTAGATCAGCCCGGGACCAATCCAAGTCAGTTAGCCCAATCACCACAGCTACAGTTTAAAGAAAGGTATTTGGATGATTTGGATTCATGAAACAACAATCTGAATCTTTGATACAGTTTATAAGAGTTACATCAAACTAAAGAAAAATAATATTTTAAAAATATGTTCTACCTTCGAATACAACTTGTAAAAGTTGTATTTTTTTCTAATATCCTCTGGATGTTTCTTGTTTAGACAGATAAAATATGATATACTTCACAAAAAAACTAACCACTGGTTAGTTTTTGATGGAAATCAAAGGAGGAAGTAAATATGTCTTTCTTGTATCGTTTATTAACACGTACAAAACAAATCAGTCCACATATAAGAAAGTTTGAGTTCGAATTGGGTGTTTTTGTTGTCAGCATATGGCTAGTTGAATCATCTGGTCGCTTTTATGTGATTGATACGGGAATGCGAGGAATGGAGAAGTACGCTGCCCAGTTTTTACTCCCACAAAAAATTGAAGCAATTTTTCTGACCCATGGACATCCAGATCATATCAAAGGTTTGCCCTATCTTAGACAGCACTTTGGGAACATCCCGACTTTAATCAGTGAGAAGGAATTCCCCTATATTTCAGGCAAAGAACCTTTTCCTAATAGAAAAGAGACGGAAAAAGTGATTTTTGATCCGGCTACTTTTATAACTGTTGAAAGTCAAGAAGGTCAAGACTTGATAAGTAGTGCAGGACTAAAACCACTATTTTCTCCTGGTCATTCCCCTGGTCATGTTGTTTATTACCATGAAGAGGATCAAGTTTTAATTGCTGGAGATCTTTTTACAGCTACGAGAAATGGAAAGTTGCGTCCACCAATGAAAGGATATACAGCAGATATGAGACAGGCTTTAGCTAGTGGTGAAAGAATTCTCAAGGATTATTCACAGGCACTTGTTAGTGTTTGTCATGGTAGTGAGGTAAAAGATGCAGTACGAGATTTTGAGGCATCGGATGGGTTTAAAGGGAGTTTGTAATGGCAAAGGATACAAGGTCCAGAATTATCAGAGTAGCAGAGGAAATTTTCCGAAAAGAACCTTACCAGAAGGTGGGAATTAGGCAGATTGCTCAAGCTGCAGGATGTTCACATACAGCTATTTATCAGTATTTTAAAAAGAAAGAGGATATATTATATGCAGTAGCGGAAAAACCGTTAACTCACCTCTATCATACTTGCTTAGAAATCAGTCATTCCAAGCAGAATGATAAGGAACGTCTGCTTCAAATCTGTCAAACATACGTGGATTTTGGGTTTAGAGAACGTAATTTTTATGAATTATTGATTTTTTACCGTGGAGAGCATGAAGATTCAGGCGATTGTTCGCAACCGTTGATGCAATTGAGAATGAAAAGTTATCGTTTATTGGAAGAAGCTATTGATGTCTTTTTACCGAAAGACTTATCTGATGCAGAAGCGCTAAATATTCGTAGTGGAATCTTTATTTTTTTACATGGCTTAGTGAGTATCTACAGTAGGGACAATGAAGAATGTCCAGAACGCATTAAGCAACTACTGACTGATTTTATTTCTTTTAAAATAATAGAAATGAAATGAGTTGGAATAACTTATGGGGCTTCTACAGTAAACTTGGATTGAAAAGACTAAGTTCTTTTATTGCCTTATTTTCCCCTCTTGTCTGCCTATCCATAAATTGAAGATTTTGTCCTTTGGTATTGATTTCGCTTAAACTAATTTTTATGTTACAATAAGAACGAACCGATAAAACAGTAAACGAGACCTATTTATGATTACAATCATTAATCCCACACGTTTGACACGTCAGCCATTTTTCAAGGACTTGATCAACTATTTGGATCAGCATGACGATGTGATCCTGCGGCAAATTAAGGCCCAATTTCCGGATCAACCAGTGGATAAGCTGATGGAGGAATATATCAAAGCGGGCTTCATACTTCGAGAAAATAAACGCTACACCCTCAACCTGCCCTTCTTGGAGTCAGCTGATCTTGTTGACTTGGATCAGGAGGTCTTTGTCCGAGAGGACAGTGCAGTTTATCAAGAATTAAAAGCCAGGATCTTCCAAACGGAACTTCGCAATAGTACCAATGAAGCGATTTTGGTGGAGGAGACGGACTTTGCGCGAAATGCACAGACCCTTTCCAATTACTTCTACAAGGTGAAACACCAATATCCATTGACGGAGGAGCAAGAAAAGCTCTATGCTATCTTGGGAGATGTCAATCCTGAGTATGCTCTCAAGTATATGACCAGCTTTTTGCTCAAGTTCCTCAAAAAAGAAGTAGTCCAGCAAAAGCGCAAGGACATCTTTGTCGATAGTTTAGAAGTCTTAGGCTATATCCGCAAAAATGCTGAAGGCAAATATGAATTAGCAGTGGACTTGGACAAGGAAAGACTGATGTTTATCAAATAATAAACAAGGCTAGGAAAATTTCCTAGCCTTGTTTCGTTTGATTATAGATAACGTTCAGCAATGGCGGCGTCACCTGGATACTCTTCTTTTACGCCATTGACGATTTGGTAGCAATCCGCTCCTTTTCCGGCGATAATGACGGCATCTTCAGGCTTGCTGGTTGTTGCCATAGCCACTTGAATGGCTTCTTCGCGATCTGCGATTTTCTCGACAGGGCGCGTGATAAAACTACTAATCTCTTCAGCGATAGCCAAAGGATCTTCATAGTTGGGATCATCCGCTGTGAGGAAGACTTGGATCTCAGGATGGTCTTCTAAGAGTAAGCCAAAGTCTTTGCGGCGGCTCTCTCCTTTATTACCAGTTGATCCAAGGACCAGTGAAATCGTCCCTGTTTGATGGGTTTCGACAACTGAGAGCAGTTTTTTCAAGCTATCTCCATTATGGGCGTAGTCGATGAAGACCTTAGCGCCGTTTTTCTGAGTCAAGACTTCCATTCGGCCTGGAACGCGCGTCTTAGCAATCCCTTTTTGGATATCCTCGAGGCTCGCACCTAGGCGAAGGCAGGCAAGACCTGCTGCTACAGCATTTTCTTGGTTGAAATGTCCAATCAGTTGGATTTCATAGTTTCCAGCTAATTTACCAGTGGCTGAGAAGCTGAAGGCCTTAGAGTTTTCAATTTGATTCTCAGACTGGCTTCCATAAAAATCGTGGTCTTGGTTCGCGACTTGGTCCGCTAAAACTTGGAAATGATCCATATCACTATTGATGACAACGGCTTGGCTGTTCTTCATGAGGAGACGTTTGTGGTAGAAATAATCCTCAAAAGTTGGGTGTTCAATCGGGCCAATATGGTCAGGACTGATGTTGAGAAAAACACCAACGTCAAAAGTCAGACCGTAAACCCGTTTCACCAGATAAGCTTGACTGGAAACTTCCATAATCAGGTGGGTCCGATCATTGGCTACTGCCTGAGCCATCATGGCAAAAAGATCCAAACTCTCTGGCGTTGTCAGGGTCGATTTAAAGAAGTTTTTACCATCCAGTGTCGTATTCATGGTAGACAGCATAGCTGGTCGGTGACTTTGTTCCAAAATATGGTAAGCAAAATAGGCCGCGGTTGTCTTTCCCTTAGTCCCTGTGAAGGCCAATAGTTTTAATTGTTTCTCAGGGTGCCCATAAAACTCCATGGCAATTAAGCTCATGGCCTGTTTGATATCATTGACGAGGATAGCAGGAATACCAACTTCATAATCTTTTTCAGAGACATAAAAGCCGAGTCCATTAGAAATAGCCTGTTCCAGGTATTCTTTTTTGAAGTTGGCCCCTTTGACAAAAAAGAGGGTGCTAGCAGAAACCTTCCGGCTATCATAGCTAATAGCATCAAAACTTGTTCCTTCTAGATGGTAGTAGTATTCACCATTTACTAGAATTTCTCGGAAATTTTGGTCATGTTTTAAAATGTTGAGGGTTTGTTCAATTGTAATCATAAAACTATTGTAAACCTAAAGTCCCTATTTTACAAGTGTCATGGAAAAGTTTATAATGAAGAGAAGAAGAAACGAAAGAGGACACCAATGAGTCACGAACAAAATGACCAGCAAGCCCAGATGCTACGCGGGACTGCCTGGATGACAGCCAGCAACTTTATCAGCCGTTTGCTAGGAGCCGCTTATATTATTCCTTGGTATATTTGGATGGGAAAATATGGGCCACAAGCCAATGGTCTTTTTACAATGGGCTACAATATCTATGCTTGGTTTCTCTTGATTTCGACAGCCGGAGTACCCGTAGCCGTTGCCAAGCAAGTAGCCAAATACAATACCCGAGAACAAGCCGATCATAGTTTTGCTTTGATTCGGGGTTTCTTGAAGTTCATGGGAATTCTAGGCCTTGGATTTGCCATTCTCATGTATCTTTTGTCTCCTGTCTTTGCTAGTCTTTCAGGTGGGGGAAAAGAGTTGATTCCGATCATGCAGAGCCTTTCTTGGGCTGTCTTGATCTTTCCTTCCATGAGTGTCATCCGGGGATTTTTCCAAGGTTTTAACAACATGAAGCCTTACGCCATTAGCCAGATCGCTGAACAAGTGATCCGGGTCATCTGGATGTTGCTCACGACCTTCTTCATTATGAAGATTGGCTCAGGAGACTATGTGCAGGCTGTGACGCAGTCGACCTTTGCGGCCTTTATCGGTATGGGAGCGAGCCTTCTGGTGCTCTTTTATTACCTTGCAAAGACAGGCTTGCTCTCTTCTATTTTTAGAAAGCAAGAGGGAAGTGAAGGGATTGACACTCGGGCTCTCTTGATCGATACGATTCGGGAAGCTATTCCTTTTATCATTACTGGTTCTGCGATTCAGCTCTTCCAAATTGTTGACCAGATGACCTTTATCAATGTCATGTCTTGGTTCACAGACTATAGTCAAAAGCAGCTCATGGTCATGTTTAGTTATTTCTCTGCTAATCCAAACAAAATTACCATGATCTTGATAGCAGTAGCGACTTCGATTGGGGGAGTTGGGATTCCTCTGTTGACAGAGAATTATGTGAAGGGGGACCTAAAAGCAGCTGGGAAGCTCGTACAGGATAACTTGACCATGTTGCTAGCTTTCTTGCTTCCAGCCACCTTTGGTGCAGTAGCAGTCGCAAAACCACTTTATACGGTTTTCTATGGGCAACCAGATAGCTTGGCCTTAGGACTCTTCATCGTAGCGATGTTGCAGACGGTAATTCTCGGTCTTTACACGGTCTTATCGCCAATGATTCAAGCCCTCTTTCAAAATCGCAAGGCCATCCGCTACTTCTTTTATGGTGTAGTGGTGAAATTGGTCCTACAAATTCCATTTATTTTGGTCTTTCGTTCTTATGGGCCGCTTTTGTCAACGACCATTGCCTTAATGGTGCCAATCGTTCTCATGTATCGGGAGATCCAAACCATTACTCAGTTTAATCGAACCATCATCTTCAAGCGGACCTTGCTTGGTTCTATCCTGACTGTAGTGATGCTACTTGGAGTCTTGATCGCAGGCTTGATTTTGGGCTGGATTTTCCCACCAAATGGCCGTGTATCGAGCATGATTTATATCATCGTCATAGGCGGATTAGGAGTTGCTATTTATGGAGCCTTAGGATTATGGCTACGGTATTTTGACCGCTTTATTGGAGGTCAAGCTGCACGTCTCAGACAAAAATTCCGGATTAAATAAATCAGAGGTTGGGTAAAAAGTGCCCAGCCTTTTCTTATAGTTTGAAACTATAGCTAGGTCTTGAAAATGGGAAAACCGCTCTCCTCATAATAGTGATAAAATAGTAAGCAGTTAGATTGAATGTTTATCGGAGGGCAATATGAGTAAAAAACGCAATATCAATACTATCTTGGCACAGGCAGGAATCAAGTCGGATAAAGCAACGGGAGCTTTGACGACTCCTTTGCATTTCTCTACGACTTACCAACACCCAGAATTTGGTCAGTCTACAGGTTTTGACTATACCCGTACGAAAAATCCAACACGCGCAACAGCTGAGAAAACTTTGGCAGCTATCGAAAGTGCAGACTATGCTTTGGCGACAAGCTCTGGAATGTCAGCTATTGTGCTTGCTTTTAGCATTTTCCCTGTTGGTTCAAAAGTCTTAGCCGTTCGTGACCTTTATGGAGGTTCTTTCCGCTGGTTTAACCAACAAGAGCAAGAAGGTCGTTTCTCTTTCACCTATGCCAATACGGAAGAAGAACTGATCCACCATCTAGATCATGGTCCGGTGGATGTCCTCTATATTGAAACACCAACCAATCCATTGATGTTGGAATTTGATATTGCTCATTTAGCCAAATTGGCCCATGCAAAAGGTGCCAAAGTCGTGGTGGACAATACCTTCTATAGCCCGATCTATCAACGCCCGATTGAAGAGGGAGCGGATATTGTTCTTCATTCAGCAACCAAGTACCTGGCTGGTCACAACGATGTCTTGGCTGGTGTTGTCGTGACAAATGATGCAGACTTGTATGACAAACTCTTTTACAATTTGAACACGACAGGTGCTGTTCTTTCCCCATTTGACAGCTATCTGCTGATCCGTGGTCTCAAAACGCTCTCTATCCGGATGGAGCGCTCCACAGAGAATGCTCGCAAGGTGGTCGAGTTTTTGAAAACCTCCCCTCAGGTCAAAGAAGTCCTCTACACTGGAAAAGGTGGAATGGTCTCCTTTAAAATTCAAGATGAGAAAAAAATTCCTAACTTGTTGAATTCCCTTCAAGTCTTTACCTTTGCAGAAAGCCTTGGCGGAGTTGAAAGTTTGATCACTTATCCTACCACCCAAACTCACGCGGACATTCCTGCAGAAGTTCGTCATTCATACGGTTTGACAGATGATCTTCTTCGGTTGTCCATCGGAATCGAAGATGCGGATGATTTGATTGAAGATTTGAAACAAGCATTGGAGGCTTAAGATGACCAAATATGATTTCACGACTTTACCGAATCGCTTGACCCACCATACCTACAAATGGAAAGAAACAGAGACCGATCCAGAAATCATTCCAGCTTGGATCGCGGACATGGATTTTAATGTCATTCCAGAAGTACGAGAAGCTGTTATCGGCTATGCAGACCAAATGGTCTATGGCTACACCTATGCATCGGATAGCCTCTACCAGTCTATCCTTGATTGGGAAAAAGAAGAGCATGGCTATTCCTTTGACAAGGAAGCTGTCGTCTTTATCGAAGGCGTTGTTCCAGCTATTTCAACAGCTATTCAAGCCTTCACCAAGGAAGGGGATGCTGTCTTAATCAATACACCGGTCTATCCTCCATTTGCCCGAAGTGTCAAACTCAATCGTCGAAAATTGATCGAAAATTCATTAGTTGAAAAGGATGGTCTTTTCCAAATTGATTTTGATCAGCTGGAAAAAGATATTGTGGAGCAAGAGGTTAAACTCTATGTTTTGTGTAATCCGCACAATCCTGGAGGCCGTGTATGGGATTGTGAAGTCTTGGAAAAAATCGGCCACCTTTGTCAAAAACATGGTGTCCTTCTCGTTTCAGATGAGATCCACCAAGATTTGGCCTTGTTTGGCCACCGTCATACCAGTTTTAACACGGTTGATCCAAGCTTTAAAGATTTCAGTTTGATCTTAACTAGTGCTACCAAGACTTTCAATATTGCAGGAACAAAAAATTCCTATGTGGTCATTGAAAATCCAAAACTTCGTACAGCTTTTAAACAACGGCAATTGGCTAATAATCAACATGAAATCTCAGGCTTAGGGTATATTGCTACAGAAGCGGCTTATCGTCATGGCAAGCCTTGGTTGACAGAGCTCAAGCAAGTCTTTGAAAAACACATTGACTATGTCGTAGATGAATTGCATGAAAACACTAAAATCCGTGTCATGAAGCCCCAAGGAACCTATCTTCTTTGGTTGGACTTTTCAGCCTATCCTTATAGCGATGATGAGCTGCATGCTAAAATCCATGACCAAGCCAAATTGATTTTGAACCGTGGAACAGATTTTGGAAAAGAAGGAAACTTGCATGCCCGCCTCAATGTGGCAGCTCCCTTCACCCTCATTGAAGAAATTACCAAACGTTTGGTGGAAACTTTTCACAAATAAGTGTTGACTTTCTGTAAGTGAAGGAGTACAATAAACTCGAAATACGGTAGGTGAGGCTACCACAAGGATACGGATGACTACCGCAAAGCAGTGGAGACACTACTCGTTGGTCAACAGTCCTGATCGCAAAGGTCAAGACTAAGCTCATTTCATTGCCTTGTGGAGCTAAAGCTTGGACGGTCAGTTTTTTGAGAGTTTTGATTGAAAAATAAATGACGAGTTTCATGAGTCCTACCGATCGAGGGTAGGACTCTTTTTTATGCCTTACCAAGAAAAGAGAAAGGAGAGAGCTATGATACAAATCGACGATCATCCCGAACCGCACCGAACCAGCCAATCGCTGATTTGTGTCGTAGGGACTCCAAAAGTGATTGGCTCCTGATTGAAAAAGGAGATACCAATGCAAACAAATAAAGAAAGACTCATTGCTGCCCTTCAAGAACCACTTGAAAGCACCTTTGCCGACTACAAAACCAGTGCCCTTGGTTTAGTTGACGATCAAGTAGAAGAAAACCGCGATATTTATGGCGAAAATGTCATCACAAAAGGTCAAGAAGATTCCATGATCAAAAAGATCTATGAATCGATTATCAATCCTTTTACGGTGATTTTGTTGGTCATTGCGCTGGTTTCCTTCATCACTAATGTCTGGCTAGCAAAACCAGGTGAACAGGATCCAACGACCTCTATCATCATTGTGATCTTGGTCTTGATCTCAGGTGGGATCCGCTTCATTCAAGAATTGCGGAGTGATAAAGCTGCCAGCAACCTATCACGTATGATAGTCAATACAGCGACCGTTCTGCGTGATGGGTCGGAACAAGAAATTCCGATCAATGAAATCGTCGTAGGAGATGTGATCAAACTGAGTGCTGGCGACATGATCCCAGCAGATGTGGTCTTGATTGATTCCCGTGACTTCTTTGTCCAACAATCTGGTCTCACAGGGGAAAGTGATGCTGTTGAAAAGGTTTGTCTCAGAAAAGCCGACAGTCAGAATCTAGATAGTCTCTTGGAGAGTGAAAGCTTGGCCTTTATGGGAACCAATGTCATCTCCGGACGGGCGACAGCCTTGGTCTTGGTCGTGGGGGATGAAACCATGATGGGTGCTATTGAGCAAACCATCAACACCTATGACGAACCAACCTCATTTGAGAGAGAAATGAATACCATCTCTTGGCTCTTGATTCGGCTCATGTTAGTGATGGTGCCCGTTGTCTTTGTGATCAATGGTCTCACAGATGGTGACTGGTTAGAAGCGGGTGTCTTTGCCCTCAGCGTTGGGGTTGGTTTGACTCCGGAAATGCTGCCGATGATTATTACAGCGAGTCTTGCTAAAGGCTCCATCATCATGGCAAAAGAAAAAGTCGTTATCAAAAAACTCAATGCCATCCAAGACCTTGGGGCTATTGATATTTTGTGTACAGATAAGACAGGTACCTTGACTCAAGATGAAATCGTTTTGGAGTATCCGCTTGATATCCATGGCGAATTGGATCTATCAGTTCTTCGTCGGGCTTACTTGAATTCCTATTTCCAAACCGGGCTAAAAAATTTGATGGACCGAGCGATTATCAATCGGACCCAGAAAGAAGCCAAGAAACATGAGATTGTTCGCGATCTGGATCAAACCTTCCATAAGATTGATGAATTGCCCTTTGATTTTGAACGTCGTCGCATGAGTGTCATTGTCAAAGACGAAGACGGTGTGGTCAGCATGGTGACCAAGGGTGCCTTGGAAGAAATGCTTTCTGTATCGACTTATGTTGAGTACAAGGGTGAGATTAAACGCCTGACAGATGAAGTCCGTCAAGAGGTCCTCGCTGAAGTTGCTCAGTTAAATGAACAAGGTCTTCGTGTTTTGGGCGTCAGCTACAAAACCGACTTGGACGAAAATGACATCTTTAGTGTTGAAGATGAACGAGACATGATCCTAACCGGTTACCTTGCCTTTCTTGATCCACCAAAACCTTCTGCAGCTCCAGCGATCAAAGCTCTTGCAGAATATGGGGTAACCACTAAGATCTTAACTGGAGACAATGAAAAGGTCACCCAAGCTGTCTGTGAAAAAGTAGGACTAGATGTCGAGCGGATTCTTTTAGGAAGCGAAATCGATACGATGACTGACCAAGAGTTAGCACAAGTTGTGGAAACAACAACGGTCTTTGCCAAATTATCACCCGATCAAAAAGCGCGGATCATTCTCTGCCTCAAGAACAATGGCCACAAGGTTGGTTACATGGGAGATGGGATCAACGATGCTCCATCCATGAAGGTCTCAGACGTTGGGATCTCTGTGGATACCGCTGTTGATATTGCCAAGGAAACAGCAGATGTCATCCTTCTAGATAAGGACTTGATGGTTCTTGAAAAAGGCTTGGTCGAAGGCCGCAAGGTCTATGCCAATATGACCAAGTACATCAAGATGACGGTCTCTTCTAACTTCGGGAACATCTTCTCTCTTCTCTTTGCCAGCATCTTTTTGCCTTTCCTTCCAATGGCTCCCGTTCATTTGATTGTGCTCAATCTTATCTATGATCTTTCTTGTATCGCCCTTCCTTTTGACAATGTCGACAAGGAATTTCTCAAGAAACCTCGTATCTGGGAAGCAAACTCTATCATGCGCTTTATGGCCTGGATTGGTCCAATTTCATCTGTATTTGATATTATTACCTACATGCTTCTTTACTTCCTTGTTGTTCCTATGATTTTAGGTCATGGCTACAACCATGGAGCAGCAGATGCAGCAGCCTTTATCATGGTGTTCCAAACTGGATGGTTTATCGAATCTATGTGGTCTCAAACCATGGTTATCCATATGTTGCGTTCACCAAAACTTCCATTTATCCAAAGTCGTCCAGCCTTCTCAGTCGTGGTGACGACCCTAGCAGCAGCCTTCTTTGTAACCTCCCTTCCATATAGTCCTTTGGCTTCTATCTTGAAGTTGAGCCAACTAAATGGATTGTACTTTGTTCTATTGTTTGCGATTATCGTCCTCTATATGCTGAGTGTGACGGTTGTCAAACGTATCTATATTAAGAAATACAAAGAATGGTTGTAATTGATTGATAGAAAGAGTGAGTCCGAACTTAAAAAATTAAGTGTAAGGGCTCTCTTTTTTTTGTAAAATTTGGTATAATAAGAAGAATGTAAAGTTGGAAATGAAGATTTCCATGTGCTGTGAGTATCAAAGAGGGACTGAAAGAAAGAGTAGAGCTTGACTCCGCTTTTATCATAGCTCTTTTTTGAATAATAACAGCTTAGAAAGAAGGATCTCAAAATGGGAAAATTAGAAGTTATTACACATCCACTGATTCAACACAAATTGTCTATTCTCCGTCGCACGGATACCTCTACGAAGGCCTTTCGTGAATTGGTAGATGAAATTGCTATGTTGATGGGCTACGAAGTGTTGCGTGAATTGCCTCTTGAAGATGTTGAGATTGAAACTCCTATTACTAAAACCGTTCAAAAGCAAATCGCAGGGAAGAAATTGGCTATTGTCCCAATTCTTCGTGCAGGGATTGGGATGGTCGATGGTCTCTTGAGTTTGGTACCAGCTGCTAAGGTTGGCCATATCGGGATGTACCGTGATGAAGAAACCTTGAAACCAGTTGAATACTTGGTGAAATTGCCAGAAGATATTGATCAACGTCGTATCTTTGTAGTAGACCCGATGCTTGCTACGGGTGGATCCGCTATTCTAGCTATTGATTCCTTGAAAAAACGTGGCGCTAGCCATATCAAATTTGTCTGCCTAGTATCAGCGCCAGAAGGGGTGAAAGCTCTTCAAGAAGCTCACCCAGATGTTGATATCTTTACAGCAGCTCTCGATGATCATTTGAATGAACATGGCTACATTGTTCCTGGTCTTGGAGATGCAGGTGACCGTTTATTCGGTACCAAATAAGAAACCATTCATGATTCGTCCAAAAGGTGCTTTAGATTTGACCTTTTTTGACCATTGGTTTATAATAGCACATATACTTTGAACCTCACGAATCGTGAGAATGAATGGATACTAAAGGAGAAGAATAGATGATTCCAGTAGTTATTGAACAAACCAGTCGTGGAGAACGTTCTTACGATATTTATTCCCGTCTGTTGAAAGATCGAATTATCATGGTAACAGGACCAGTTGAGGACCAAATGGCTAACTCCATTATTGCTCAATTGCTCTTCTTGGATGCCCAAGATAATACAAAAGATATCTATATGTATATCAATACACCAGGAGGCTCTGTCTCTGCAGGTCTTGCCATCGTAGATACCATGAACTTTATCAAGTCAGATGTCCAAACCATTGTCATGGGGATGGCAGCTTCTATGGGAACAATTATCGCTTCAAGCGGTGCGAAGGGCAAACGCTTCATGTTGCCAAACGCCGAGTACATGATTCACCAACCAATGGGTGGTACTGGTGGTGGTACCCAACAAACCGATATGGCGATTGCAGCAGAACACTTGCTCAAAACACGGAATAACTTGGAAAAAATCCTTGCGGAAAATTCAGGTCAACCGATCGAAAAAGTGCATGCTGATGCTGAACGTGACAATTGGATGAGCGCACAAGAAACACTTGAATATGGCTTTATTGATGAAATCATGGCCAATAATAAATTGGGCTAAACCATTCTATGGGAAGGTCTGTAAAGAGACTGGGACAAAAGTCCTAGCCTCTCAATTATTTTTAGGTTGTCGAGCAAGACGCAGTGGTTGAGTGGGCTCTACTACGCTGATTTCATCAGCTTTTACAGCCCTACTCAACTGTGCAGAGGTGGGACGACGAAATCGAATTCTAACGAATTATCGATTTCTGTCCCACTCTCTTTTTTGCTCTCATAAAAGAGTAGTTCTTTTTCTTGAAATTTGATATACTAGTAACAGAACGAGAAAGGGATTGACCATGTTTGAGAAACAAGAAAGAACAGGCTTAATTGTTAAATTGTATTACAATCGAGACGGGAAAAAATTACAATCTGTCGGAGATGTCTTGTACCATTCTAAGAAATGCCGTTATGTCCAATTGTATGTGGACAGTGACAAGGCGGATCAAGTCATGGAAGACTTAAAGAAAGAACGTTATGTCAAAAAAGTCTTGCCTTGCCATCTCAAAGATTTAGATACAGATTTTGTGGGGAGTTTGCAACGATTGGAGACCCTATCTGTGGTCACAGAAGGTTAGAAAACGCAATCATTTGATGGATTGCGTTTTTTTTATTGACAATTGTCAGATAATTCGGTATATTCTTAATGTATTTAATTTAAGATTCATTTAAGGAGATCATTACAAATGAAGAAAAAATTTGCTCTTTCATTTTTAACCATTGCAAGTGTCGCTCTTCTTGCTGCTTGTGGTGAAGTTTCTACTTCAGGTTCAAACACAACTGGTAACGAAATCGGCAAAGAACTAAAAGTCGGTTTTAACTTTGAAAAAACTGGTGAAGTAGCAGCCTACGGTAGCGCTGAACAAAAAGGTGCTCAATTAGCCGTTGATGAAATCAACGCTAAGGGTGGAGCTGACGGTAAGAAGATCGTTGTCACAGATAAAGATAACAAATCTGAAACAGCTGAAGCAGCTACTATTACAACAAACCTTGTGACCCAATCAAAAGTGAACGCTCTTGTAGGACCTGCAACTTCAGGGGCTACTGCAGCAGCCGTTGCCAATGCTGGTAAAGCAGGTGTGCCATTGGTTACACCATCTGCAACTCAAGATGATTTGACAAAAGGTCAAGATTACCTTTTCCGTGCAACCTTCATCGATAGCTTCCAAGGAAAAATCATTGCTAAATACACAACGGATAACTTGAAAGCGAAGAAAGTCGTTCTTTACTACGATAACTCATCTGACTATGCTAAAGGGATTGCTGAAGCCTTCAAGAAATCTTACAAAGGTGAAATCGTAGCAACAGAAACATTCCAATCTAAGGATACAGACTTCCAAGCTGCCCTTACAAAAATCAAAGATAAAGACTTCGATGCGATTGTTCTTCCAGGTTACTACACTGAAACTGGTAAGATCGTAAACCAAGCGCGTGGTATGGGAATCAAACAACCAATCATTGGTGGGGATGGATTTAGCGATGCTAAGTTCGTTGAACAAGCAACACCTGCTGCAGCTACAGATATCTACTACGTAGCTGGATTCTCTACTGAAGGTGAAATGACTGATAAAGCCAAGAAATTCGTAGAAGCATACAAAGCGAAATACAATGAAGAACCTTCAATGTTCGCAGCTTTGGCTTATGATTCAGTTTACATGGTTGCAGAAGCATCTAAAGGTGCTAAGAACTCTGTCGAATTGAAAGATAACCTTGCGAAGTTGAAAGACTTGGAAGGTGTGACTGGTACAATGTCAATTGACAAGAACCACAACCCGGTTAAATCAGCTCTTATGATTGGCTTGAAAGATGGTAAAGTCAAATCAGTTGAGTCTGTTAAACCATAATTATCATTTGTTGTTTGTACAAGAGGCTGGGAGAATGAAAATTCCTGGCCTCGCTCTTTATTGTTAGAAAGGATGGTTCAAATGCTCCAGCAATTAGTGAACGGTCTAATCTTGGGAAGTGTCTATGCACTCTTGGCCCTTGGTTATACTATGGTGTATGGAATTATCAAATTGATCAACTTTGCCCATGGGGATATCTACATGGTAGGTGCCTTTATGGGATATTTCTTATTGAACTCGTGGAAAGTAAACTTCTTTGTAGCCTTGCTCCTAGCCATGGTTGGGACAGCTATTTTAGGGGTTGTAATTGAATACCTGGCTTATCGTCCGCTTCGTCATTCGACTCGGATTGCTGCCTTGATCACAGCCATCGGGGTTTCCTTCTTGCTCGAATATGGGATGGTCTTCTTCGTCGGTGCCAATACCCGTTCCTTCCCGCAAGTGATTAAAACAGTTCGTTACAACTTTGGTCCTATTTCAATCTCCAATATTCAGTTGATGATCTTGGGAGTGTCTGTTTTCTTGATGGTCGCTCTTCAATTTATTATTCAAAAAACAAAGATGGGGAAAGCCATGCGGGCTGTATCTGTTGATAGTGATGCCGCTCAATTGATGGGGATTAACGTAAACCGTACGATCAGCTTTACCTTTGCTTTGGGATCAGCTTTGGCAGGTGCTGGTGGTGTCTTGATTGGTTTGTATTACAACTCGATCGAGCCTTTGATGGGGATGACACCAGGGATCAAAGCCTTTGTCGCAGCCGTTCTTGGGGGAATCGGAATCATTCCAGGTGCTGCCCTAGGTGGATTTGTTATCGGTTTGTTAGAAACCTTCGCTACAGCGATCGGTCTTTCAGACTTCCGTGATGCCATTGTGTATGCCATCTTGATTGTGATCTTGCTCATCCGTCCAGCAGGTATCCTCGGTAAAAATGTGAAAGAGAAGGTGTAAGCCATGAAACAAAATTTAAAAGTGAATTTAGTCTGGCTTGGTCTTTTGGTCGCAGGTTTTGCCTTGATCCAAGTCTTGGTTGCAGCGGGTGTGCTCAACCTCTTCTATATCCAAATTTTAGAACAAATCGGAATCAATATTATCCTTGCAGTTGGCTTGAACCTCATTGTTGGTTTCTCAGGTCAATTCTCACTCGGACATGCCGGATTTATGGCGATTGGTGCCTACTCTGCAGCCATTCTCGGTTCCAAATCACCAACCTACGGGGCTTTCTTTGGCGCGATGGTTTTAGGGGCTTTGATTGCTGGTGTCGTTGCCTTGATCGTTGGGGTTCCAACCCTTCGTTTGAAAGGGGACTACCTCGCGATTGCGACACTTGGGGTTTCTGAAATCATCCGGATCTTGATCGTCAATGGTGGTACTCTAACAAATGGTGCTGCTGGGATCCTTGGTTTGCCAGCCTTTACAACTTGGCAATTGGTTTACCTCTTTGTTGTCATTACAACGATCTTTACGATTAACTTCTTACGCAGTCCAATTGGACGCTCTACCCTTTCTGTTCGTGAAGATGAAATCGCGGCAGAATCTGTTGGGATCAATACGACCAAAGTCAAAGTCATCGCCTTTGTATTTGGTGCGATCACAGCGGCGATTGCTGGATCTCTCCAAGCCGGCTTTATCGGCTCTGTTGTTCCTAAAGACTACTCTTTCACCAATACTATTAATGTCTTGATCATTGTCGTGTTTGGTGGTTTGGGATCAATGTCCGGAACAGTTGTGGCAGCCATCGTCTTGGGTATCTTGAACATGGTGCTTCAAGACTTCTCAAGTGTCCGTATGATCATTTACTCATTGGCTTTGATTCTCGTGATGATCTTCCGTCCAGGTGGTCTTCTTGGAACATGGGAATTCAGCTTGAAAAAACTACTCTCAAAAAAGGAGGCTAACTAATGGCACTTCTTGAAGTAAAAAATTTAACAAAAAACTTTGGTGGTTTGACAGCCGTTGGTGATGTGACCATGGAACTCAATGAAGGGGAATTGGTTGGATTGATCGGACCAAACGGTGCCGGTAAAACAACCCTCTTCAACCTCCTAACAGGGGTATATGAACCAAGTGAAGGAACCATTACCTTAGATGGTCAGCTGCTAAATGGTAAAGCACCCTATAAAATCGCTGCAGGTGGTCTGGGACGGACTTTCCAAAATATTCGTCTCTTTAAAGATTTGAGCGTTTTGGACAATGTTTTGATTGCCTTTGCTAATCACCACAAACCACATGTCTTTGCGAGTCTTTTCCGCTTGCCAAGCTATTACAAGAATGAAGAAGCTTTGAAAGCGAAAGCCCTTGAATTGTTAGCGATTTTTGGTTTGGAAAAAGAAGCAGATACCTTGGCCAAAAACTTAGCTTACGGACAACAACGTCACTTGGAGATCGTTCGTGCCCTTGCGACAGAGCCAAAAATCCTCTTCTTGGATGAACCTGCTGCAGGGATGAACCCTCAAGAAACAGCAGAATTGACCCAATTGATCCGTCGCATTCAAAAAGAATTTAATATTACGATCATGCTGATCGAGCACGATATGAGCTTGGTCATGGAAGTAACAGAACGGATTTATGTATTGGAATATGGTCGCTTGATTGCCCATGGTACGCCAGATGAAATCAAGACCAACAAACGCGTAATCGAAGCCTATCTAGGAGGTGAAGCCTAATGTCTATGTTAAAAGTTGAAAATCTTTCTGTACACTATGGCATGATCCAGGCTGTCCGTGATGTCAGTTTCGAGGTAAACGAAGGGGAAGTTGTTTCTCTTATCGGTGCTAACGGTGCTGGGAAAACATCTATTCTTCGTACCATTTCAGGTTTGGTGCGTCCAAGTGCTGGAAAAATTGAGTTTTTGGGTCAGGAGATTCAAAAGGTTCCGGCTCAAAAGATTGTAGCAGCAGGACTCTCTCAAGTTCCAGAAGGCCGCCACGTCTTTCCAGGCTTAACTGTTATGGAAAACTTGGAGATGGGAGCTTTCTTGAAGAAAGATCGAGAAGAAAATCAAGCTAACTTGAAGAAAGTCTTCTCCCGTTTCCCACGTTTGGAAGAACGGAAGAACCAAGATGCAGCAACCCTATCTGGTGGGGAACAACAAATGCTAGCAATGGGTCGTGCACTTATGTCAACGCCAAAACTCTTGCTTCTGGATGAACCTTCTATGGGATTGGCTCCAATCTTTATCCAAGAAATCTTTGATATCATCCAAGATATCCAAAAACAAGGGACAACGGTTCTCTTGATCGAGCAAAATGCCAACAAGGCTCTTGCCATCGCAGACCGCGGTTATGTTTTGGAAACAGGGAAAGTCGTTCTTACCGGAACAGGAAAAGAACTCTTAGCCTCAGAAGAAGTCCGCAAGGCCTACCTTGGTGGATAAGATTTCTAAAGTTCACTAGAATATTAAAAAGAAAGGTCCTGAAGACCTTTCTTTTTTTATCTTTCTTGTTTGATTTTTCTAAATTTTGAAAACAAGAGAAAACTGCTGAAAGCGTTTGAAATCATTCTTAAAATCAAGTATAATAAAACTAATAAAAGCATAGGAGAACTTGTTATGGCTGTTAAAGATTTTATGACACGTAAAGTGGTTTACATTAGTCCAGATACGACAATTGCCCACGCGGCAGATTTGATGCGCGAACAAGGTTTGCACCGTTTGCCAGTCATTGAAAACGATAAATTGGTTGGGTTGGTGACAGAAGGTACGATTGCAGAAGCAAGTCCATCTAAAGCAACAAGCTTGTCTATTTTCGAGATGAACTATCTGTTGAACAAGACTAAGGTTAAAGATGTCATGCTTCGCGATGTCATTACCGTCTCTAAATTTGCGAGCTTAGAAGATGCGACCTACCTCATGTATAAGAACAAGGTGGGAATTCTTCCAGTCGTGGACAATGACCAAGTATCCGGTGTCATCACAGACCGTGATATTTTCCGTGCTTTCCTTGAAGTATCCGGTTATGGAGAAGAAGGAGTTCGTGTTCGCTTTGTGACAGAAGATAAGGTTGGCGTTCTAGAACAAATCATTCACTTGATTGTAGAAGAAGGGTATAACATCGCAAATACAGTCAATATCCCAACAAAAGACGATCGTGTGGTTATCGAAGTCCAAATTGATGGGGTGACAGATCTAGAAGGAATCCGTAGTAAATTTGAAGCCAACGGTTTGAAAGTCGATGAAATCACTCGAACAACCGCAAAAGCTATTTAATAAAAAAATCAGGCTGGATGACAATCCAGTCTGATTTTTGTATAAGGTAACCTAATAAATTCTATAAAAATAATTATGATTTTATTAATCATGACGTGTATTCTAAGATTTTCCGCCGTGAGAAAAGAGCATGAAACATACTTGTTTCATGCTCTCGGAATTTTTGAGAGTAAAACAGTTTGGGGAACTGTTTTAGCCTGAGCTTAGAAATTAAAAAGCGAAGGGGCTCAATACAAATTGAACACAGGTTGCGGATTGTGTCAAAAAGATAAGTCTTCCTAGAATCTAAAGATTCTTCGTCAAACTTCCTATTTTGACTTTATCCGCAGGCGCCCTTTGTATCTTGATTTAGTCATGGAACTTCCTGGATTGCTGAAATCATCCACTGGATAATTTCACCTAACGTCCGTACTCACCTAAGGAAAATCGTAAATAGAAAAACAAAGCTAGATGAGAATCTAGCCTTATTTTTTCTATTAACGGGTAATGGGTTGTTTTTCTTTATCTAAAGTAAAGCCTTCGCCGAGAATTTCATGGGCTTCAGAAATGGTGATGAAGGCGAATGGATCGATCTGATTGATGATGTCTTTCATTTGTTTCATCTCATTCCGTGAAACGACACAGTAGACGATATCCAGGTCCTTACGGCTGTAATAGCCCATCCCGCGAATAAAGGTAATCCCGCGACCCAGATCGTCAGAAACCTTTTTGGCAATTTCTTCTGGTTTAGAGGTAACGATAAGGAAGCCTTTTCCAGCAAAACCACCTTCTCCAATCAAGTCGATCACAAGGGTGTCAATCAGGATAAAGAAGAGGGTATACATAGCTGTGCGGACATCTTGGAAGACTACGACAACAGTTATCAGAACAATGGCATCTACAATCAACATGAGTTTTCCCATGGTGAGGGAAGTGTATTTGTTAAAGATGCGAGCGAGGATATCAGTTCCTCCCGTAGTTCCCCCAGCATTGAAGATGATCCCTAGCCCTAAACCAAGGACAACCCCTGAGGCGATACAGGCAAGCAGAATATCTCCTTTAAAGGCTGTAAAGATAAAGTGATGGTAGTGGTGGCTGAGGGGCATAGCTTCAAAAATTGCCATCCATGCCGAAACCGAGAAAGTCCCCAGTAAGCTCAGATAAAGAGATTTCTTGCCCAGCAGTTTCCAAGCCAGAACGAAGAGAGGGATATTGATCAGCAAGTTCATCAGGGAAACGGGGATTTTGAAGAGGTAATAGGTGATCAAGGTAATCCCTGTCGCTCCTCCTTCATAGAAGTGAAAGGGAATGACTAAAAAATAGATCCCAAACGAAAAAATGCCGGCCCCCAAGATGATAGCCAGAATATCTTTAAATTTAAACATGATAGGTTGTCTCCTAAAACTTTATAAGAACATTGTAACAAAAAAGTGAAAAAATGAAAATGACTTTGAAAAATTTTCTCTCCTAAAATACAAGATTTTTACCCTTATTTTTGGTAAAATAAAAAGAAGAAAACTAGAAAGAGGATACTATGGTAAACGGTACATTAATTTCATTTGAAGGTCCAGAAGGAGCGGGAAAATCATCGGTCCTAGAAGCCGTTTTGCCTCTACTTGAAGAAAAAGGAATTCCTTTTATTACAACCCGTGAACCAGGCGGTGTAGACATTGCAGAAAAGATCCGCCAAGTCATTTTAGATCCAGACCATACTCGTATGGATGCCAAGACCGAGTTGTTGCTCTATATTGCTAGTCGCCGGCAGCATTTGGTGGAACGTGTCTTGCCAGCCCTTGCAGCTGGGAAGATTGTCTTGATGGACCGCTTTATTGATAGCTCGGTCGCTTATCAAGGGTATGGTCGCGGTCTGAGTGTGGAAGATATCGAGTGGCTCAATCAATTCGCGACAGATGGTCTTAAACCAGATCTCACCCTTTACTTTGATCTGGATGTCGAAGAAGGGCTCGCTCGAATTGCGAAAAACCAAGAGCGGGAAGTCAATCGTTTGGATTTGGAAGGATTGGAGCTTCACCAAAAAGTCAGACAGGGTTATTTAGCCTTGTATGAAAAGGAACCAGAGCGCATTGTGAAAATCGATGCCAGTCAATCCTTTGAAGCAGTCTTTGCGGATGTCTTGGCTGTTTTAGAAAATCGCTTGGGGATATTGAAATGAAGCTAGAAGAGATCCAACAGCTCCAGCCAGAATTGGTGGAGCGTTTCACCCAGATCTTAGAACACAAACAGCTCAGTCATGCTTATCTCTTTACGGGTTCTTTTGCCAGTTTTGAGATGGCCCTCTTGCTAGCTCAAAGTCAATTTTGCGAAGATTTGCAGGGAGTCTGGCCTTGTGGCAAATGCCGTTCCTGCCGCTTGATTGCTGAAGAAGAATTCTCAGACGTAAAGATCGTGCGTCCAGTCAACCAGATCATTAAGACGGACCGCATTCGTTCGCTGGTTCAAGATTTTTCTCAATCAGGATTTGAAGGAAGTCGGCAGGTCTTTATCGTCCAAGATGCGGATAAGATGCATACCAATGCGGCCAACTCTCTCTTAAAAGTCATGGAAGAGCCCCAGAGTGAGATCTATCTCTTCTTGTTGACATCCGATGAAAACTTAATCTTACCGACTATCAAGAGTCGGGCCCAGCAGGTTCATTTTCCTAAAAAGCAAGCCTACCTAACGGAACTGCTAGAAAAAGAAGGCTTGATCAAGTCACAGGCAAATTTAGTAGCTCGTTTTAGTTTTAGTCTCGAAGAAGCAGAACAACAAAAAAAGAATGCTACGTTTTTTGAACTGGCAAAAGTTTGTGATCAGTTCATCGAACGTTGTCAATCCAATTTGAATCGCGCCTATTTGGAAGTGACACGCTTGGTGAGTTTAGCAGATGATAAGGAAAAACAAAGCCAGGCCTTTCGTTTGATGGAGTTGGCTTTAGAAGAGCAGTTGCGCTTAAGTCGATCCCAGCAGTTGCTTGAGAAATTGAGTCATGCTCGCAGGATGTGGAAGGCCAATGTTTCTTTTCAAAATGCTCTAGAATATATGGTGTTGAGCTTAGAAAGTTAAGGAGTCAGAATGAATAAAAAAGAATTATTTGATGCTTTAGACGGCTTTTCTCAGAATTTGTTGGTCACCTTGGCTGAAGTCGAAGCCATCAAGAAAAATTTGAAACAAGTCATCGAAGAAAATACAGCTCTTCGCTTAGAAAATGATAAATTGAGAGAGCGTTTGGGGGAAGTTGAGAAGACTTCATCCGCAAAGTCCCAACACCATGGTCGTGAAAATTTGCAACGTATTTACAATGACGGTTTTCATATCTGCACTTATTCCTACGGTCAACGCCGTGAGAACGATGAAGAGTGTATGTTTTGTGACGAGTTGTTATTTAGGGAGTAAGCATGCAGATCCAACGAAGTTTTAAAGGGGAAAAGAAAACTGGGGTGCTTTACCTGGTCCCAACACCGATCGGTAATCGGGAGGATATGAGTTACCGCATGGTCCAGACCTTAAAGGATGTGGACTTGATCGCAGCTGAGGATACTAGAAATACAGGACTCTTACTCAAGCATTTTGAGATTGCGACACCCCAGACTAGCTTTCATGAGCACAATGCCATGGAGAAAATTCCAGATCTAATCGCCTATTTAGAATCCGGAAAGGATGTGGCGCAAGTCTCAGATGCAGGACTCCCTAGTATTTCTGACCCTGGTCATGATTTGGTCAAGGCAGCGATTGAACGCGAGATTCCTGTCGTAGCTGTGCCTGGTCCTAGTGCAGGTATAACGGGTTTGATTGCCAGTGGCCTAGCCCCTCAACCTCATATTTTTTATGGATTTCTGCCTCGCAAAGAGGGGCAACAGAAGGCATTTTTCCAAGAAAAAGTGGCCTACCCTGAGACTCAGATCTTTTATGAGTCGCCCCATCGAGTGAAGGCAACCCTAGAGAATATGTTGGCTGTCTATGGGGATCGTCCTGTCGTATTGGTTCGTGAATTAACCAAGATCTATGAGGAATATACTCGCGGCAGTATTTCTGAGTTAGTCGCATTTCTTGAAGAAAATCCTCTCAAAGGGGAGTGCCTCTTGATTGTCGAAGGAGCCAAGGAAGAAGAGCTAGACCTAGAAGAGGTCGACTTGATCCAAGAGATCGATACCTTGGTCCAAGAGGGCATGAAGAAAAATCAAGCAATTAAACAGGTCGCCAAACAATACGGCCTGCAAAAGAGTGAGCTCTATGCTCGTTACCATCAAGACTAGGAAAGGTTGGAAGCAGGATGGAAATTAGAATGGCTTATCCCAACGAGATTAAGCGAATTATGGAAATCATCCAAGATGCCAAGGAAAGCCTGGCTCAAAGACAGGTCGACCAGTGGCAGGATGGCTATCCAGATGAAGAGATCATTTTTGAAGATATTCTAGAAAGTCGTGGCTATGTGGCAGTTGAAGATCAGGAAGTTGTCGCCTATGCAGCCGTCCACAAGGGAAATGAAGCGGCCTATAATGAGATTTACGATGGCAAGTGGGAGCATGACAACTATATGTATGTCACTTTTCACCGAGTCGCTGTAGCCAAAGAAGCTGCTGGCAAAGGGGTAGCGCAGACCTTCCTTCAAGGTTTAATCGAAGGGGAAAAAGGACCAGATTTCCGTTGCGATACGCACCCAGATAATGTGGTGATGCAGCATTTACTTGAAAAATTGGGCTACCATTATTGTGGAAAGGTCCCCATTGATGGAGTCCGTCTGGCTTATCAAAAGATCAAGCGAAAAGCAGAAACGAGTCTATTCCAAGTGGTCTCAGAAGAGGACCGCTGGGACCAAAGAGCAGAAGCAGCCTACAATGACTCTCTATCTTAAACAATTTTATGAAAGCCCGATGGGGCTTCTTTCGATCATTGTCAGTGAAGAAGGCCTTGTAGAGCTTGATTTTTATGATCCGAAAGAAGAGGCGCCTGATCCCTATGGGGCGCGGGAACAGATCCATCCCTACCATGAGAAGGTGAAGGAGTGGTTGGATCACTATTTTGCTGGGGAGCCAATCGCTATCAGCTTTCCACTAGTACCGCAAGGGACAGCCTTTCAAGAGCGGGTGTGGCAGTTATTGCGAGAGATCCCATATGGTGAGACCAAGACCTATGGCCAGCTGGCCCAGGATCTTTCTTGTGGTTCAGCCCAGGCCGTGGGACAGGCTGTCGGACGTAATCCCTTGACGATCTTAGTCCCTTGTCACCGTGTGATGGGAAAAGATGGACAACTGACGGGCTACGCGTCTGGACTCGATCGCAAACGCTGGCTCTTACACCATGAAGGAATTACCTGGAAGGAGAAATAAAATCGATGTATACCTTTATTGAATACCCAAAATGTTCGACTTGTCGAAAGGCTAAATCAGAATTGGACGGTCTCCAATGTGAGTTTCAAAGCCAAAACATTGTCACAGAAACACCGACTAGCCAAGAATTGCAAGATTGGATGGCAGCTTCTGGCCTACCGATCAAGTCTTTCTTCAATACTAGCGGAATGAAATACCGAGAACTCGGTTTGAAAGATAAGGTGGATCAACTGACAGTGAAAGAAGCGGCGGATCTCCTTGCTTCAGACGGTATGCTGATCAAACGGCCTCTGCTTGTCAAAGACGGAAAAGTAGTTCAAGTGGGCTACCGGAAACCATACGCAGACTTAGGTTTGTAAAAGAAAAGGGAGTTGGGCTCCTTTCAGATCGAAGACAACGTCTTCTGAAAAACTTTCCTTAGGTGAGTACGGACGTCAGCGAACTTCTACGAAGTTCCATGACTTAGTTTTGAGCCTGAGGTCTCAAAACTCCCGAGCGCTTGAAATTTAATAGTTCAAGCGCTTTTCTCACGGCGGAAAGTTTCGGTATATTCTTTATGAAATTCATAAGTTAGAACTTATTTTGATTTCTTGACAAAATCGCGTAACTATAATTTATTTATATATATTCTAAAGGGAGTTGGGCTCCCTTTTCATTTTGTAGTGAAGATGATATAATCATACGAGTGAAATCAATGAAAGAGAGTCAAGCATGAGTATTTTGGAAGTGAAAAATTTGAGTCACGGTTTTGGGGACCGGGCGATTTTTGAGGATGTGTCCTTCCGTTTGCTAAAGGGAGAGCATATCGGGCTTGTCGGGGCCAATGGTGAGGGGAAATCGACCTTCATGAGCATCGTGACTGGTAAAATGCAACCTGACGAAGGAAAGGTGGAGTGGTCTAAGTATGTGACGGCAGGTTACCTGGATCAGCATTCGGTCTTAGAAGAAGGACAAACTGTTCGCGATGTCTTACGGACCGCTTTTGATGAGTTGTTCACAGCTGAAGCTCGCATCAATGACCTCTATATGGCCATGGCGGAAGAGGGAGCCGATGTCGATGCTCTGATGGAAGAGGTTGGAGAACTCCAAGAGCGTCTAGAAAGTCGTGATTTTTATACCTTGGATGCCAAGATTGATGAAGTGGCGCGTGCTCTTGGGGTCATGGACTTTGGCATGGATACGGATGTGACCTCCTTGTCAGGTGGGCAACGGACCAAGGTCCTCTTGGCCAAACTCTTACTTGAGAAACCAGATATCCTTCTCTTGGACGAGCCAACCAACTACTTGGATGCAGAGCACATCGATTGGCTCAAACGCTACTTGCAAAATTATGAAAATGCCTTTGTCCTCATTTCCCATGATATTCCTTTCTTGAACGATGTGATCAACATCGTCTACCATGTGGAAAATCAGCAGTTAACCCGCTATTCCGGAGACTACTACCAATTCCTTGAAGTCTATGAAATGAAGAAATCGCAATTGGAAGCGGCTTATGAGCGCCAGCAAAAAGAGATTGCTGATTTGAAAGATTTCGTAGCCCGCAATAAGGCGCGTGTGGCTACACGGAACATGGCCATGTCTCGTCAGAAGAAGCTGGACAAGATGGAACTCATTGAGTTGCAAAGTGAGAAACCAAAACCCTCCTTTGAATTTAAAAATGCCCGGACTCCTGGACGCTTTATCTTCCAAGCCAAAGATCTTCAGATTGGCTATGACCGTCCGTTGACCAAGCCTTTGAACTTAACCTTCGAGCGCAATCAAAAGGTGGCCATCATCGGGGCCAACGGGATCGGGAAAACCACTCTCTTGAAGAGCTTGCTGGGAATCATCCCACCAATCGCTGGTGAAGTCGAGCGTGGAGACTACCTAGAGCTTGGCTACTTCGAGCAAGAGGTCGAAGGTGGCAATCGTCAGACCCCGCTTGAAGCAGTTTGGAATGCCTTTCCAGCTCTCAACCAAGCAGAAGTCCGTGCAGCCCTTGCTCGCTGTGGTTTGACTACCAAGCATATCGAGAGCCAAATCCAGGTGTTATCCGGTGGAGAGCAAGCCAAGGTACGCTTCTGTCTCTTGATGAATCGTGAAAATAATGTCTTGGTACTAGACGAGCCGACCAACCACTTGGATGTGGATGCCAAAGATGAATTGAAACGGGCTCTGAAAGAGTACAAGGGATCGATCCTCATGGTTTGCCACGAGCCAGACTTCTATGAAGGCTGGATGGACCAAATCTGGGACTTTAATGAATTGACTTAAAGACAAAAAGAGAACCGCATGGTTCTCTTTTCAGATTCTTCTTAGAAACTTTCCTTAGGTGAGTACGGAGGTTAGGTGAAAATATCCAGTGGATGATTTCAGCAATCCAGGAAGTTCCATGACTAATTATTGAGCCTAAGGTCTCAATAATTCCGTGTGCCTGAAACAAATCTGTTTCAGGCACTTTTCTCACGGCGGAAAGTTTCAGTAGATGAATGACTTAAATAATTAGAATTCTTTTTTTTACCAATGAATCTATTAGCTAATTTTATGTAAAATGTTTATCAATATCTTAAAAAGAGAGCCTCTCGGTTCTCTTTTCATTATTTCTTGAAATTATAGTCTTTTAAGATCTCGATTTTTTCAATCTTTATGTCTGTTTTTGGTTTGTCCTTATCATCAGTTTCGGCAGAGGCGATTTTATCGACCACATCCATGCCATCGATCACTTGGCCAAAGACAGTGTAGTTACCACCATCGAGGGTTGGATTTCCACCATTTTTATAAGCATCGATGATCTTAGCTGGGAAGCGGTCAGTTGGGAGTTTACTTGAAATATCATCCTTATTTTGGTTGATATAGAATTGACTCCCATTGGTATTTGGACCAGAATTGGCCATGGCAAGGGCTCCACGAAGGTTGTAAAGGTATGGAGAATACTCATTCTCAAAACCAGTACCTGAATCTTTGGATTTGTCTTTGCCCTTCCAGATGGATTCGCCACCAGTACCATCTCCCTTAGGATCCCCAGTTTGGATCATAAAGTTGTTAATGACACGGTGGAAAAGTAAGCCATTGTAGTAGCCTTCTTTTGCGTGGGTCAAGAAGTTTTCAACTGCAAGTGGAGCATATTTAGGGAAGAGCTTGACAGTGATGTCGCCTTCAGTTGTTGTGATTTTAACTTCTGCTTCGTCTTCAGCCACTTCATTTGAGAGCTGTGGAAAAACTGCATTTTCATTGGTCATGGCATCGTTAAAATCTTTGCGCAGTTGTTCTAATTTCTTTTGTTCTTGTTCAATTTTCTTTTGATCTTTTTCACTAGAGCTAGAAGTTGCTGTCTGCTCTGTCTTTTCTTTGCTTGCGCTTGAAGAGCTAGCGTCTGTCTTATTGGACGAACAAGCTGTCAAAGCCAAGCCGGAAAATAATAGTAGTGCGATTAATTTTTTCATATTCTTCCTTTCCAACATAGTTGTCTTTCTCTATTGTACCTTAATTTTGCGATACTTTCAAATCTGGACGGGATTCTCTATTTTCTGAGGTTGTTTCAAGACCGATAACATTTGATAAATCACTAATTAAGAAGGAAGTTGCGTATAGATGGAAAATTCGGTATGATGGGAGATATGTTAATTTGTTTGAAAATGAACGAATTCCCTCAAAAACCGTATCATGAATAGGAGGCTACAAATTGGATTATAAAACTCTACGCAAAAACTATAGACTCTATATTAGATCTGCAGGCTTGTTAGCAATGCTTCTGATCTTTTGCATTGGATTAGTGGTCAGGGATACTCTTCTTCAGACTGCTGGCGTTTTATTGGTTATTGCATGCTTGATTTTATTCATCCAATTGCTCAAGAAAAGCTACACCAACAAGTGCAACACCTTGCTCCATGTAGACTTAGATTTAGCTTTTTGGCAGCAATACCTTCAGTTGAACAAGAATGTGAAAAAGCCCATTTTACAGATAGATATTAAGCTGACATCGGTTGCCTATTCGTTTATGATGGGAGATTTTGATACTGTTATAAAGGAAGCTAGAGAAGCAATCAGTCAGACGGATTGTCCGCAGAAATATAAGAACTTTTTTGAGAGTTATCTCATGCGATCTACTGTTCTCACAGATCCTGATTTGACTAGAGAAGAACTGGAGGGTCGGTTGAATGAATTGACCATCACAGACCCGACTTTAGCTGAGAAAACTAAAAAGGTCTGTCTCGCTTTTTATGATTTAACCATTGCCCACCAAAGCAATGACTATTTCGAAGACTTAAGCAATGACTTCAAGTATCAACAGTTGGAAATTATCTACTACCAAGCCTTGAATGCTACTCTTAAAGGTGATAAGGATAGAGCGAAAGAGCTTTTTCGTAAGTTGATTTCAGAAGATGAGTCACTCTATATCGTTCGAAAGGCTAAACAATACTTGGAGGATGAGGGCAGTCATCTGTAAATCCTCTAATCGAAATAGAGATTAATTGAAAGAGCCTGAACAAACACAAGGAGTTTTTGGAAGGTAAGAATGAAGAAATCAATCTTTAAGGCTAATTTTTATGAAAGCCGTCGTTTGCGTCACGATGGCTTTATCGATTATATGGTCAAGGACACAAATAGTCGCAAAATCTACACAAAGCCATTTAGTATTGCTAGGAAACTATTTTCATTTTTGGGGATTTTGTTCCTGTTTGGACTATCTGCAATAACCGATTCAAATATTGCATATCCACAGAATGGCATGACTGTGAAAACTTGGGGCATCAATTTTTTACCATTCTGGTTATTTTTCTTGTGCGGTTTTTTGTGGTATGCCATAAGTAAAGTCAATTGTAGAAAACAATACACTGCAAAAGTTCCATATGTTAGCATTCTAAATGGAAACTTGTATATAATTTGGATGACATTGTTTGTTAATTTATTCTTTATTAGTGCTTTTGGGAGAACTTTAACCATTCCTGGTTTACTTGTAATTTATTCTCTAATTGGAATCATTGATGGGATGATTATTCGAAAAAGAATATCTTCAATTCGAACTCGATTATATGAAAAACAAACTGATAATGGTTCTCAATCTAAACAAATTCAATTAGTTACAGGATTTGCTGGAGGAATTGTTGCAATTTGGATGGTTTTAAAATTCTTTTTTCCACAAATCGGAGAAGTTAGAACCGATATTATAGGTGTAGTATCAGTGATTGGTATGATATTTCTAATGAATGTGATATTTTTGGGTATGTATTTTATATTACTTTTGCCCCATTCACTATATGGTTACTATCGAAATAAATATTCAGAGGAATACCGCGAGTTCGAAGGAAAATCGCTAGAAGAATGGTATGGCAAACAATACCTGAAAAAACACAAGGAGTTATTGGAAAATGAATAAGAATTTTAACGAGATGTCGTTTGATGAATTGAAATGTTACCGCAGGGAAGGTCTATGGAGATCTTTTGGCTTATTACTGGTCATTATTTTGGTGATTACAGGCATGGTCCTGATGGAAGTGAATCATGTTTCTCCGTCCAATCAGAATCGTTTTCGGGTTATTGGCTTGACAACGGTCATTGCGCTCTTTGGCTACCTGATGCCTCTGATGGCAGCTAATCGTGTGATGCGAGACCATCCGGATTGGGTTAAGAAATCGGGGATTCGAGCAAAAATTCCCTTGCCGATGTCTTGGCATATCACAAGATTTTGCGTTCTTGGAGCGAGTCTCTTGGTGATTGGAGTAGGATTTGCCTCGCTATACAAACCACAAATTCCGCAGACAAATTTACAAGATCAAATTGATATGATTCAAACGGATCATGACCTGGAAAGAGAACAAAAAGTCGACCAAGTTCTAGATACTATCACACCGAATGATAAAAAATCTGAGTGAAATCCATTTTACATTAGGCACCTGTCATCAGGAAGTTTTCTTGATCGACAGGTTCTTTTTATTTTGTTATGATACAGTCAATGATAGATAGGAGAGACTTATGACGACTATTTCAGATGTAATGGAAAAATTTTACTCCGATCACGAGGTGAAACCCTATATTTCACCTGAGAGGGATTTGGAAGCTTGGTTGTTGGATCCAAAGCCTGTTTCCAAACGGAATATGGAGCTACTTCGAGATGGCTTGCTTGCTGGGGATATCATTCTCTTGTGGCGAATCCATTTTGGAACCTTTACGACAGAGACTTGGTTTCCTAAGTACTTCGAATATACTTATGGGATTCATGCGTCGGAACACTTGAAGGCTTTAGTGGAGAAGGGCTATACTTTTATTGAATCCGCTTTTGATTCACTGGACCATATCAATGCGACCATGAAAAAAGCCATTCTCAAAAAGAAGGGAGTTGCGGGTTTGTCCAAGATGAAAGCAGCTGATTTGAATCAAGCTTTGTCTGACCATTTTACGGAGGAAGAACTGACGGAGCAGTTCACAATTCGGGGTTATCAGTTGACGGACAAAGGAAAGCAAGCGCTGAAAGACTATCAAGCCATCATTGACCGCCATCCAAAGAAAAACATCTAAAACAGTGCCTACTCGGTGCTGTTTTTTTACTTTATTCTGAAAAATTGAGGAAATGATTTTACTAGAGAACTGGCCTGGAAATGTGATATAATAAAGGTTATGGCAAACAATAATCAATCAAAAAAAACACGGTCGACGAGACGACTGTCCAAAGCAGAATTAGAAAGAAAAAAAGCGATTCATCGCATGATTGCGACCATTCTCATTAGTCTGGTTTTAGTTTTTGCGGCCTTGAAATTGGGAGCAGTAGGGGTCTTGGCCTACAACTTGATCCGACTGATTGTTGGGAGTTTGGCTTACTTGGCTATTTTAGCGACCTTTTTCTACCTCTATGCCTTTAAATGGCTGGACAAACACGAAGGGGTGATTTCAGGATTCCTAAGCTTCTTTGCTGGGGTTCTCTTGATGTTTCAGGCCTTCTTTGTATCCTCCCTTCATTTAGACAATAATGGAATCAAGGTCACCTTTTCAAGAATCATGGCAGACTTGATTCATCTGCGAGTGGAGAGCTTTGCCGGTGGTGGTATGATCGGTGCCCTTCTTTATGCCCCGATTTCCTTCCTCTTTTCAAATATTGGCTCTTATTTTATTGGCCTTCTCTTTATTGGATTGGGGATCCTCTTGATGAGTCCTTACTCCATCTATGATTTGTTTGAAAAGGGATCGGAAGCCTTCCACTCTTCTATGGAAAAACGCAAAGAACGTCGCGAGCAGAAATTCCTTGAACAGGAAGCGAGAGCTACTGAGGAAGCTGCTGCAGCTGAACGAGAGCAAGAAGAAGCAAGTGCAGTTCTTCCAACTCCCCTTTCAATGGAAGGGTATCCTGTAGACCCTGAAACGGGAGAGGTGCTGGCGGAGGAGCCGTTCACAGAGTCTTTCTCAGAAGCTGAAATTGTCGCACCAGCAACACCAGAGATCTACCTGCCAGATGAAGAATGGCCTGAAGAGCCTGAAGCATACGAAGAGCTTCCGGAAGCCGAAGAATTCGAGGACGATGGGGAAGAAGTTCAAGTGGATTTCACACCTAAGGAACTCCTCCAGTACAAGCTTCCAACCATTGATCTCTTCGCACCTGACAAGCCCAAAAATCAATCCAAAGAGAAAAACATCGTTCGCCAGAACATCCGCATTTTGGAAGAGACCTTTGCAAGCTTCAATATCAAGGCGACAGTGGAGCGGGCAGAGATCGGTCCTTCTGTCACCAAGTATGAAGTCAAGCCAGCTGTTGGTGTGCGGGTCAACCGCATCTCTAACCTAGCAGATGATTTGGCCTTGGCCCTAGCAGCCAAGGATGTGCGGATTGAAGCACCGATTCCAGGGAAGTCTCTGGTCGGGATTGAAGTGCCCAACTCAGAGATTGCGACGGTTTCCTTCCGTGAATTGTGGGAGCAGTCCAAAACAGATCCAGCTAAACTCCTTGAGATTCCTCTTGGGAAGGCTGTAGATGGTTCAGCTCGGACCTTTGATTTGGCTCGGATGCCCCACCTCTTGGTAGCGGGGTCTACCGGATCTGGTAAGTCAGTAGCGGTTAATGGGATTATTTCGAGTATCTTGATGAAGGCCCGTCCGGACGAAGTTAAGTTTATGATGGTCGATCCAAAGATGGTGGAGCTTTCTGTCTACAATGATATTCCTCATCTATTGATTCCAGTGGTGACCAACCCACGCAAGGCTAGTCGAGCCCTGCAGAAGGTCGTTGATGAGATGGAAAATCGCTATGAGCTCTTCTCGAAAGTGGGTGCTCGTAATATTGCTGGCTTTAATGCCAAGGTGGCTGAGTACAATGCCCAGTCTGAGATGAAGCAAGTGCCCCTTCCATTGATCGTGGTCATTGTCGATGAGTTGGCAGACTTAATGATGGTCGCAAGTAAAGAAGTAGAAGATGCCATTATTCGCCTTGGACAGAAGGCGCGTGCAGCGGGGATCCACATGATTCTCGCGACCCAACGGCCATCGGTTGACGTTATCTCAGGTTTGATCAAGGCCAATGTGCCTTCCCGTGTCGCTTTTGCGGTATCATCTGGGACCGACTCACGGACCATCTTGGATGAAAATGGAGCAGAGAAATTGCTCGGTCGCGGGGACATGCTCTTTAAACCGATTGATGAAAATCATCCGATCCGTCTCCAAGGATCCTTTATCTCTGATGATGATGTGGAGCGGATTGTCAACTTTGTCAAAGAGCAGGCAGAAGCTGATTATGATGATGCCTTTGATCCAGGAGAAGTATCGGAGTCAGACTTTGACGGAGGTATGGGTGGCTCAGACGAAGGCGATCCTCTCTTTGAAGAGGCAAAGGCGCTCGTGATTGAAACCCAAAAAGCCAGTGCTTCCATGATCCAGCGCCGCTTATCGGTTGGTTTTAACCGAGCGACTCGCCTCATGGAAGAGTTGGAAGCAGCGGGTGTGATTGGACCAGCTGAAGGAACCAAGCCTCGAAAAGTATTGCAACAATCATAAGAATAGGGAAAAAGGGCATATGTCCCACTCCCTTTTCTTTTTATAGAAAATAGAAAGTAGGACCAGATGAAGTTAGACACGATTCATCATATTGCCATCATTGGACGGGATCGCGACGCCATGTTGCATTTTTATGTGGACCAGTTGGGCTTTGCGATTGTCAGTGAGTATGACCGTCCCGAACGCGGAGATATCTTGATCAATCTCCGTCAGGGTCAGCTGACTTTAGAACTCTTTATCAAACCGACGGCCCCAGAACGGCCTAAGCTCCCCTTGCCCGAGCATGCGGGACTGCGTCATCTAGCCTTTCAAGTGGACGATGTAGAGACGTATCTAGCTAGATTGGATCAGCTAGGTATTGAGAATACAGGCCTTCGCTATGATGACTTTGATGGCAAGAAGATGGCATTTTTCTTCGATCCAGAAGGATTGCCCTTGGAAATACATGAGTGAGGAAAGCAATGGTTAGATTAGAAGGACTCAGTCAGGAAGAAGTAGCCAAAAAGATCCAAGAGGGCAAGCAAAATAGGGTCACGATTAAGACAGAAAAAAGTATTGGGCAGATCATTCGAGACAATGTCTTTACTTACTTTAATCTGATTTTCCTGGTCTTAGCGGTCTTGCTGGTAGCAGTGAAGTCTTGGAACAATCTCTTGTTTGTCCCGGTCGTCGTGGTCAACTCCTTGGTAGGAATTGTGCAGGAAGTCCGCTCTCGACGGATCTTGCGTCAGATGCAATTTCTGCATATGAGTGAGGCGATCGTTCTTCGCGAAGGAAAAGAAGTCGCTCTACCGATCGATCAGCTGGTAGAGGGCGATCTGGTTCGTTTTCAAGCTGGAGATCAGATCTATGCGGATGGGGTCTTGCTGGAGGGCGAGCTAAAAGTCGATGAGTCGCAATTGACAGGTGAAGCCGATGAGGTCAAAAAAGGAGCGCAAGATGCGCTCATGTCAGGTAGCTTTGTGATTGCTGGTCAAGGACTGGCACGATTGGATAAAGTTGGGAACGACTCCTACATCAACCAATTGAGCCTGGAAGCCAAGCAGGTCAAGTCTCATGAGGAGTCCGATATGGTCCATGCGGTCAATCGCATTGTGGGGATCATTGGTCTCCTTATCATTCCGCTAGGTTCGCTCCTTTTTCTTCGCAGCTATATCAGCCTAGGCGATAGTCTCAAGCTCAGTGTGACTTCAACAGTCGGGGCCTTGATCGGGATGATTCCAGAAGGCTTGTATCTCTTGATGACCTTGGCACTGGCTCTGGGTGCTGTCAGATTAGCCAAGGAAAAGGTCCTGCTCAATAGCATGAAGGGGATTGAGACCTTATCGCGCGTGGATATCCTTTGTGTCGATAAGACAGGGACCATTACAGAGCCGGGTATGGAAGTAACAGAGATTCGTCCAGTTAAAGACGCTCAAGACTTGGAAGCTCTAGCTCAGTATGTAGAAGCTAGTATGGATCAAAACGATACCATGGATGCCATCCGTAAATTCCACAAGACACAAGTCAGCCAGCCTTGGGAGGCTCTCGACATTCAGCCCTTTACGTCTAAGAAAAAGTATGGGGCCATTGCCTTTGAATCTGGGATCTATGTATTGGGGGCTCCAGAATTTGTCTTACGAGAGGGCTTCTCTGAGCTTGAACAAGAGATAGCTCCTGCTACTCAGGCAGGGAATCGGGTCTTGGCCTTTGGGAAATATAAGGGAGAACACCTGGGAGAGACTTTAGAGGCTCCTGTAGACTTGGTAGCCTGGATTATTCTCTCCAATCCTTTGAGAAAAAATGCCAAAGAAACCTTCGCCTACTTCAAACAACAAGGAGTGACCATTAAGGTCATTTCAGGGGACAACCCAGCTACAGTTTCTGCCATCGCGCAAAAAGCAGGCATTAAAGGAGCAGAAGATCTAATCGATGCCAGAACCTTGCTGACGGAAGAAGACTTGCACCAAGCGGCGAGCCAGTATACAGTCTTTGGTCGAGTGACACCAGAGCAAAAGAAAAGCCTTGTAGAAGGCTTGCAGGCAAAGGGGCATAAAGTCGCCATGACTGGAGATGGCGTCAACGATATTCTGGCCCTCAAAACAGCGGATTGTAGTATTGCGATGGAATCTGGAAATGATGCGACCAAAAAGATGGCGCAAGTGGTTTTACTGGATTCCGACTTTGGAAAGATGCCGTCCATCGTGGCAGAAGGTCGGCGGGTGGTCAATAATATTCAACGATCAGCCAGTCTCTTTTTGATCAAGAATATCTTTTCCATTTTGTTGGCCATCTCAGTGACGCTTTTAGCCTTTACCTATCCCATTATGCCGTCACAGATGTCTTTGATCAGTGGTTTTACGATTGGGATTCCAGGATTCTTTCTAGCGCTTGAGCCCAATAGCGAGCGCATCAAAGGGCGCTTTATCGAAACGGTCTTTAAAAATGCGCTACCTGCTGCCTTGACGGATTTTATACTGATCTTTAGTTTGGTATTGCTCTCTTCAACATTTGGCATGAGGTCGGAAGAACTCTCAAGTGCAGCCATCTGCTTGATGGCCTTCGTTGGCTTTACCATTATCTATCAAGAATCCCAGCCTCTCAATCACTACAAGAGACTGGTTCTTCTAGGAAATATCCTAGCCTTCCTGGTTTCAAGTAGTATCTTAGGGAGATTCTTTAACATGAGCCCCTTGAGGCTTCAAACGCTGCTTATCTGCGCTATCATGGCAGTTCTTGCTCTCTTCTTGATTCAAGTATTCAAGAAACTAGTGGGCTGGTTCTTTCATCGAAAGAAATAAAAAAGAGAGTGGGACAGAAATCGGTAATTCGTTAGAATTCGATTTCGTCGTCCCACCTCCGCACAGTTGAGTAGGGCTGTAAAAGCTGATGAAATCAGCGTAGTAGAGCCCACTCAACCACTGCGTCTTGCTCGACAATCCAAAAACAATTGAGAGGCTAGGACTTTTGTCCCAGCCTCTTTGCCATTAGATAAACAAACTAGCGGTTAAGATCAGATAGAGCAAGAAGGTAACTAGAAATCCAGCGCGCCAGAAGTATTTGATAAATTTCGGATAATAAAAACACTTTTTCTTTTTTAAGAAATAAATCGTTAGCCCCAAGGCCAAAAGCGAAAGGCTCAAGGCTAATAGTGGTAAGAGGCTGTGGTAAAAGGCGCTGTCTGAGATCAGGTAGTACTCCAAGGCAAATAAAGGAAAGGCAATATCGGTAGATCGCCATCCTCTTTTTTGGAGTTTAAAGAGGTGAACAATGATGCCGCTCAGAATCAGCGTTAAAAAAATAAATAATACAGAAGCAACTTTGATTAACATAGCTTCATTCTATCATAAAACGAAAAAAAAGTTTACTATATTTTAATTTTTTCTTGCAAAAAAAGAGAAATCGTGTATAATAGAAAGGTATGCACAAAGCATACTTGTGGGAGGTAAAAATCTGTAATTACCGCCAAAACCACAAAGGAGGATTTAAGAAATGGCTAAAAAAGTCGAAAAACTTGTAAAATTGCAAATCCCTGCTGGTAAAGCTACTCCAGCTCCACCGGTTGGTCCAGCGCTTGGTCAAGCAGGTATCAACATCATGGGATTCACTAAAGAGTTTAACGCTCGTACAGCTGATCAAGCTGGTATGATCATCCCAGTTGTTATCACTGTTTATGAAGACAAATCATTCGATTTCGTTACAAAAACACCACCAGCTGCTGTTCTTTTGAAAAAAGCTGCAGGTGTTGAAAAAGGTTCAGGTACACCGAACAAAACGAAAGTTGCAACTGTAACTCGTGCACAAGTACAACAAATCGCTGAAACTAAGATGCCAGATTTGAACGCTGCAAACATTGAGTCTGCAATGCGTATGATCGAAGGTACTGCTCGTTCTATGGGATTCACTGTTACTGACTAATTGTAACAATCCTATTTGCCCGCAATACACTTGATCAAATGACGAGTGACGTGGGAGATGAAAATCGATATGACCACATTACAAGGAGAAAGATAAAATGGCTAAAAAAAGCAAACAACTTCGTGCTGCTCTTGAAAAAATCGACAGCACAAAAGTCTACAGCGTAGAAGAAGCTGTAGCTCTTGCAAAAGAAACTAACTTTGCAAAATTTGACGCAACTGTAGAAGTTGCTTACAACTTGAACATCGACGTGAAAAAAGCTGACCAACAAATCCGTGGTGCAATGGTATTGCCAAACGGAACTGGTAAAACAGCTCGCGTACTTGTATTTGCACGTGGTGCAAAAGCTGAAGAAGCAAAAGCTGCTGGTGCAGACTTCGTAGGTGAAGATGACCTTGTTGCGAAAATCAACGATGGTTGGTTGGACTTCGACGTTGTTATCGCTACACCTGACATGATGGCTCTTGTTGGACGTCTTGGACGTGTCCTTGGACCACGTAACTTGATGCCAAACCCTAAAACTGGTACAGTAACAATGGATGTTGCGAAAGCAGTTGAAGAGTCTAAAGGTGGTAAAATCACTTACCGTGCTGATAAAGCAGGTATCGTTCAAGCGATCATCGGTAAAGTTTCATTCGATGATACTAAATTGGTTGAAAACTTTAAAGCTTTCAACGACACAATCCAAAAAGCAAAACCAGCTACAGCTAAAGGTACTTACGTAACTAGCTTGACTTTGACTACAACTCAAGGTCCTGGTATCAAAGTGGATGTTAACTCACTTTAATTGAAATGAAAAGCTGCCTTCGGGTAGCTTTTTTTGTACGCCATTTTTATTTGCTACAGTTGGTAAAACTAATCGGATGGAAAAAAGAAAATTTTGATAGATATGACTATATAAAAAACGTAATTTATGGTAAAATAATACAGATCAAAAAAGGAGAGAGAAAATGGTAGAACCTAAGTATAAACGTATCTTAATCAAGCTATCTGGTGAGGCTCTTGCCGGCGAACGTGGTGTCGGAATCGATATCAAAACTGTCCAAAATATGGCCCAAGAAATCAAGGAAGTTCATGAACTTGGAATTGAAATTGCCTTGGTGATTGGAGGGGGAAACCTTTGGCGTGGAGAACCTGCTGCTGAAGCAGGGATGGATCGTGTCCAAGCAGACTACACAGGTATGCTTGGGACTGTCATGAACGCTCTTGTGATGGCTGATTCGCTTCAACAAGTTGGCGTGGATACCCGTGTTCAAACTGCGATTGCCATGCAACAAGTCGCAGAACCATATATCCGTGGTCGTGCCCTTCGTCACCTTGAAAAAGATCGGATCGTGATCTTTGGTGCAGGGATCGGTTCTCCTTACTTCTCAACAGATACGACCGCAGCCCTTCGTGCAGCTGAGATTGAAGCAGATGCCATTCTCATGGCCAAAAATGGGGTCGATGGTGTTTACAATGCCGATCCGAAAAAAGATGCTTCAGCTGTGAAATTTGAGGAATTGACTCACCGTGATGTGATCAATAAAGGTCTTCGCATCATGGACTCAACAGCTTCTACACTCTCCATGGACAACGACATTGACTTGGTTGTCTTTAACATGAATGAACCAGGCAATATCAAACGTGTTGTCTTTGGTGAAAATATCGGTACAACCGTATCGAATAACGTAGAAAAATAATAGAAAATAGAGGAAGATTATGGCAAACCCAATCGTAGAAAAAGCAAAAGAAAGAATGACCCAGTCTCACCAAAGTTTGGGACGTGAATTTGGTAGCATCCGTGCTGGACGTGCAAATGCAAGTCTTTTGGATCGTATTTTCGTAGAATACTACGGAGTAGAGACTCCATTGAACCAATTGGCATCTATCACCATTCCAGAGGCGCGTGTCTTGTTGATCACACCATTTGATAAATCATCTTTGAAAGACATCGAGCACAGCATCAATGCTTCTGACCTTGGTATCACTCCAGCCAACGATGGATCTGTTATCCGCTTGGTTATCCCAGCTTTGACAGAAGAAACTCGTCGCGACTTGGCAAAAGAAGTGAAAAAAGTGGGTGAAAATGCTAAAGTAGCGATCCGTAACATTCGTCGTGATGCTATGGATGAAGCGAAGAAACAAGAAAAAGCAAAAGAAATCACAGAAGATGAATTGAAAGGTCTTGAAAAAGAGATTCAAAAAGTTACGGATGACGCTGTTAAGCATGTAGATGAAATGACAGCTCACAAAGAAAAAGAATTGATGGAAGTTTAATCCATCCCAACCATTACAGGAAAGATAGACTCAGTTGGCACTGCTGGCTGGGTTTTATTTCCATTATTCTTGTGAAGAGGCAAGAGGAAAGAAGGAAACATGAATACGAATCTAGCAAGCTACATCATGGGAATGGTCATCGATGAAAATGATCACTTCTATTTTGTTCAAAAAGATGGCCAAACCTACGCGCTTGATAAAGCAGAAGGCCCACACCAAGTCGGAGAAAGTGTCAAGGGCTTTGCCTATACAGATATGAAGCAAAAACTACGACTCACGACACTTGAAGTCACTGCAACTCAAGAAAGCTTTGGCTGGGGAACGGTCACGGAAGTGCGCAAGGATTTGGGAGTCTTCGTGGATACAGGGCTTCCAGATAAGCAGATTGTTGTCTCACTAGATATCCTACCGGAGATCAAAGATCTATGGCCTAAAAAGGGCGATCGTCTCTATATTCGTTTAGAAGTCGATAAGAAAGATCGGATTTGGGGGATCTTAGCCTACCAGGAAGATTTCCAGCGTTTGGCTCGTCCAGCCTACAACAATATGCAAAACCAAAACTGGCCAGCCATTGTCTACCGCTTGAAATTGTCTGGGACCTTTGTTTACCTTCCAGAGAATAATATGCTGGGCTTTATCCACCCAAGTGAGCGCTATGCAGAACCTCGTTTGGGAGAGGTCTTAAATGCTCGCGTTATTGGTTTTCGTGAGGTGGACCGGACCTTGAACCTATCTTTGAAGCCACGCTCCTTTGAGATGTTGGAAAACGATGCCCAAATGATTTTGACCTATTTGGAAGCCAATGGTGGCTTTATGACCTTGAATGATAAATCATCTCCAGAAGAGATCAAGGCAACTTTTGGGATTTCAAAAGGCCAGTTCAAAAAGGCCTTGGGTGGCTTGATGAAGGCCAAAAAAATCAAGCAGGACCAGTTTGGAACAGAGTTAATCTAAGAGGAGGCTTATGCGAAAATCGTTTTATACTTGGTTGATGACGGAGCGTAATCCTAAAAGCAATGCTCCTAAGGCCATTCTAGCAGATCTTGCTTTTCACGAGTCTGCTTTTCCCAAGCATACAGATGACTTTGACGAGGTCAGTCGCTATCTAGAAGAGCATGCGAGCTTTTCCTTTAATCTTGGCGATTTTGATGCGATTTGGGAAGAATACCAAGCCCACTAGAGAAGGATAGGTCGAGGATGGTTTTTTCTCGGCCTCTTTGTTATAATAATAGAAAAATACAGGTAGAGAGGTTCTTTATTTGCAAGAACATTCAGTTGAAATTACATTAACGCATCCAGACGATCTCTTTCATTTGTTTGGATCTAACGAACGCCATCTTCGTTTGATGGAGCAAGAATTTGGGGTAACTATTCACGCCCGGACAGAAATCGTCCAAATCATTGGGGAAGAAGAAAGCTGCGAGCAGGTTCGTCAAGTCATCCAGGCTCTTTTGGTCCTCGTCAACCGTGGCATGACCATTGGAACGCCGGATGTGGTGACCGCCATTACCATGGTGAGAAATGGTGAATTGGATAAGTTCATCGCTCTCTATGAAGAAGAGATTATCAAGGATAGTTACGGTAAGCCCATTCGAGTTAAAACGCTTGGTCAAAAGATCTATGTGGATAGTGTCAAGAATCATGATGTCACTTTTGGGATTGGACCAGCGGGGACTGGGAAAACCTTCCTAGCAGTGACCTTGGCTGTGACTGCCCTCAAGCGTGGTCAAGTCAAGCGGATCATTTTGACGCGTCCTGCTGTTGAAGCTGGAGAGAGCCTTGGTTTCCTTCCAGGAGATCTCAAAGAAAAAGTAGACCCTTATCTACGTCCGGTCTATGATGCTCTTTATCAAATTTTAGGGAAAGACCAAACCACTCGGATGATGGAGCGGGAGATTATCGAGATAGCGCCTTTGGCTTATATGCGGGGGCGGACCTTGGACGATGCCTTTGTCATCCTCGATGAAGCGCAAAACACCACCATCATGCAGATGAAGATGTTTTTGACCCGTCTTGGTTTTAACTCTAAGATGATTGTCAATGGAGATACTAGCCAGATTGACCTTCCTCGAAATGTCAAATCCGGCTTGATTGATGCTCAGGAGAAATTGAAGAACATTTCTCAAATTGACTTTGTGCATTTCTCTGCCAAGGATGTCGTTCGCCATCCAGTAGTAGCAGAGATTATTCGGGCCTATGAGCCCATTCCAAATCCAGTCCTCAAAGAAAAACCGGATGTGGAAGAAGAAGAATAAAAGAAAAGGCAAAGATCATCAGATCTTTGCCTTTTTTATGTTAGAAATTAAACCAATTCATCGATTGGGGTGAAGTCGCGCTCTAAACCAGTAGCAACAGGTTGGCTTGTGATATGGCCTTGGTAAGTGGTGACCCCTTGGCGCAGGCCTTCGTCGAGGGCAATTGCCTTGTGGAAGCCATTGTCAGCTAGGGATTCGACATAAGGAAGGGTCACATTGGTAAGGGCGATAGTAGAGGTACGAGCGACAGCCCCTGGGATATTGGCAACGGCATAATGGAGCACGCCATGTTTTTCGTAAACTGGCTCCGTATGCGTTGTGACACGGTCTGCTGTTTCGATAACCCCACCTTGGTCAACGGCCACATCGACGATGACTGAACCGGGACGCATTTGTTTAACCATATCGTCTGTCACTAATTTAGGAGCTTTAGCACCAGGAATCAAGACAGCACCGATGACAACATCGGCATCACGGACGCTGGCCTCAATATTAAATGGGTTGGACATAAGGGTTTGGATTTGATGACCAAAGACATCTTCCAGAACAGCCAGACGTTTGGCGCTGATATCTAAGATGGTCACTTGGGCACCGAGTCCAAGGGCGATACGAGCTGCGTGGGTTCCAACGACCCCGCCTCCGATGATGGTGACTTTCCCTTTGGGAACACCTGGCACCCCACCTAGGAGGACGCCTGATCCACCTTCTTGTTTGGTCAGGAAGTGAGCACCGATTTGCACGGCCATCCGTCCAGCAACCTCACTCATTGGCACCAAGAGAGGCAATTGTCCATCAAGGTCACGCACCGTTTCGTAGGCCACCCCTGTTGTTTTAGCTGAGACCATAGCGTCCGCTAATTCTGGAGCAGCAGCCATATGCAAGTAAGTGAAGAGCAAGAGGTCTTCGCGAAGGAAGCCGTATTCTTCAGCGAGAGGTTCTTTGACTTTGACCACCATCTCAGCGGCCCAAGCTTCTGCAGCAGTTGCTACAATAGTCGCTCCTTGTTTGGCGTAATCTTCATCGACAAAGCCAGAACCAAGTCCAGCATTTGTTTCCACCAACACTTGATGTCCTTTCTTCACCAAGCTTTGTACGCCTGCAGGTGTCAAACCGACCCGATTTTCGTTGTTTTTAATTTCTTTAGGAATTCCAATGAGCATTTTTGCCTCCTTGCTCAGATTTAGGTGTAAAAAGGCCATTGGTGTGAGATTGCTCTCTTGACTCAATGACCTTTTCACTCCTTATCTGATTGTTTTGATTGATTTTATTGTATAGAAAAGTGGGTTAAAAAGCAAGAAAAATTTGAGCTTGCCTTCCTTTAGGTTATTTGCTAAACTAATCCCTAAAGAAGGAGTGTCAAATGGAAAATTTATATGTGAAGTTAGCGGCTTATCTAGAAATAGAGACTGAGCGCTTGCACTTGCGTCCGGTCACTCTTGAAGATGCACCAGCTATGTTTGAGTATGCTTCTGATGAGACAGTTACGCGCTATACCTTTGCAACCAATCAAAGTATAGAAGAGACGCGTAATAATATTGCCCTCTTTTACCTAGCGAGCCCACTTGGAAGATGGGGGATCGAGCTCAAAGAAAATGAAAAATTTATAGGGACGATTGATTTACTGGATTTGGATCTTTGTCTGAAGAAGGGGAGTATTGGCTATGTTCTGAATAAAGATTATTGGAACCAGGGTCTTGCGACAGAGGCTACCAAGGCAGTCATTGCCTTGGCTTTTGAACAGTTAGGAATGAACAAGCTCATTGCTGTTCATGATAAGGACAATCCAGCTTCTGGCCGGGTGATGGCTAAATCAGGTATGAAATATTCTCACGAGGAGCCCTACGCGATGCTAGACTTGCATGAAGAGGGGCGAATGGTGACAAGAGTCCACTATGTCCTCACGAAGGAAGAATATTTGGCAGAAAAATGATTCAGGATATTGACAAAAGACCTATCTCCATGATATAGTAGATAGGTACTGCTGGTTTAGCTCAGTCGGTAGAGCGCATCCATGGTAAGGATGAGGTCGCCGGTTCAATCCCGGCAACTAGCATAGCAGAAGAGAGAAGCTTAGAGAAGATCTAGGCTTCTTTTTTTGCGAGTCTATCTTTAACAGTCCGGCTTTTTTCAACAATTTTCAAAAAAACGTTGACAAGCAAGGAAATCCGTGGTAAAGTTAGAACAACAAAGAGAAAGGAGAAAACCATCATGAACAAAGTAGATGTTTTGATGACACAATTGAATACACAACTTCTCCAATCTCAGTTGAGTTCTATGTAAAAATTGAATGAAACCCAAGATGGAGGAGTCTGTCTTGGGTTTTTTGTATGCATTTTTGCCTGCCTTAACTGAATTGGTGACAGGCATCAGAAGGCCCAAGTGTGGACTGAGCACCTACTCAGCTCCTTGCTTGGGTTTTTTCTGTTCCATTTTGAAAAGGAGAATATATGATCAGAGCTATTTGGGAGTATATCAGGGAGCGCAAGTGGCGATATGTGAAGATCGCTATGGTCCTGATTCTTTATGATTACACCTTATTGATCCCGACGCAAGTTATCCAGCGTTTAGTGGATCATTTGAGTCAGCAGACGCTGACGCAATCGAACTTTGTATGGGATATGGTCCTATTGGTAGGGTCAGCCATCCTCAATTATTTGACGGCTTTTTATTGGCAGTTGCGACTCTTTCAGTCGTCAGTCCATTTCAAGGCGACCCTTCAGGGTCAAGCGTTTCGTAAGCTAGTAGCCATGCGGCGTCCCTTTTTTGAGAAATTCCGTTCAGGAGATCTCTTGACGCGCTTTACGACAGATGTGGATGGGATGGCCGATATGGCTGGTTACGGGATGATGGTGCTCCTGTTTGGCGGTGGCTTGTTTGCCTTTATTATTCCGACCATGTTTTTCATTTCTTGGCAATTAACCTTGATTTCCTTTATTCCCATGATCTTCCTCGTCGTCTCTACCTATTTTTTGAGTAGAAAGCAGGAGGAGTATGTTGAGCAAAACCGGGAAGCAGTCGCTCAGTTGAACGATGAGGTCTTGGAGTCGATCGAAGGGATCCGGGTCATGCGGGCCTATAGTAGACGGGACCAGCAGGTCAAACAGTTTCAGAAAAAAACAGCCAGTCTCTCCAAAACAGGGGACAAAATTGCCTCTATCCAGTATTCTTTTGGACCTTTAGCCCTGTTGTTTATTGGATTCTCGACGGTCTTGCTCCTGCTATTTGGAGGCCAGTCCCTGGCAAGCGGGCAGTTGAGCCTTGGTAAGTTATTGGCTTTACAGCTGTATTTGGTCTTCTTAATTGAGCCTATGTGGATGATGGCGGACCTGATCTTGGTCTACCAGACAGGTCAAATGTCCTATAAAAAATTAAAAGAAGTGATTGATGAAACGGATGATCTGGAGCCAGATGGTCCTCACTACTTAGAGCAGATTGATTTGGTGCAGTTTAAGGACTATTCTTTCAGCTATCCTGGTGTTGAGCGAAAGAGCCTGTCAGGCATTGATTGGACCATTCAGAAAGGACAGACGGTTGGAATTGTTGGTCGTACCGGTGCAGGAAAGACTACCCTGGTTCGACAATTCTTGCGGCAGTACCCAGTTGGTGAGGGAGAGTTTTTGGTCAACCAGCAACCGATCGTGGACTACAACCGACACTCCATCGAAGAAAAAATTGGCTATGTTTCCCAAGAACATATTTTATTCTCCAAGTCTATCCGTGAGAATATAGCGCTTGGTAAAAAAGGAGCCAGCCAAGATGACTTGGTGGAAGCAGTAGCCCAAGCTGCTTTTGCGGATGATCTCGAGCGGATGTCTCAGGGAATGGACACCCTGATCGGTGAGAAAGGGGTCTCTGTATCAGGAGGTCAAAAACAACGGATTTCTCTGGCACGTGCCTTCTTAAGAGATGCAGAGCTCTTGCTGTTAGATGATTCCCTTTCGGCAGTAGATGCTAAGACTGAACAGGCCATTATTGACACGCTTCAAAAGGAACGAAAAGACAAGACGACCATTATTGTTTCTCATCGCTTGTCTGCTGTTCATCAGGCGGATTGGATCATCGTCTTGGATCAAGGACAGATTGTAGAAGAAGGCAGAGCTAGTGATTTATTGGCTCAAGAAGGCTGGTATTATGAACAATACCAACGGCAACAAAAACAGGAAGGAGAATAAGATGAAAGTTTTGAAACGATTATTATCTAGGATCACGCTTTATCCAACTGTCTTTCTTGCTGGCTTTATTTGCCTCTTACTAGCCACCATTTTTTCTGAATTGTCACCCTTTCTTCTCCAAAAGATGATCGATGGGCCTTTGACCGCACTGACCCACGGTGGCGGGCAAGGTGACTTGCTTCAGATGGGAGGATTTTATCTCTTGGTCTTGAGCCTGGGGCAGCTGATTAGCTACATGGGAAATCGGATCTTGCTACATGGAAGTAATCAAGTAACCGCTAGTCTGAGAGATCAAGCCTTTCAAGTCATGCAAGGGCTGCCTATTTCTTATTTTGATGATAAACCGGCTGGGAAGATCGCGACAAGAATTGTCAATGATACGGAGACCTTGCGGACCCAGTTTTATAACTCTTGTATGATTTTAGTCATTTATTTGGTTCGCTTTCTCTTTATCCTAGGGATTCTCTTTTACCTAAGTCCTATGATGGGCCTTCTCTTGTGTTTGGTCTTTCCAATTTTCTATGGGATTCAGTATCTCTACAAGGTCATGACGGACCAGCCGATGAAGGATTTCTTTGATGCGCGAAGCGAGGTCAATACCCAGGTCAATGAACTCTTGCATGGTGCCAGTATGATTCAGCTCTATCATCAAGAGCCTGGTGTGGTAGAGGAGTTTGAAGCCACTACCCAGAAGATGTTAGGAGCCAATGATCGAATCCTCTTAGCCGATTCTATTGCTTCTTGGACCTTGACGGAATTGCTCAAGTTTTTAGTGATTGCAGGCATTTTGACTATAGCTGGGATTTCTTTCCTACAGGGTAATATCGGTGTGACGGCTGGTTTCTTATTTATCAATATTAACTATGTCATTAATCTATTTGATCTCATGGCCAATCTCAGTCGTCAATTCCCAAATATTCGGCGATCCTTAGAAACGGGGAGCCGCGTCCTTGCCTTCTTAGACCAACCCTTAGAGGCCGATGGTGCATCGGAACTGAAGATAGAAAAGGCAGAAGTCGTGTTTGACGACGTTCAATTTGCCTATGAAGAAGGCAAGCCAGTTCTGCGGGATATTGCCTTTCAGGCTAGTCCAGGTCAAACCATCGCTCTTGTGGGCCATACTGGATCAGGTAAGTCTTCCATTATGAACCTGCTCTATCGTTTTTATGATCCTCAAGAAGGAGCGATTTTGATTGATGGTCAAGATATTCGCCAAGTCTCTCGTGAGAGCTTACGCAGCCATATGGGGATTGTTCTGCAGGATCCTTATCTATTTACAGGAACCATAGCTAGTAATGTAGCCATGAGTCAGGATCACATTGATCGGGATGCGGTCAAAGATGCCTTGAAAAAAGTCGGGGCTTGGCCCTTTGTAGAGCGCCTTGAAAAGGGAATCGACCATCCAGTCGTAGAAAAAGGATCCGCCTTTTCAAGTGGTGAGCGCCAATTGATTTCCTTTGCGCGGACGCTCTATATGAATCCGCAAATTCTGATTTTGGATGAGGCTACCTCTCACATCGATACGGAAACAGAAGAAATCATCCAGAAGGCTATGGCAGTCCTGCAAAAGGGCCGGACCACCTTTATCATTGCCCATCGCTTGTCCACTATTCAAGATGCGGATCAGATCTTAGTCTTATCCGAAGGGCGCATTGTGGAACGTGGTAGACACGAGGAACTGGTTGCACAAGGCGGGATCTATGCCCAGATGAATGCCATCCAGCAAACAGTGGTGTAAGATTGTCCTGCAAAGAAAAAGATTGAAAACCAGCCTGTATCTAGTATATAGGCTGGTTTTTGTGATATAATAAAGTGATAATAGTGAGGTGATCCAGATGTATATTGAAATGGTAGATGAGACTGGTCAAGTCTCTGACGAAATCTTAAAACAAACGCAAGAAATTTTAGAATTTGCTGCTCAAAAAATTGGGAAAGAAGACAAGGAAATGGCTGTGACTTTTGTAACCAATGAACGCAGTCATGAACTAAATCTTGAATACCGTGATACGGATCGTCCGACGGATGTCATCAGTTTAGAATACAAGCCAGAGATGGAGATTTCTTTTGACGAGGAAGACCTTGCAGAAAATCCAGAATTGGCAGAGATGATGGCTGAATTCGATACCTATATTGGTGAGCTCTTTATTTCAATTGATAAGGCGCGTGAGCAAGCCGAAGAATATGGCCACAGTTTTGAGCGCGAAATGGGATTTTTAGCAGTGCATGGTTTTCTTCACATTAATGGCTATGATCATTATACGCCGGAAGAAGAAAAGGAAATGTTTGGCTTACAGGAAGAGATTTTGACAGCCTATGGACTCACAAGACAATAAGCGAAAATGGAAAAATCGGGACTTCACTTCAAGCCTGGAGTTTGCGATAACAGGAATTTTTACTTCGATCAAAGAAGAGCGCAATATGCGCAAACATGCCTTATCAGCCCTTGTAGCAATTCTTGCTGGTTTGGTATTTAGGATTTCTGCGACAGAGTGGCTCTTTTTGTTGCTCAGCATCACCTTGGTGATTGCTTTTGAAATTATGAATTCAGCCATTGAAAATGTGGTGGATCTAGCTAGTAACTACCATTTCTCCATGTTGGCAAAGAATGCCAAAGACATGGCGGCTGGAGCAGTCCTCGTCGTATCAGGCTTTGCCCTACTAACAGGACTGGTGATTTTTGTGCCCAAATTCTGGGCCTTGGTATTTGGATAAGAGGGAGTATGCCCTCGTGAAAGGATAATATGACATTTAAATCAGGCTTTGTAGCCATTTTAGGACGTCCCAATGTTGGGAAGTCAACTTTTTTGAACCACGTCATGGGGCAAAAAATTGCCATCATGAGTGACAAGGCGCAGACAACGCGCAACAAGATTATGGGAATCTACACGACCGATAAGGAACAGATCGTCTTTATCGATACCCCAGGGATTCACAAACCCAAGACAGCGCTTGGAGACTTCATGGTGGAGTCGGCCTATAGCACCCTTCGAGAAGTCGATACCGTTCTCTTTATGGTGCCAGCAGATGAGCCACGTGGGAAGGGCGATGACATGATCATCGAGCGCCTCAAGGCTGCTAAGGTGCCGGTTATTCTGGTGGTCAACAAGATCGACAAGGTGCACCCTGACCAACTCTTGGCGCAAATCGATGACTTCCGTAGTCAGATGGATTTCAAGGAAATCGTGCCGATTTCAGCCCTTCAAGGAAACAATGTTTCGCGTTTGATTGATATTTTAAGTGAAAACTTAGAAGAAGGTTTTCAATATTTCCCTGCTGACCAAATCACTGACCACCCAGAGCGCTTCTTGGTCTCTGAAATGATCCGTGAAAAGGTCTTGCACTTGACGCGGGAAGAAATTCCCCACTCTGTGGCAGTAGTAGTGGATTCTATGAAGCGGGATGAGGAGACAGATAAGGTTCATATCCGTGCAACCATCATGGTCGAGCGCGATAGCCAAAAAGGCATTGTCATCGGAAAAGGTGGCGCCATGCTCAAGAAGATTGGAACCCTTGCGCGTAAGGATATCGAGCTCATGCTAGGGGACAAAGTCTTCCTAGAAACCTGGGTCAAGGTCAAGAAAAATTGGCGGGATAAGAAATTAGACCTAGCTGATTTCGGATACAACGAAAAAGAATATTAAGAAGAGGTGGGCAGAAGCCTGCTTCTTGTTTTTAGAGAAGGAGAAGCTATGCCTGAATTACCAGAAGTAGAGACGGTTCGACGCGGTCTTGAGAAATTAATTCTTGGGAAAATCATCCAGTCCGTGGAAGTAAAGTATCCAAAGATGATTCAGACGGATCTGGATACTTTTCGTCAAGATCTCCCAGGCCAAGAAATTCGGGTCATGGGGCGCCGTGGGAAATACCTTTTATTTTATCTGACGGATCTGGTCCTCATCTCGCATTTGCGGATGGAAGGCAAGTATTTCTTTTATCCAGACGAGGTTCCTCTTCGCAAGCATGCCCATGTCTTCTTTCATTTTACAGATGGTAGCACCCTGGTCTATGAAGATGTCCGCAAGTTTGGGACCATGGAAGTCCTCATACCTGAGCTTGTCGACAGCTATTTTTTGGCGAAAAAAATTGGTCCAGAGCCGACGGAAGCGGATTTTAAAGCACCAGCCTTCCAAGCAGCTCTTAAAAAATCAAAGAAACCCATTAAATCAGCTCTTTTAGACCAAAAATTAGTGGCTGGTCTGGGCAATATCTATGTGGATGAGGTCCTTTATCGAGCCAAGATTCATCCAGCCCGTTTGGGTCAAAGATTGACTACTAGAGAAGCCAAAGCAATCCGCAAAGAAACGATTGCTGTGCTTGCTCAGGCTGTTGAAAAGGGTGGCTCCACTATTCGCTCCTATAGCAATGCCTTCGGAGAGGATGGTACCATGCAGGAAGAGCACCAGGTCTATGGGAAAACAGGCCAGCCTTGTTTGCGCTGCGGGACACCGATTGAGAAAATCCAGTTAGGGGGACGCGGAACCCATTTTTGCCCCCACTGCCAAAAGGAGAACTAGATGGCAAGAATCATCGGATTAACAGGAGGGATTGCTTCAGGAAAGTCCACTGTCACCTCCTATTTGAGAGGAAAAGGGTATCCTGTCATTGATGCGGATCAAGTGGTCCATGATTTGCAAGCACCAGGAGGAGCCCTCTACCGTGTCTTAGTGGATCATTTTGGGAGAGAGATCCTTACCAAAGAAGGAGAGCTGGATCGCGTCGCTTTGGGTCAGCGGATCTTTTCAGACCTTAGTGAAAGAGACTGGTCCAATCGCGTTCAAGGCAGGCTTATTCGTGAGGCTCTAGCTGAGGTAAGAGATAGACAAGCTGCACAATCCGATCTCTTTTTTATGGATATTCCTCTCTTAATCGAGCAGCACTATGAAGGGTGGTTTGAATCTGTCTGGTTGGTAGCTGTATCAAAAGAAACCCAGCTCAAACGCCTGATGGAACGCAACCACTTATCAGAACTGCAGGCCCAAGAACGCATCGCGTCTCAAATGCCGCTAGATGAAAAAAGAGCCCATGCAGATCTGGTCTTAGACAATAATGGCGATCTAACGGCCCTCTATGCCCAATTAGATGCAGCCCTACAACAATTAGAAAGAAGATGATTTTATCACAAGAGAAATCAATTGGCGTAAAAATCTATATATTGCCTGGATCGGGTGCTTTTTCATCGGAGCCAGCCTTTCTTTAGTCGTTCCTTTTATGGCCCTCTTTGTGGAAGAGTTGGGTGTTACGGGCAAGGCTGTTCCCTTTTATGCTGGCATTGCCGTCGCAAGTTCTTCTGTAACTTCTGCGATCATGTCTCCCATCTGGGGGAGCTTAGCCGACCGCTATGGTCGAAAACCCATGATGCTTAGAGCTTCCATTGCCATGACGCTGACCATGGGAGGAATTGCCTTTGTCCCATCCGTCTTTTGGCTCTTGGTCCTGCGCTTGCTCAATGGGGTCTTTTCAGGCTTTGTCCCCAATAGTACAGCCCTGATTGCCAGTCAAGTTCCCAAGGACCAATCCGGCTATGCCCTAGGGACCTTGTCGACCGGTGTCGTGGCTGGAACCTTGATGGGGCCTTTGATTGGGGGACTCATTGCCGAAAATCTGGGAATGCGCAATGTCTTTCTCTTGGTCGGTTTCTTCTTATTTTTGGTTTCCCTCTTAACCTTCTGGGGCATTGAGGAAGACTATGAGCCCCTTCCAAAAGAAGAACAAAAATCCAGTTGGGAGTTGCTCAAATCTATTCAGCAAAAAGATATCCTCTTAGGCCTCTTTTTGACCAGCATGACCATTCAAATGATCGCTCAATCTATTTCTCCGATCCTGCCTCTTTATGTGCGAGCTTTGGGACAAAGAGATAATCTGATCTTCGTATCGGGGATGATTGTTTCAGCTATGGGAGTCTCCAGTATGCTCTTTTCAGGTTGGATGGGAAAACTCGGAGACCGAATCGGGAATCACCGGCTCTTATTAATCGCCCTTCTCTATAGTGGCTGTCTCTATATCCTTTGTGCCCAAGCGCAAACACCCCTTCAATTAGGGATTTTACGCTTCCTCTTTGGGATCGGGACAGGAGCCCTACTACCAGGAGTTTCTGCATTATTGAATCGTTTAACCCCTCCTGAAGGGATTTCTCGGATCTTTAGCTACAACCAGCTCTTTTATTACTTAGGTGGTGTATTAGGGCCAATGATGGGATCGAGTATTTTCATGCATTTTGGCTATCATTGGGTATTTTACGGTACAGCCCTTTTGGCCTTTACCGATTTGATGTTCCTCTTATTCTTATTTAGAAAGTATTTGAAAGTGAGAGACGTACGTGCGAATTAAAGTTCAATTGACCTGCACCAGCTGTGGGAGTCAGAATTATTTGACCAGTAAAAATATCAAAACCCATCCTGAAAAGATCGAGGTCTTGAAGTATTGTCCCAAGGAAAGAAAAGTAACCTTACATATTGAATCAAAATGATTTTCATGGTATAATAGTGAAGATTTTAAGGAGTTTTGAATATGAGCGGAGCATTAACAACTATTTTACTAGTATTATCAGTATTGATTATTATCGCAATTTTTATGCAACCAACAAAAAACCAATCGAGCAACGTCTTTGACGCAAGCTCAAATGACTTGTTTGAACGTTCAAAAGCGCGCGGGTTTGAAGCCGTGATGCAGCGTTTAACAGCTATTATGATCTTCTTTTGGTTATTGATCGCGATGATCTTAATGGTACTTTCTAGTAGATAAGATAGGCTCAGACAATGTCTTTGCCTATTTTTATTTTGTAAAACAAAGACACAAGTAGATAGAAAAAGGAGGCTGGATAACCAGCAAATAAATCAATGAAAACAAGTATTAAAGAATATTTACAGGAGCATGACAAAGCCCAGATCAATGATCTGGCAGCAGCTCTAGGAAAGGAAGGGTCTAAGGATTTCCGTGACTTGGTCAAAACCATCTCTCTGATGGAACGCCGTCATGAGTTGAAATTCGAAGATGATGGCTCTCTTCGTTTAGCTCAAAAGAAGGCCCCAGCCATTACCCTCAAGGGGATCTTTCATGCGCATAAGAATGGCTTTGGCTTTGTCAGTTTAGAAGGCGAAGAAGAGGACCTCTTTGTTGGCCGAAATGATGTTAATCACGCTATCGATGGTGACACCGTTGAGATCGTCATTACCAAGGTAGCAGACCGAAACAAGGGAACGGCAGCAGAAGCTAAGATTATTGATGTCTTGGAGCATAGCATCAAAACGGTAGTTGGACAAATCGTTCTGGATGAGGAAAAGCCTAAATATGCCGGCTACATTCGTTCGAAAAATCAAAAGATCAGCCAGCTGATCTATGTGAAGAAGCCAGCCATCCAATTGGAAGGGACCGAAATCCTCAAGGTCGAAATTGATCAATACCCGAGCCGCAAGCACAATTATTTTGTGGCGACGGTGCGGGATGTGGTCGGTCATGTGACAGATCCAGGAATCGATGTTTTGGAAGTGTTAGAATCCATGGACATTGTCTCAGAATTTCCAGAAGAAGTGCTGAAGGAAGCCGAGCAGGTTCCAGATGCACCGTCTGCAAAGGATTTAGAGGGACGCTTGGATCTGCGAGATGAGATCACCTTTACCATCGACGGGGCTGATGCCAAAGACTTGGACGATGCGGTCCATATCAAGTTACTCAAGAATGGCAACTTTGAGCTGGGTGTTCACATCGCAGATGTTTCTTATTACGTTCAGGAAGGTTCAGCACTCGACAAGGAAGCTCTAAATCGGGCGACCTCTGTCTATGTGACCGACCGAGTAGTACCCATGTTGCCAGAGCGTCTCTCCAATGGGATCTGTTCTTTAAATCCGAATGTGGATCGCCTGACCCAGTCTGCCATCATGGAGATTGATCCTCATGGCAAGGTTGTCAAGCATACCATTACCCAAACAGTGATCAACACAACCTTCCGAATGACCTATAGCGACGTCAATGATATCTTAGCGGGAGACGAAGAAAAGGCTCAAACCTTTAAGAAAATTGTCCCAAGTATTCATCAAATGGCCACCTTGCATGGCATTCTAGAAAGCATGCGGATTCGTCGCGGAGCCCTCAATTTTGATACCAATGAGGCTAAAATTCTGGTCAATAAAGAAGGAAAACCGGTCGACATTGTCCTTCGTCAAAGAGGAATTGCCGAGCGGATGATTGAGTCCTTTATGCTGATCGCTAATGAGACAGTGGCGGAGCACTTTACGCGACTGAAACTACCGTTCATCTACCGGATCCACGAAGATCCAAAGGCAGAAAAAGTACAGAAGTTTATCGATTATGCTTCTAGTTTTGGAATCCAGATCTACGGAACGGCTAGTGAGATGAGCCAAGAAGCCCTGCAAGAAATTATGCGCAAGGTCGAAGGAGAACCCTATGCAGACGTTCTCTCAATGATGTTGTTGCGCTCGATGCAGCAAGCTCGCTATTCAGAGCACAACCATGGCCACTATGGGCTTGCTGCGGAATATTATACCCACTTTACTAGTCCCATCCGTCGGTATCCGGACCTGATGGTTCACCGAATGGTGCGCGAATATGGAAAATCTCAAGAAGTGGCTGAACACTTTGAACAAGTCCTTCCAGACATTGCCAACCAATCCTCTAGTCGGGAGCGCCGGGCTATTGATGCGGAGCGCGAAGTAGAGGCTATGAAGAAGGCAGAATACATGGAAGACTATGTTGGGGAAGAGTACGATGCTGTGGTTTCCAGTGTGGTGAAATTTGGCCTCTTTGTGGAGTTGCCAAATACGGTTGAAGGCTTGATCCATATTACCAATCTCCCTGAATTCTACCATTTTAATGAACGGGATCTAACCCTTCGCGGAGAAAAATCAGGAGTGACCTTCCGTGTCGGTCAGCAAATCCGGATCAAGGTAGAAAGAGCCGACAAGATGACAGGAGAGATTGATTTCTCTTATATTCCAAGTGAATGGGATGTCGTCGAAAAAGGTCTCAAGTCTAAAGGACGTGACCGAGATGGCAATCGTAGAGATCGCAGACGCAAGGACAAAAAAGTTTCTAAGGGATCAACCGCTAGAAAAGATGACAAGCGGAAAGATTCTTCCTCTAAATCCAAAAAGAAAAAAGGGAAGAAACCATTTTACAAGGAAGTAGCAAAGAAAGGAGCCAAACATGGCAAAGGGCGAAGGAAAGGTAGTCGCGCAAAATAAAAAGGCGAGACATGACTACACCATCGTGGATACGATTGAAGCAGGGATGGTGCTGACGGGGACAGAGATCAAAAGTGTCCGTGCGGCACGCATTAACTTGAAAGATGGCTTTGCACAAGTAAAAAATGGCGAAGTTTGGCTTAGCAATGTCCACATTGCCCCTTATGAGGAAGGCAATATCTGGAACCAAGACCCAGACCGTCGTCGCAAGCTCCTTCTTCATAAAAAGCAAATCCAAAAGCTGGACCAAGACACCAAAGGGACCGGAATGACCTTGGTGCCTTTGAAGGTCTATCTCAAGGACGGCTATGCCAAATTGCTTTTGGGACTCGCTAAAGGGAAACATGATTATGACAAGCGTGAATCCATCAAGCGTCGGGAACAAAACCGGGACATCGCACGGGTCATGAAACAATACAATACACGTTAAAGAAAAAGACAGTTTTGAAACTTGTTTCAGATCTGTCTTTTTTATGCTTTCTGCTTGTAATCGCTTGCAAAACAATTGCTTATATTATATACTAAAATTAGGGTGTTGGTATAGTTGCTTTTCTTAGGCTTGAAAGTTTTTCTAGCCTCTTTTGTAGTCAATAAGGAGAAAGACTATGAAGAAAATCCTATTCAAACTACTGTTTGGCCTCATGCTGATCGCTCTCTTCCCTGTGCAGGTTGCACAAGCCTGTTCCGCCTTCATTGTGGGAAAGGACTTAACCACGGATGGCTCTATGCTTTACGGTCGTACAGAGGACTATCCCTATGCACCAGATGGCGGGCGCCACAATCAAAACTTTGTTGTAGTTCCAGCAAAGGACTACAAGGAAGGGGATAAGATCGAAGATGAGTCCAATGGCTTTACCTATCCTCATTTGAGCCATGAAATGAAGTACACAGCGACCTATGATGCTGCGCGTGGTGATGGTAGCAACGGGAACTTCGGAGCTCATGGTTTTAATGAAGTGGGCGTGTCGATGACAGCGACGGTATCAGCGACTCCGCATGACAAGATTTTGAAAGCCGACCCTTTGGTCAAAGATGGCCTACCAGAAGCTTCCATGATCGACTTGGTCTTGCCTCGTGCAAAAACTGCTCGAGAAGGAATCGAAATCGTTGCCAAGACTCTGGATGAAAAAGGTTCTGCTGAAGGGAATATTATTGTCGTAGCAGATAAAAATGAGCTCTGGTACATGGAAATCCTCTCAGGTCACCAATATGTGGCCATTAAATTCCCACAAGACCGCTATGCTATTTTTGCCAATACCTACTATCTGGGACATGTCGATCTCAAGGACAAGGACAATGTCATTGCTTCAAAAGATGTAGAAGCAGTAGCTAAGAAAGCCGATCATTACAAGACGGATAAGGATGGCAAGTTCCATATTGCGGATTCTTATGGTCCGGACGAATACACCGAACGCAACCGCTCACGGACCTATGCAGGGATTACCCTGATGGATCCAAAGGCAGATGTCAAATATGATGATCAACACTTTGATCTGCTTCGTAAACCAACGGATCCTTCTAAGAAGTATAGTCTAGAAGATGTTTTTGCCGAACAACGGAACCGTTTTGAACACCTCAAACAATTTACAGCAGATGACTTGGCCGAACCAGGTAAAAAAGTTGATACCAAGAAATACAAGTATGCTCTAGGAAATGAAAACGTCATTGATGCCCATGTCTATCAAATCAAGAAAGACTTACCAAGTCCATTTGGTGGAATCGTTTGGTTGGGTCTTGCCCAAAGTCGCAATACCCCATATGTCCCATTCTATGGCTTAGTCAATGACACCTACGGTGCCTTTAAAGTCCGCTCTGCTAAGTACGATCCAACTTCATGGTATTGGGCTGTTTGGCACATCGACCAAATGGTCATGAAATATCCAGACCTCTTTGGCACCAGTATCCAAGATAAATGGAAAAAAATGGAAGCCGGCTGGATCAAGGAACAAGCTGCTTTGGATCAAAAATATAGTGGTCTCACAGATGACCAAGCCAAAGCTCTTCAAGGTGAAGTCACCAAGGAATCCATGGATCGAGCAGATGTAATCTTCAAACAAATCAAGGCTACTGAAAAGGAAATGGAAGATAAGATTCGTGAAGAAAAGGGCTTGGAAGCTGACTTTGTCTACGATGGCTATAACAAAGCGAATTTAATGGCTGCTGCTGAAAAAGACAGTTCAGACAAGAAGCCAGAAACTTGTCAGGAAGCGCTCGGAGATACCCCTAAAAAGGCTAGCCAGACTCAAGATTCAAGTGTGGTCTTCTCAGTCCTTCTTGGGGTATTGGCTGTTTGTGGATTTAGTTTAGCTGGATTCTTTTATAAAAAATCAAAAAATAAAGAGGATGAATAGATCCTAACAAGGAGGTTTCGCTAGAAAGCGGAGCCTCTTTTTCCAACTTGTAAAAAGGGGCTTTTTTCTGTATGATAAGGGTACAGAAAGAAAAAGGAGAAGCAGCATGACACAAAAATTGATTGCTTACAAGCGCATGCCTATCTGGACCAAGGATACCATGCCAGAAGCTCTTCAAAGAAAGCACAATACCAAGGTAGAAACCTGGGGAAAGATTACAGTTTTAAAGGGGCAGTTACGATTTATTGAATTGACAGAAGAGGGGGAAGAAATCGCGAGCCACCTCTTTGAAGCAGGAGCAGAGAACCCCATGGCCGAGCCCCAGGCATGGCATCGTGTCGAAGCGGCGACTGACGATGTGGAGTGGTACCTAGAATTTTACTGTGAGCCAAAAGACTATTTCCCCAAAAAATACAACACCAATCCTGTCCATTCAGAAGTGCTAGAAGCAGTGGGAATTGTCCCCGCTGGAAAGGCATTGGATCTAGGATGCGGGCAAGGACGCAACGCCCTCTTTTTGGCCCAACATGGCTTTGACGTGACAGCTGTAGATCAAAATGAACTGGCTCTTGAGATCTTACAAAGTATTGTCGCTGAGGAAGATCTAGAGATGCCAGTGGGACTCTATGATATCAATGCTGCAGCTCTTACCCAAAACTATGACTTCATCGTATCGACTGTGGTCCTCATGTTTTTAGAGGCTGATCGGATTCCAGCGATTATCCGCAATATGCAAGAGCATACCAATCCAGGTGGTTACAATCTCATTGTATGTGCTATGGATACAGAAGATTATCCTTGCCAGATGCCCTTCTCGTTCACCTTTAAAGAAGGAGAATTGGCGGAGTATTACAAGGATTGGGAATTGGTCAAGTACAATGAAAATCCAGGACATCTCCATCGTCGAGATGAGAATGGCCATCGGATTCAACTTCGATTTGCAACCATGTTGGCAAAGAAAAAATAGAGAAAAAGCAGGATCCTAGCATCCTGCTTTTTTGCTTTTTACAAACAAGTTGAACAAGGTGATCTATATGTTGTTCATTTGCCAAAAAGAAAAACCTTCTCCGTAAAGGTAGGAAAAGGTTGGGGGATTTAGTTCCAGCTAGCAAAGTCGCAGACACTGAGAATAATGGTTGCAATTTCGATTGGCTCTTCTTTCGCACCTGATTCTAGCCAGGTCACAATCACAGATTCGATGGTAGCAATGAAAATTTCTAGACCATACTTGTATGGAACTTGAAAGTCTGAAATGATGTGTTCTTTCGAATGAGGAGTATCATCTAGTGCATGGAGGGTAAAACTTCTTACCAATTTACGGAAGTCCGAGCAACAGGATTGGGACAATGCATAAATAAAATCATAATTCTCTTTAATAGTAGTCAAGACATTGAGAAAGTTTACCTTGACAGGGCTTCCTTCAACGAAGAGGCTATCCAATTCTTGCATCATGTCCATTTTCATTTGCTCAAACATGTCGTATTTATCGACATAGTGCAAGTAGAAGGTCCCACGGTTAATCCCTGCGGTTTCGGTTAATTGTCGAATAGTGATGCTTTCAAAAGGTTGTTGCAAGAGGAGTTTTGAGAGCGCATTTCGTAAGTCTGACTTGGTTGTTGTTTGTCTTTGGCGTACCATATGTTCCTTTCTGTAGTTGTATAAATTTATTCTTATTTATTTGACGTTGAAATAATTTATATGTTAAATAATTTCACGACACTAACAAAGAGCATTATACTCCAAAAGAATAAATTAGACAACAATTCTCATTTTTGTACAGATAACGAAAAGTGTACAAAAATTTCACAAGTTTATGAATGACGGGCTCTGACAAGATTTTGTGAAAATCTCACAATAATTAGTGATTTAAAATAATTCCCTCCTAAAAAAATGGTCAGGAAATTTTTAGGAAATGGAGGTTCAAGATGGAAAAGGCAGTGTAATAAACAAAAAACCAGCACCTTTTAAGTGCTGGTTACTTTATTTGATAAAAGTTGTCACGATCAAATTGAAATTTAAGATAGTTAAGACAATCGCAACGAGATAGCCTAAGAATGTATTCCATTTCGCATTGACATGTTCTCCCATGATTTCCTTGTTGGAGGTGAAATAAACCAGAGGGAAGATGGAGAATGGAAGAGCCGCTGATAGGAAGACTTGAGAATAAACCAGAAGGTCATCAAGGACATGTTCCTGATCTCCAAATAAGATCGCAACGATGATGACAGGAAGAAGGGCAATGATCCGAGTCATGAGACGAACGACCCATTGTGGTAAGCGGAATCTCAAGAAACCTTCCATAACGATTTGACCGGTTAGAGTCCCAGTAATGGTTGAATTTTGACCACTGGCTAACAAAGCGATGGCAAAGAGGGTGGATAAGAAGGGACTAGCGATAGCACCGGCAATATGGTTATCCTTGAGGGCGTTGTACATGCTAGAAAAAGCACCGATCTTATCTCCGTGACCAAAGAAGAGGGCCGCTCCAAGAATCAAGAGGAGGGAGTTGACGACGAAAGCCAGACTCAATTCAATATTTGAATCCCAGGTCATAAAGCGCACTGCCCGTTTGATATCTGCTGGATCCTTGTAATCGACTTTTCGCGTTTGCGAAATGGAAGAGTGGAGGTAGAGGTTGTGGGGCATCACCGTTGCTCCGATGATTCCAAGCGCCAGGGTTAAGGCTTCATTTCCTTTTGGAAGCCCAATTCCTAGCACCTCTTTTTGAGGGAGGAAGCCAGCGAAGATTCCCCCGATATCTGGCTTCGAAAGAAAGACGAGATAACCAAAAATCGCAAGGATTGTGAGGATCAAGGTTGATACGATGGCCTCGATCTTTCGAAATCCTAGATGCATGAGGCCCAATAAGAGGAAGACATCAAAGATGGTGATCAGAATGGAAAAGAGCAAGGGCCAACCAAAGAGGAGGTGGAGGGCAATCCCTGAGCCGATGACTTCCGCTAAATCTGTCGCCATCAAGGCAAGCTCGATCACAATCCAAAGGGTATAGCGAAGCCATTTTGGTAAGTGATGGGCGGTTGTTTGGGCCAGGTCCTTACGATGGACAATCCCTAATTTCCCAGCCATTTGTTGCAACTGCATGGCGATCAAAGACGAGAGAAGAACCACTGATAAGAGGAGGTAGCGGTATTGTGCCCCTCCGACCACACTGGTAATCCAGTTTCCCGGATCCATATAGCCGACAGCTACCAGACTTCCTGGTCCTGAAAAGAGTAGAAGAGTCTTCCAAAAGGGGATGCCTTTTGGCACGTCAATAGACTGGTTGATTTCTTGAAGTGATTTCCTTTCAAACTGTTGTAAACTCATGATGAGCCTTCTTTCTAAGAATAAATCAAATTTCTCTCTAATTATAGCATAAAATTTATAATAGTTCATGATAATGAGGAAGAATCACTATTGGTGATGCCTCGATTTCTTTGTAATCTATACGAAAAGGACTATAATATAGATAGGAAATAGGAGGGAGGAGAGAAAAAATGGCCTACATCGAAATGCAGCACTGTTACAAGCGATACACTAGTGGAGAAACGGAGATTCTCGCTAATCAGGATGTTTCTTTTGAGATTGAAAAAGGCGAATTGGTCATTATTTTAGGGGCGTCAGGAGCTGGAAAATCAACAGTTCTCAATATCTTAGGAGGGATGGACACGAATGACGAAGGACAGGTCCTGATTGATGGGGTGGATATTTCTAAGCTCAATTCCCATCAACGAACGGATTATCGACGAGATGACGTTGGCTTTGTCTTTCAATTTTATAATTTAGTAGCCAATCTGACAGCCAAGGAAAATGTCGAATTGGCTTCAGAAATCGTCTCTGATGCCTTGGATCCGGAAGCCGTTTTAAGAGAAGTAGGACTTGGCAATCGTCTTGATAATTTTCCTGCCCAATTGTCAGGTGGAGAGCAACAACGGGTGGCGATTGCTCGGGCAGTGGCGAAAAACCCTAAAATTCTCCTTTGTGATGAGCCTACAGGAGCCTTAGACTACCAGACAGGTAAGCAAGTATTGGGGATTTTACAGGCCATGTCTCGTAAAAAGGGAGCGACGGTCATCATCGTAACCCATAATGCTGCTTTAGCCCCGATTGCAGACCGTGTGATTCGCATGCATGATGCCAAGGTCAAGTCGGTAGAAATCAATGAGCTTCCTCAAGATATTGCTACACTAGAGTATTAGAAGAGGTGCTAGCATGAAACGAAAAGTCTATTGGAAGGATCTGTTTGGTTCTTTTACACATTCAAAAGGACGTTTTCTCTCCATCTTAACCTTGATGTTGTTGGGAAGCTTGGCCTTGGTAGGCTTAAAGGTGACTACTCCAAATATGCATCGAACGGCTAACCAGTTTATTCAGCAACAAAAGATGCTAGATCTTGCTGTCATGGGGGACTTGGGATTAGACCAGGTAGACCAAGAGGAGCTTTTAGGACTCAAAGGGACGCGTGTCGAATTTGGTTCACTGCTGGATCTGACGTTGAAAGGAACAGGAAAGGCAATCCGACTTTTTTCTCCCCCAAAGAGTCTCTCTTCTTTTCGTGTGACCAAGGGGCGTCTGCCTCAAAAAGAAGGGGAATTGGCCCTAGCGAGTTTTTGGGAGGATCGTTATCGATTAGGGGATACCCTCACACTTGAAGAAAAGGCGGGAACTAGGTCTAGTTTAAAGCAAAAGCAATTCACCATTGTTGGCTTTGTTCAATCCTCTGAGATGTGGTCTCAAAAGAATTTAGGCACTGCCATGAGTGGCAGTGGGAATCTGGATGCCTATGCTCTGGTTTCAAAAGAGGTCTTTACGACTAAACTCCCTGTGATGGCGCGGATCCAGTTTGATGATCTGAGATCTTTGGATTCTTTTTCGCAAGCCTACCAAAAACGGCTAGAAGATCACCAAGAAGAGTTAGAAAAACTTCTGAAAGACAATGGAAAGGCTCGCTATCAAAGACTCAAGAAGGAGGCGGATGGGCAGATCCAAAAAGGCCAGAAAGAACTCAGTCGTGCCAAGGAAACATTACAGTCAGCCAAGAATCAGATCGATCAGGCTCAAAAGCAATTAGACTTGCAGGAGACGCAGCTCAGTAAACTAGCTCCATTTCTGCCAGCTAAAGAGCGAGTAGCCAGTCAAGAAAAAATCCATCAAGCTAAAGAACAACTGGATCAGAAAAAGAAGGACTGGACTGCAGGTGAAAAGGAACTTGCAAAAAAAGAGGAGGAGCTAAAAAAAGCCAAAACCGAGCGAGATCAGCTGGAAATTCCAACTTATCATGTTTATGATCGCAAGACCATGCCAGGCGGACAAGGTTACCTGATGTATAGCAATGCTAGTAGCAGTATCTCTGCTATCGGAAATATTTTTCCGGTCGTTCTTTATCTGGTAGCAGCCATGGTGACCTTCACCACGATGACGCGCTTTGTCGATGAAGAGCGGACCAATGCAGGCGTTTTTAAGGCGTTGGGCTATCGAACCAAGGACATCATTCTCAAATTTGTCCTCTATGGATTCTTTGCTGGTACGATTGGAACCCTTCTAGGAAGCTTGTTGGGGCATTATTTCCTATCGGGAATCATCTCCAACATTATTACGCAAGGGATGGTTATAGGAGAGAGCAGAGAGTATTTTTATAGGGATATTACTCTGATTGCTCTTGGACTGTCTTTCGTCGCGAGTGTGCTTCCAGCTTACTGGGTTGCTCGTAAGGAATTAAAAGAAGAAGCCAATCTTTTATTACTGCCCAAACCACCAGTATCCGGTTCGAAAATTTTTCTGGAGCGTGTCCATTTTATTTGGAAGCGTCTGAATTTCACGCACAAGGTTACTGCTCGCAATCTCTTTCGTTACAAACAAAGGATGCTGATGACCATTTTTGGAGTGGCGGGTTCTGTTGCTCTTCTCTTTGCAGGGCTAGGGATTCAATCTTCTGTAGGAAGTGTTTCCAAACGCCAATTTCAAGAGATCCTATCTTATGAGTTGATTGTAGCCAAAAAAACGAATGCCTCCTACCAAGAAAGCAAAGAACTAACCAATCGTCTGGCAAAATCAGACATCAAGGATTATCGAGCTATCTATAGTAAGGTCATTGAAGCTTCTTTAAAAAATGGACACGACAAGCAGACCGTTACGATGTTGGTTACGGATTGTGCAGATTTTTCTCCCTTTGTCAGCCTGCGTTCTTTCAAGCAAGGGGAATCTTTGTCTCTAAAGAAAGGGGTTATCATCAGTAGCAAACTAGCACAACTAGCCCAGGTTACAGTTGGGGATCGACTGACCCTAGATGGTCACTCTTTTAAGGTGGCAGGAATCACTGAAAATTATGTCGGCCATTTTATCTATATGGATCAGGCAAGTTACCAAAAAATCTACGGAGAGCGGACTTCAGAAAACAGCTATTTGGTACAGCTGCAAAATTCCTCCACACAACAAGTGCAAGCAGTTAGTCGGGACATGATGGCTCTTGCAGCTGTGAAGGCAGTCAGTCAAAATGCTTCGATGATTTCCCTCTTTAACTCAGTTGCCAAATCGTTGGACACCACCATGATGATTCTAGTAGTTGTATCGGTTTTGTTAGCTATCGTGATCTTGTATAATTTAACCAATATCAATGTGGCGGAACGGATCCGTGAATTATCGACCATCAAGGTCTTGGGATTCCATAATAAGGAAGTGACACTCTATATTTACCGCGAAACCATCTTATTGTCTATCATAGGGATCCTCATGGGGTTAGTGGGGGGCTATTATCTTCATCAATTTCTTATTGCCATGATTGCACCAGATGCCATTCTCTTTTACCCCAAAGTAGGACTTGGTGTTTTCATTTTCCCTGTAGGAGGACTGATCCTTCTTTTGGTCCTGTTAGGAATTTATGTTGACCATTATCTCCGAAAAGTAGATATGCTAGAAGCCCTCAAATCAGTAGATTAAGATACAAAGCCGTTAAGCAACTCTTTGGAAAAAGATAAATCCAACGACGAAGCTTCCGCTTCTAGCCTGAGTTTTCATTTCTGGTAGCATGGAATGTTCATAAAACTTTCACCTTAGGGTGGAAGTTTTTCTTCTCTTTGTTATAATGGAGAGAAGGAGAAGATCATGACTAAAATTGCTTTACTTTCAGATATTCATGGAAATACGACAGCATTGGAAGCTGTCCTAGAGGATAGTCGAAAAGCCAAGGTGGATGAATATTGGCTCTTGGGAGATAGTTTGATGCCAGGGACAGGGAGACGGGACCTCTTGGAGCTGTTAGAGGAGTTACCGATTACGGTCAAAGTCCTTGGGAACTGGGAGGATAGTCTTTGGCGGGCTATGAGGGGGATGTTGGATGAGACCAGACCCAGTCATCGCTACCTCATGCGCCAGTGTCAATATATTCTTGAAGAAATCACGCCCCAGGAAATTGAAGACATGCAGAAAACGCCCATGCAGGTCCATAGAGAAATCGCAGGTTTAAAGATCGGCATTACCCACCACTTACCTGATAAGAATTGGGGTCGCGAATTGATCCACATTGGTGAGCAGAAGGATTTTGATCGTTTGGTGACAAACCCGTCTTGTGATATCGCAGTCTACGGACACATTCACCAGCAGTTTTTCCGCTACGGGACAGGAGGAGAACTGATTATCAATCCTGGATCGATCGGTCAACCTTTCTTTTTGGAAAAGAATCTTCGCAAGGACCTTCGGGCCATGTATGCTATTCTTGAATTTGATCAAATGGGGTTAAAAGATGTAGATTTTAGACGGGTGGACTATGATGTCCAAAAAGAACTGAAACTTGCAAAAGACCTCCATCTTCCTTATTACCAAGTGTATTATGAAAGTTTGGTCAATGGCATTCATCATACCCACAATCATGAGCTTCTTCATGAGATTGAGCAGAGAGAAGGTCATGATCGAGAAATCGATGCTTGGCTAGAGGACTTCTTCCAATAGTGTAACTGTTGACATTACAACTAAAAAGAGTATAATAGGAATAACGAAAGTCGTCCCTTGACGGTTGTTCAATAGACTCTATCTTCAAAACGGGTAGAAAGGAGTGAAGTTATGCAAATTTCGAGTCGCTTTACCATTGGGACTCATGTCTTGATCATGATTGCTCTACAAGGAGAAAAAACAAAAGTAACCAGTGATTTTTTGGCAGGAAGTGTCGGCGTGAACCCTGTTATTATTCGAAAAACCTTGTCTCAGTTGAAGAAAGCTGGATTGATCCATGTAGCGCGTGGGACAGGCGGAGCTGAGCTCGCAAAAGCAGCCGATGAGATCAGCCTGCTGGATATCTATCAAGCAGTAGAATGCTTAGGTTCGACAGGTCAATTATTTGGTTTTCATGACAATCCGAATCCAGCCTGCCCAATTGGCCACAATATCCATAATGTTTTAGATGGAAAGCTTGAGGACATTCAGACTGCTATGGAAAAAGAAATGTCCCAAACCACTTTAAAAGACGTTGTAGAAGATACGCAGAAAAGAATGAATCTAGAATCGGTTTCATAAGAAAAATGAGAGTGGGACAGAAATCGGTCATTCGTTAGAAATCGATTTCGTCGTCCCACCTCCGCACAGTTGAGTAGGGCTGTAAAAGCTGATGAAATCAGCGTAGTAGAGCCCACTCAACCACTGCGTCTTGCTCGACAATCCAAAAACAATTAAGAGGCTAGGACTTTTGTCCCAGCCTCATTTTTTATAGTTATTAACGAAACAAGATGTTTGTTATATATTGAAACGACTAAAGGATTAGTCAAAGTAAAGTAAGTCTTTGCTGGTTTCTGTGAAGAGTCCAAATCCGTCTTTTGTTACGTACCCACAATCTTCGATACGGACACCGACTTTACCTGGAATATAGATTCCTGGTTCGACTGAGAAGCACATGCCTTCTTCAAGTACCATGTCATTTCCTTCCATAATAGAAGGGAATTCATGCACGTCCATTCCGATCCCGTGTCCGAGGCGGTGGTTGAAGTACTCACCATAACCAGCTTTTTCAATGACGCTCCGTGCAGCACGGTCTACGTCATGTGCTGTTACACCTGGTTTGATCATGTCAATGGCTGCTTGTTGAGCTTCTAACGTCAAGTGGTAGATTTCTTTTTTGAAATCATCAGGTTTTCCAACAGCAACAGTACGAGTCATATCAGACGCATAACCATTCACCATACAGCCAAGGTCAAAGAGCAAGAGAGCATCGTTTTCGACTTTGTTGCTTCCAGGAATTCCGTGTGGGTTAGCTGCATTATTTCCAGTCAAGACCATGGTTTCAAAGCTCATTTCATAACCCAAGCGTTTGATTCCAAAGTCGATTTCTGCTACGATATCAGTTTCTGTTTTATCCAGTGAGATGGCGTCGAATCCCATATTGACAGCCTTATCTGCATATTGACCAGCCACCAACATTTTTTGGATTTCATCAGCAGATTTGATCAAGCGCATCCGGTTAATCCGAGGTGTTAAGTTAGTAAATTCCGCTTTTTCAAAGACAGTACGTAAGCCATTGTATTTGGTAAGGATCAAGTTATCATATTCAAGTGCAACGGTTTTAGCATCTGGTTTTGCGATAGCCCCTTTAATCTTTTCCCAAGGGTTTTCAGAATCCACATAGCCAACCACTTGGAAATCGACAACTGCAGTCGCCCGTTCCACTTCAAGTGCAGGAACGAAGAGAAGTGGTTCGTGGTCCGTGTAAACGAACAAGAAGAGTTGACGTTCGTGGGGATCACTGTAAAATCCAGTCAGGTAATTGATGGTGACAGGATCGGATACAACAGCGACATCTGTTTTTTCAGTTTCAAGAAAATCGACGATTTGATCTAATTTAGACATAATGCTACCTTCTTTCTATGGATCTATTTTGTCAAATTTTCCCCAAAAAAGCAAGAGTTTACAAAATTTTACCAAAATGCTTGAAAGTGTTTACAATAAGTGATAAAATAGGATTAATTAGAGAGTGAAAACGAAATTTTCAACAATGAAAGGAAATCTTATGAATACAGACGATACAGTAACAATTTATGATGTCGCCCGTGAAGCAGGGGTTTCAATGGCAACCGTTAGTCGTGTAGTAAATGGGAATAAAAACGTTAAAGAAAATACACGTAAAAAAGTTTTAGAAGTGATCGAACGCTTGGATTACCGTCCAAATGCTGTTGCGCGTGGTCTTGCTAGCAAGAAAACAACAACAGTCGGTGTTGTGATTCCAAACATCACGAATAGCTATTTCTCTACATTGGCTAAGGGGATCGATGACATTGCTGAAATGTACAAGTACAATATTGTTCTTGCAAATAGCGATGAAGACGATGACAAAGAAGTTTCAGTTGTAAACAACCTCTTTTCAAAACAAGTGGATGGGATCATTTTCATGGGCTATCATTTGACAGAAAAGATTCGCTCAGAATTTTCACGCTCTCGGACGCCAGTTGTCCTTGCTGGTACAGTGGATGTTGAACACCAATTGCCAAGTGTCAATATTGACTACAAGCAAGCGACTGTGGATGCTGTTACACAGTTGGCAAAACACAACAAGAAAATTGCTTTTGTAAGTGGCCCATTGGTGGATGATATCAATGGAAAAATTCGTTTGACAGGCTACAAAGAAGCTTTAAAAGCGAAAAAATTGAGCTATAGCGAAGGGCTTGTCTTTGAATCCAAGTACCGTTACGATGAAGGTTATAACTTGGCAGAACGCATCATTGCGTCAAAAGCAACAGCTGCCTTTGTAACAGGGGATGAATTGGCTGCAGGGCTCTTGAACGGCTTGTCTGATAAGGGAATCAAGGTACCAGAAGACTTTGAAATTATTACCAGCGATGATTCACAAGTAACTCGTTACACGCGTCCAAATCTATCAACGATTGGCCAACCCTTGTATGACCTTGGTGCGATCAGTATGCGCATGTTGACCAAGATCATGCACAAAGAAGAGTTGGAAGAACGTGAAGTGTTGTTGTCTCATACGATCAACCAACGTGGAACGACCAAAAAATAAGGATTAGTAGACTAGAGTCTCGACATGGGAAGACGTGTCTACTAGTCTAAGAGGCTAGAACAGAACTGTTCTAGCCTCTTTTTATATGTGTCATTAATCATAAGTAATGATGAAGTGAAATTGAATGAGTGTTGGTTCAAATATTGATGTGTAAGTTACAATTAAATCGTTCTAGAGTTTGTTAAAATACCATACAACAAAATATGATGAATTTGTTTTGTTTCGTCTTCTATGTTTTTATTTGGAGATAGATGATTTCCTGTGCTATTGAGAGCACTCATGACGTTTAAAATAACCTCTGTTGACAAATCTTTAGCAATTATATTTTCATTTTTACCTAGCTCAATATATGCACGATATATTTCACGCTTTTTCTCATCTATCGCTTTTGTCATAAGTTTCGTAAAAGTAGGATCCTCTAACGTTTTTTCTTGAAAGTAGTTAGAAATCTGTTGGCTTATTTTTTTCTGACATAAAGCTAAGGCTTGATTTAATTTTGATTTATAATCTATATTACTGAGTAGAATGTTTTCAGCTTCTTGTATGATGTCTTTAAACAATTCATTAATACATAAAGCTACTAAATTATCTTTCTTATCAAAGTAATTGTAGATTGACACAGGAGAAACTTCTGCGACTTTTGCAATTGATTGTATACTTGTTTCTTTAAACCCTTTTTCTTTAAATAAAGAAAGAGCAGACTGAATAATAGCTTGCTTCTTTTTTTCTGTTGTTTTTTGATATTGATTCATTTGAACACTCCATTTGATATCAATTATAGCACAACTTTGAAATTTATCTCAGATTATTTCATTAATTCTTGACGATATCTGATATTTACAATACAATTAAGTTTGAAATATAATTAATGATATTTCAAACTTATAATAATTGAGGGAAGATATTTAATGTTAACTGAATTTCTTATTAAGCAGTCTCAAAAACCTAGTGGTCTTATTGGTAGAGTCATCACAAAAATATGGTCATTCTATTTTAAAAAACTTAGTCTTTGGGCGATTAAACAGACTACTATTTCAGATAATTATAGAATTTTAGAAATTGGTTACGGTGGCGGGAGTACTATCAAGAACCTTCTTGCTTTAAATAAAAATCTTGAGATTCATGGTATTGATATTTCTAAGGAATCATATAGAACTGCCCAACGTGTTCATTCAGATTCCATAAGAAAAGGTAGTGTCCAACTTAAGATTGGAAATGTGGAGAATATGCCTTATCAAAATAACTATTTTGATAGAATATTTGCTATTCAGACCCATATTTTTTGGAAGGATATAAAAAAGAGTTTTCAAGAAGTTTATAGAGTCCTGTCCAGCAATTCTACTTTGATAATTGCTTCTGAAAAAGAAAAAATACATTATCATATGACAGATTATCGTACAAGTCATGAATTTAGTCAGTTACTAACAAGTATTGGTTTTTCAAAAATTGAGGAAAAACAGAATCGCAATTGGATTTTGTATATCGTATATAAATAAAATAGAATTTTAAATTTCGAACAGAACTGTTCTAGCCTCTTTTTTATACTGCAAACAGGTAGAGACTTGCTGGGCACTCTTTATTTCGGTATAATAGAAGGTATGAAAGTTTTACTGTATTTAGAAGGAAAATCCGTATTACAAAAATCAGGAATTGGTCGAGCCTTGCAGCATCAAATGCATGCGCTTGATTTGGCTGGGATTCCGTATACGACAGATATTTTAGGAGATTATGATGTGGTGCATATCAATACCTATGGCCCACGGAGTTTCCTTTTGCTCCATGCAGCAAAGCGTCGTGGAAAGAAAGTCATCATGCATGGCCATTCAACCCGTGAGGATTTTGAAAATTCCTTTATCGGGTCTAACTTTTTTGCGCCCTTGTTTGGGAAGTATTTGGCTCACATGTACCAAAAGGCAGACTATGTGATCACGCCATCTGAGTATTCCAAACACCTGATTCAGTCTTATGGGGTGACCACACCGATTATCGCGGTTTCCAATGGGATTGATTTGGAAAAATACAAGAAGGATCCGAAAAAAGAAGAAGTCTTTCGCAAGCATTTTAATATCCAAGAAGGTCAAAAGGTTGTCATCTGTGCAGGGCTTTATTTTAAACGCAAAGGGATTGAAGATTTCGTAGAAGTGGCCCGTCGCATGCCGGATGTGCGCTTTATTTGGCTAGGTTCTATCAACAAATGGATCATTCCGCGTAAGATTCGTCGTATCGTGGAAAAGGATCATCCGAGTAATGTGGAATTCCCTGGCTACTTCAAGGGAGCAGTCTTCCAAGGGGCCATGACGGGTTCAGATGCTTTCTTCTTCCCATCTTATGAAGAAACAGAAGGAATCGTTGTTTTGGAAGCCTTGGCCAGTCATCAGCACACGGTCTTGCGGGATATTCCCGTATATAATGGCTGGATTGACGAGACGTCATCTGAATTGTGCCATAATGTAGACGAATTTGTGGATTCCTTGAACAAGGTCTTGAACGGACAAGTAGACAAGCGGGAGGCAGGCTACAAGGTCGCTGAAAGTCGTTCGATTGACTTAGTGGCTTATCAATTGGTCGAAGCCTATCAAACAGTTTTGGAGATGTAAGATGCGTGTAGGGTTATTTACAGATACCTATTTCCCGCAAGTTTCGGGAGTGGCGACCAGCATTCGGACGCTCAAAACAGAATTAGAAAAATTGGGTCACACGGTCTTTATCTTTACGACAACGGATAAAGATGTGAACCGCTATGAAGATTGGCAGATTATTCGGATTCCAAGTGTGCCTTTCTTCGCCTTTAAGGACCGCCGCGTTGCTTATCGTGGTTTTTCAAAGGCACTTGCCATTGCCAAGCAATACCAGTTGGATATTATCCATACCCAGACTGAGTTTTCATTAGGCCTTTTGGGAGTGTGGATTGGACGCGAGTTGCGGATTCCAGTCATTCATACCTACCATACCCAGTATGAGGACTATGTCCGCTATATTGCAAGAGGCATGGTCATTCGCCCAAGTATGGTCAAATACATTGTGAGAAGTTATATGAATGATCTGGACGGCGTGATCTGTCCTAGTGAGATCGTCTATGACTTGCTCCAAAAGTACAAGGTCAAGGCAGAAAAACGCATTATTCCGACAGGGATTGATTTGGCCAAGTTTGACCGACCAGAAATCACTCCGACAGAGACAGCAGCCCTTCGTGAAAAATATGAAGTCGCAGAAGATGAAACGCTTTTACTGAGTCTGTCGCGGGTTTCTTATGAAAAGAATATTCAGGCTGTTATTGCGGCTCTTCCTGATGTCCTCAAGGTCAATCCAAAAGTTAAGTTGATCGTGGCTGGAGATGGTCCTTATTTGGATGATTTGAAAAAACAAGCGGCGAAACTGGGGATTTCAGATGCGGTTGTCTTTACAGGGATGATCCCACCAAATGAGACAGCTCTTTACTATAAGGCGGCTGACTTCTTTATTTCAGCTTCAACGAGTGAGACGCAAGGGTTGACTTATTTAGAGAGTATTGCGAGTGGTACCCCGATCATCGCTCATGGCAATCCTTATCTCGATCATGTGATTGATGACCCTATGTTTGGAAAGCTCTTTTATGAAGAGAGTGATCTGGCACAAGCGATTCTTGAAGCGATTGAGGAGATGCCTCCAATCGATGAGACCAAGTGGGCAGAAAAGATTGATGATATTTCTGCAGCAACCTTTGGCCGTCGGGTCTACGAATTTTACTTGGATAAAATCATCTCTAAAGACTTTTCAAATGATTTGAATCCTGAGCAAAGTCGGGTTAAGCGGATGTCTAAGACCATTGTGAAAATCCCGACCAAGGTGATTGCTCTTCCGGTCAATGGATCTGTGAAGATGATGAAGGCTTCGGTCAAACAAGTGAAGAAAATCCGTAAAATCACGCATTTCTTTGATTGAAAATGAAACTTTTTCTTGCAAAATTTTTCAATCGTGCTATAATAACTGACAGAGACATATCAAATCTAGGAAATCTGATAGAGAGCGCGTGGGGCTGGAAATCGCGTAGAGGATAGGTTTGGGACTACTCGTGATTCTTTTATGCAAACATAAAACGGTGGCTACGTTAGAGCCAATCAGAGGTGTCCCTCTTTTTTGAGGAACATAAATGAAGGTGGAACCACGTTGCGACGTCCTTTCGAGGAGGTCGCTTTTTTGATTTCTTCATGAAGACATCAAAAGGAGTGACGATTCCAATGTTCAAAGACACCTCCCACCCATTTAGCTACTAAAAACTTTATAAGGAGAAAATCATGATTAAGATTACTTTCCCAGATGGCGCTGTTCGTGAATTCGAATCTGGCGTTACTACTTTTGAAATTGCCCAATCTATCAGCAATTCTTTGGCTAAAAAAGCTCTTGCTGGTAAATTCAACGGCAAATTGATTGACACAACTCGTGCCATCACCGAAGATGGAAGCATTGAAATCGTGACACCTGATCACGAAGACGCTCTTCCAATCTTGCGTCACTCAGCAGCTCACTTGTTTGCCCAAGCAGCTCGTCGCCTCTTCCCAGATATCCACTTGGGTGTCGGTCCAGCGATCGAAGATGGTTTCTACTACGATACAGACAACCAAGCTGGTCAAATCTCTAACGAAGACCTTCCTCGTATCGAAGAAGAAATGAAGAAAATCGTGAAAGAAAACTTCCCATCTGTTCGTGAAGAAGTGACCAAAGATGAAGCGCGTGAAATCTTCAAAAATGATCCGTACAAATTAGAATTGATCGAAGAACATTCAGAAGACGAAGGTGGGTTGACCATCTACCGTCAAGGTGAATACGTTGACCTTTGCCGTGGACCACACGTCCCATCAACTGGTCGCATCCAAATCTTCCACCTTCTGAACGTTGCTGGTGCTTACTGGCGTGGGAATAGCGACAATGCGATGATGCAACGTATCTACGGTACAGCATGGTTTGACAAGAAAGACTTGAAGAACTACCTTCAAATGCGTGAAGAAGCCAAGGAACGTGACCACCGTAAACTTGGTAAAGAGCTTGACCTCTTCATGATTTCTCAAGAAGTTGGTCAAGGTCTTCCATTCTGGTTGCCAAATGGTGCGACCATCCGTCGTGAGTTGGAACGCTATATCGTTGATAAAGAAGTAGCAGCAGGCTACCAACACGTCTACACTCCACCAATTGCTTCTGTAGAACTGTATAAAACTTCAGGTCACTGGGATCACTACCGTGAAGACATGTTCCCACCAATGGATATGGGGGATGGAGAAGAGTTTGTTCTTCGTCCAATGAACTGTCCTCACCACATTGAAGTCTACAAACATCATGTGCACTCTTACCGCGAATTGCCAATCCGTATCGCTGAAATCGGTATGATGCACCGTTATGAAAAATCTGGTGCCCTTACAGGACTTCAACGTGTGCGTGAAATGTCTCTGAATGATGGTCATACCTTTGTGGCTCCAGAACAAATCGAGGAAGAATTCAAGAAGATCCTTCAATTGATCATCGATGTGTATGAAGACTTTAACTTGACAGATTACCGATTCCGCTTGTCTTACCGTGATCCTGAAGACAAACACAAATACTTTGACAACGATGAAATGTGGGAAAATGCTCAACGCATGTTGAAAGCAGCCGTTGATGATATGGGTGTTGAGTACTATGAAGCAGAAGGGGAAGCAGCCTTCTACGGACCAAAATTGGATATCCAAGTGAAAACAGCTCTTGGTAAAGAAGAAACCCTTTCTACCATCCAATTGGACTTCTTGCTTCCAGAACGCTTTGATCTTCATTACATTGGAGCAGATGGAGAAGAACACCGTCCAGTTATGATCCACCGTGGGGTTATCTCAACGATGGAACGCTTTACTGCGATCTTGATTGAAAACTACAAGGGAGCTTTCCCAACCTGGCTTGCTCCTCACCAAGTAACCCTTATCCCAGTATCGAACGAAAAACACGTGGACTATGCTTGGGAAGTGGCTAAGAAACTACGTGACCGTGGTGTTCGTGCAGATGTGGATGAACGCAATGAAAAAATGCAGTTCAAGATCCGTGCTTCTCAAACACAAAAGATTCCTTACCAATTGATCGTTGGGGACAAGGAAATGGAAGAGCAGGCTGTAAACGTTCGCCGTTATGGTCAAAAAGAAACAGAAACCATGTCAGTGGATGCATTTGTAGAATTAATTCTTACAGATATTGCAAATAAATCCCGTGTTGAGAAATAAACCATTTAACCTAGAACAAAATCTCAGCCACCTAAAAAGCAACAACTGAAATAGTTGTTGCTTTTTTACATTTTGATTAAGCTGAGCTAGTAGTGATCTGCTAAACCACCACAAATAGTATCCTCATCAACAATCCTTTCTACCCATTAACTTTTGGATATAGGATATCCTCCCAAGATTTGCTTCCTCGAGTTAGATAAGGTCAATATCCTCAATCCTTGTCTGCTTCATTTTCTTTTACG